>JAFYZW010000072.1 GCA_017548545.1 Bacteroidales bacterium | reverse complement strand
GATATCGAGAGCATCGAGGTGCTGAAGGATGCCTCTGCTGCCATCTACGGTATCGGTGCAGCCGATGGCGTTGTGCTCATCACCACCAAGAAGGGAAAGAGTGGCAACGTGAAGGTGACATACGACGGAAGCGTATCGTACGTCAGCAACTACAAGTATCTCGAGATGCTCGATGCCCAGGGCTATGAGCGATATGTGAATATCTTCTCACGCGAGCGTTACCTCCTCAATAACGGTATGGGGATCTATGGCGGTGCTGCTTTCGATGGCAACTGGATTGCTCCCTATACCGATGCAGCCATTGCCTCGGCACAGACCACCGATTGGCAGGGACATGTGCTCAAGGACGGATCGATCAATCAGCACAACATCACCGTACAGGGTGGCACCGACAAGCTCAACTATTATCTTTCGGGCAATTTCTTTGCCCAGGACGGCACGGTGCGCAACAGCGACTTCACCCGCTACACTTTGCACAGCAATGTGCAGGCTCAGCTATTCAGCTTCATGAAACTCACCACTGCCATCAACCTCAATAGCAACAAGAACCACAATGGTACCGTCGGAGGCTCTTCCAATGGACGTGGTTCGCAGGCTTCAGGTGCCTTGGCAGCAGCCATGGCCTATCCCACCAACATGAGCGTTTACGACGAGCAGGGCAACCTCAACACCTTCGGCACCATCCCCAATGCCTTCGGCATGGACAAGATGGAGGACGTTTCGCGCAGCACCGGATGGAATGTGAACTTCACGCTCGACTTCGACATCTGGAAGAAGCATCTCACCGCCAAGCTCCTTTACGGCTACAACAACGAGCACGCCCAGCGTTCGGTCTATATCCCATCCGATGTTTGGTTCGACCAGACCTATCAGTCCCGCGGCTCGCTTGTTCGCGACGAGCGTTACGGGTCCACCCTCGAAGGCACCCTTAACTTCAACTACAGCTGGTTCGACGATAACATTATCTTCGATGCTGTAGCAGGTATGGGTCGTTACACCAACAAATACACCGGCATGAATGTCAGCTACTACGATGGCAACGATGTGATTGGCAACGACAACATCTCGACAGCAGCCGGAAACGTCGCTCCCGGTTCCTATCACGCCGAAGACGAGAAGCGTTCGCAGTTCGCTCGCGCCAGCCTCGATCTGCTCGACCGTTATGTGATTGCCGGTACGATGCGTCGTGATGGCACCGACAAGTTCTTCGACAACAAGAAGTACAACTGGTTCCCCTCGGTTTCTCTTGCCTGGAAGGTAATGAACGAGAAGTTCATGGAAATTGTTGACTGGATCAATCTCCTCAAGCTTCGTGCATCCTACGGCATGACAGGTAGCGACAACCTCGGCGCTTCGCTTTATGGTTCATTTACCGCTTACGGCAGTTATGTGATGTTCGATCAGAACTCCACCAAATACGTGCCCTACTATCTTGCCAGCCAGGACTATCCTGACGTGACATGGCAGAAGACCAAGATGCTGAACTTCGGTGTCGATTTCTCGGTGTTCAGGGATCGCCTCTCCGGCAGTTTCGACCTCTTCCGCAACGACATCACCAATATGCTTGGCACCGCCAATTCCTCGGGCCTTGACATGTTCTCGACCTATCCCATCAATGGCGCTCACGAGCGTCGAACGGGTTGGGATCTCACCCTCAATACCACCAATGTCAAGAACAACAACTTCGTCTGGACATCGGTGCTCACCCTTTCGCATTACAAGGACTATTGGGTAGAGCGTATGCCTAACTACGACTATCTGGACTACCAGCTCAAGGAAGACGAGCCGGTCAATGCCCTCTACCTCTATCGTACCGATGGCATCATCAACGCCGACAAGAGCAATATGCCAAGCCATCAGCCCGCTGGTTGGCAGCTGCCGGGTATGCCGATCATCCGTGATCTCAATGGCGACGGCCAGATCACCGTCGATGACGTGGAGTGCAACGATGTGAATCCTTCCATTTATTGGGGCTTCGGCAACGACTTCCGCTTCAAGCATTGGGACCTCAGTGTCTTCATCTACTCGCAGATGGGCCTGAAGAAGTACAATTATGCATATTCCTGGACCAGTTCTTCCGAACTCGCAGCAGGCGCAGGCAACCAGAGCGTCCTGATGGACAAGGTTTGGACCAGTGACAACCAGAGTGGAACGATCCCGGGCATCGCATATTCCCTCAACAGTTCCGCAAGCCCGCTCCCAGGTGGTGCCGGCGATGACACCGGATATGAGGATGCCGACTTCATCCGTGTGCGCAACATCACCCTTGGCTACAACTGGGATCGTTCGAACCTCGGCAGGCTCGGCAAGACCATCAGCCAGATCCGCGTTTACGCCGATGTTCAGAACCCATTCACCTTCACTTCGTTCGAAAGCTACGACCCCGAGGTCTATTCGGGAGGCAACTATAAGGCCGGCAAGGCCGAGTACCCCATGACACGTACTTTCTCGCTTGGCGTCAAGTTGGCATTCTAATCAGATTAACTTTCAAAAAGACATACTATCATGAAGAAATTGATATATACTACGTTATTGGCAGGATGCACACTGCTTTGCGGTTGTGAAAACGACTTCGATGCGAAGATCTATGGTGTGCTTTCGACCACCAATTTCCCGGCTACCGAGTCGGATTACGAGGCTTATATGATGGATTGCTACGTTCCTTTCACCATCAACTGGGGTTACAGCTTCGGCAGTGCCTGGCAGCATAACTTCTATGTGCCCGAGGGCGGCCTGTACCGTATGCTCGACTTTACGTCCGATACGCAGAGCCGTTATATGGGGACATGGGGTACCGACTGGACCAACATGTCGGTGGCAAACTTCGAGACGCTGAAACTTGTGGGCCGTGGGTCTGGAGGTTCGCCCAATCACTTCGAGAAGATACGCGACGTGACGCGTTTCACCAAGATCATCGGTGACCTTGAGAAGGCCGATCCGGGCATTTTCTCCGGAAACCGGCAGAAGGAACTCATCGGCGAGGCACGCCTGCTTCGCGCTCTGATGATGTATTATCTGGGTCAGTTCTATGGTCCTGTGCCCGTCATTGTCGATCCTGAGCTCTGCAGCGATGCCGAGGCTTTGGCCCGACTGGAGCGTCCCAGCCTTGAGGACTATACGCGATACATCACCGAGGACCTCGAGTACGCCTGTGCCAATATGGTCGAGAATCAAAGCGAGGGCGGACGCTACAATGCCGATTATGCCCGCGTGGTGCTGATGCGTCACTATCTCAACGAAGGCTACCATGTCGATGGCTACTATGCCAAGGCCGCTGCCCTCAAGGGTCAGCTCACCGGACACTACAGCCTCTATCTCGGAGGTCAGAATCCCTACGCCGAGCAGTTCTACAGCGCCAACGACGGCAATGTCGAGAGCATCATGGCAGTGCCGTGTACAGGCTCGGCCACAGGGTCGGGCACCCAGGGCCACATGAATGCGTTCTTCTACTATGCCT
>JAFYZW010000071.1 GCA_017548545.1 Bacteroidales bacterium | reverse complement strand
GCTCTCGGAAGACTACCGCGTCATCGAGGTGAATGCTCGTCTGAGCCGGTCATCGGCCTTGGCAAGCAAGGCGACGGGCTATCCGCTTGCTTTCGTGGCAGCTAAACTCGGCTTAGGCTACGGGCTCTTCGAACTGAAGAACGCCGTGACACGAACCACCAGCGCCTTCTTCGAACCGGCGCTCGACTATGTGGTGTGCAAGATACCTCGTTGGGACTTGACGAAGTTCCACGGCGTGAAACGCCAGCTTGGCTCGTCGATGAAGAGCGTGGGCGAGGTGATGGCCATCGGACGCACGTTCGAGGAATCGCTGCAAAAGGGCTTACGCATGATAGGCCAGGGCATGCATGGCTTCGTTGAAAATCACGAGATCAAAATCCAGGATATCCAATTTGCCCTGCATGACCCCACCGACATGCGCATCTTCGTGGTGGCTAAGGCTATGAAGATCGGATACAGCGTCGATCAGATCCACGAACTGACCAAGATCGACCGCTGGTTCCTCGAAAAGCTGAAGCATCTGGTCTTGATCGACCAGCAATTGCAGTCGATGGCCGGAATGGTCGAGATGGCCCTTCAGATGGACAAGACAGAACTGATGGAATACCTCGAAGACCCCGAGTTTGTCGCTCTGCTTCATGCAGCCAAGGTCTATGGATTCTCCGACTTCCAGATAGCCCGTGCCTTCGGGCTCGAAGCCATCACCAGTATGGAAAAGGCCGGCCTGATGATCCGATCGTGGCGAAAGGAGTTCGGTATCGTTCCCATCGTCAACCAGATTGACACCCTTGCCGCCGAATATCCAGCCGAAACCAATTACCTCTATTTGTCATATATTTGAACCCCTCAAACCCCTTGATCCATGTGTGGTATAGTAGCAATTTTGAACGTTAGTGAGCAGACACAGCCTCTGCGCCAGAAAGCATTGAAAATGAGTCAGAAATTACGCCATCGCGGCCCCGACTGGAGCGGAATCTACTGTGGTGGCACAGCCATTCTTGCCCATGAACGATTGAGCATCGTTGACCCCGAGAGTGGCGGGCAGCCCCTCTACTCGCCCGATCGCAAGCAGGTGTTGGCTGTCAATGGCGAGATTTATAATCATCTGGAGATTCGCAGACAATACGCCGGACTATATGAGTTCCAAACAGGCAGCGATTGCGAAGTGATTCTTGCCCTCTATCGAAGCCTCCTCCTTAACCCCTCTCCCAACGACGAGCAGATAGTTCAGATGTTGGAACAACTGAGCGGCATCTTTGCTTTCGTGCTCTACGACGAGGAACGCGACGAGTTTCTTATTGCGCGCGATCCCATCGGTGTCATACCGCTTTACATCGGCCACGATGCCGACGGCACCCTCTATGTTGCCTCTGAACTGAAGGCCCTCGAAGGCCAATGCGAGCAATACGAGCCCTTCCTGCCGGGGCATTACTATTGGAGCCGTGAGCCTGGCATGAAGCGATATTACCGTCGCGACTGGATGCAATTCGATGCAGTGAAAGACAATGAGGTAAGCGCCGACGCCATCCATGATGCGCTGGAGGCTGCTGTGAAGCGTCAGCTGATGTCCGATGTCCCCTACGGAGTCTTGCTCAGCGGAGGCCTCGATTCATCAATCATTTCAGCCATAGCCGAAAAGTACAGCGCTATGCGAATTGAGGACGACAGCAGGACCAAAGCCTACTGGCCCCGCCTTCATAGTTTTGCCGTTGGGCTGAAAGGAGCGCCCGATCTGGCGAAAGCCAAGTTGGTGGCCGACCATATCGGCACCGTACATCACGAGATCAACTACACCATTCAGGAGGGCCTAGATGCCATTCGCGACGTCATCTATTTCATCGAGACCTACGATGTCACCACCGTCCGTGCCTCCACCCCGATGTATCTGTTGGCTCGTGTCATCAAATCGATGGGCATCAAGATGGTACTGTCGGGCGAAGGTGCCGACGAAATCTTTGGCGGCTACCTTTACTTCCATAAGGCCCCCTCGGCACAGGCTTTCCACGAAGAGACCGTCCGCAAGCTCTCGAAGCTCCACCTCTACGATTGTCTGCGTGCCAACAAGAGCCTGTCGGCATGGGGTGTCGAGGGACGAGTGCCCATGCTCGACAAGGAATTCCTCGACGTGGCTATGCGTACCAATCCCAAAGCAAAGATGTGTCCGGGCAAAACCATCGAGAAGAAGATCTTACGCGAGACCTTTGCCGAACTCCTGCCCGACGAAGTAGCATGGCGACAGAAGGAGCAATTCAGCGACGGTGTCGGCTACGCATGGATTGATACGCTCAAAGCCATCACGACGGCAGCTGTCACCGACGAACAGATGACGCATGCAGCCGAACGCTTCCCCATCAATCCTCCTAAGAACAAGGAGGAATATTATTACCGAACCATCTTCGCCGAACACTTTCCTAGCGACTCGGCTGCACGTAGTGTTCCCAGCGAAGCCAGTGTCGCCTGTTCCACAGCCATCGCCCTCGAGTGGGATGCCGCATTCCGAAACATGAACGACCCCAGCGGACGTGCCGTTAAGGGGGTCCACGACCAGGCATACTAATTCATCCAAAATAATATTGGCTATTGGGCTAACCGATTAATCGAAAATATCGGTTAGCCCAATAGCTTATTTGTATCTTTTTGGGTACCTCAATCCGTATTTCTCTCTTTGCACGAACATTAAACTACCATAATATACCAAAAAAACGAAGAACACAAAATATTTTTGACAAAAAACTTGGAGAATTAAGAAATAGGATTTATCTTTGCCGCATCTAATACTACACTTACAAATGCGCCCATGCAAAAAGACAGCTTTATATACCGCTTCTTCAATCTTTATTACGAAGGCTTCAAGAACATGAAGCTTGGTCGTACGCTATGGGCCATCATCATCATCAAGCTGTTCATCATCTTCGTCATCCTGAAAGTGTTCTTCTTCCCCAATTTCCTGAAGGAACACGCCAAGGGCAGCGAGTCCTCGTATGTCGCCGGCGAGTTGATCGAGCGCGCTTCGCCATAACCCTTCAAACTCCTCAAATCCCTCAAACCCCTCAAACCCCTCAAACCCTTCGAACTCTTCAAACCCCTACATATTATGACAAATCTACTGCTAATCGACGCCGGTACCATTGAATGGTCGAGGGCACAGTTCGCTCTCACGGCAATCTACCACTGGCTCTTTGTGCCCCTGACGCTCGGCTTGGCCGTCATCATGGGTATCATGGAGACCTGCTATTATCGCACGAAAAAGAGTTTCTGGAAAGACACCGCCAAGTTCTGGCAGAAGCTCTTCGGCATCAACTTCGCCATGGGCATCGCCACTGGCATCATCCTCGAGTTCGAGTTCGGTACCAACTGGAGCAATTACTCGTGGTTCGTAGGCGACATCTTCGGCGCACCCTTGGCCGTCGAGGGCATTGTGGCCTTCTTCATGGAGTCAACCTTCGTGGCAGTCATGTACTTCGGATGGAACAAGGTATCACGCGGCTTCCATTTGGCCTCCACATGGCTCACGGGTCTCGGCGCCACTATCTCGGCGTGGTGGATCCTGGTAGCCAATGCCTGGATGCAGTACCCCGTAGGCTGCGAATTCAATCCCGACACCATGCGTCATGAGATGGTATCGTTCGCCGACGTGGCTCTCTCGCCTTTCGCTGTCTCCAAGTTCTGTCATACCGTCACCTCAGCGTGGATCATCGGCGCAGTCTTCTGTGTCGGCGTCTGCTGCTGGTACCTGATGAAGAAACGTGAGACGAAACTGGCGCTTGAGAGCCTTAAGATTGGCGCTATCGTAGGCCTCGTAGCCTCCCTTTTGGCAGCTGCTACTGGACACAAGTCAGCTCAGGACGTAGGCGAAGTGCAGCCTATGAAGCTGGCCGCTATGGAGGCGCTCTACAATGGTGGCACCGACCAGGGGCTGACAGCCATTGCCTGGGTCAATCCTTTCAGCCAGCCCGACTACCTGAACGAGGAATCGGCTCCGCTTAAGCTTGAGATGCCTTACGCTCTATCGTTCATGGCCACCAACGATATCCACGGATATGTGCCTGGTATCAACGACATCCTGAATGGCTATACCAAGCCCGATGGCACACGCGAACCCTCCATCGACGAGAAGATCGAACGCGGCAAGAAAGCCATTGCTGCCCTGGCTGACTATCGCAAGGCTAGGCAGGAAGGTGTGCCCGTAGATTCACTCAGCGCACAACTCGCCACCATCAACGGGAACATGCAGTACTTCGGCTACGGCTACATCAAGGATAAGACGCAAGTCGTGCCGTTCATTCCCATCAACTTCTGGGCATTCCGCATCATGGTAGGTCTCGGCTGCCTCCTCATACTCTTCTTCGCCATCGTGCTGGCTGGAGTCTATAAATTCCCCGCAAAGCTGTGGCAGAACCGCGACATCACCGCCCTGTCAAACTGGCACTACTGGGTTGCCATCATCCTCATCCCGCTGGCATATATTGCCTCCGAGAGTGGCTGGCTCGTAGCCGAGTTCGGTCGTCAGCCTTGGACCATCCAGGATATGCTCCCCACATGGGTAGCCGTCAGCGACCTGCATTCATCGTCGGTGATCATCACATTCTTCCTGTTCCTTATTCTGGTCACCACGATGCTCGCCGTCGAGATCAATATCCTGCTCAAGCAGATTAAGAAAGGTCCCGACTACACATCTTAACCCCTCACCCCCCTCAAACCCCTCAAACCCCCAATAATATGTCTTACGAATTTTTGCAACAATACTGGTGGTTCATCGTTTCACTGCTTGGTGCACTACTCGTCTTCCTGCTTTTCGTACAGGGAGCCAACTCACTGGCCCGCAGTCTAGGTAT
>JAFYZW010000070.1 GCA_017548545.1 Bacteroidales bacterium | reverse complement strand
TGTTCCCCCTGCTGTTGGGAATGACTGGTTTGTTTTGGCAAATACGCCGAGGAAGAGCAGGCCGACAAGGTGCATTGGTGGTTGGCATGCTGTTCTTTATGACGGGCATTGCCATCGTCCTCTATCTGAACCAGACGCCCTATCAACCACGCGAACGCGACTATGCGTATGCAGGTTCGTTTTATGCCTTTTCCATTTGGATAGGAATGGGTGGCGCTGGTATGTCGGCTTTGATACATCGGTTGCTGAAGCGTGATAGTTTATCTGTCATCGTGGCTTCGATATCGGTGCTGGCCTGTCTATGTGTTCCCTTGCAGATGGTGGGGCAGACTTGGGACGACCACGATCGTTCGGAGCGTTTTACGGCCCACGACTTCGGGCAGAATTATCTCATGTCGCTCGAGCCGAATGCCATCATCTTCACTTCGGGCGACAACGACACCTTCCCCTTGTGGTATGCCATCGAAGTGGAGGGATTCCGCACCGACGTGAGGGTATGCAATCTCGAATACCTGCAGACCGATTGGTACATCGACCAGATGAAGTCGCCCGCCTACGAGTCGCCCGGTCTGCCCATCCCATACAGCAGGGTACAGTATGCTGGCAACAATCTACTCTATCTTCCTACGCGCGACCTCCGTTTGTCCATTCTCACCGACAGCATCTTGCCCGAATTGACCGTTTCGCTGAAGGAGAAGCCCTACCTGATGCGCAACGAAATCATGCAGCTGTCGATGATTGATAGCATTGCCCGTGCGGGCTGGAACCGTCCCGTCTATTTCGCTGTGTCGGTCGGCCCGGATACCTACGTGGGCCTCGATGCCTATTTCCGTACCGTGGGTTTGGCCTATCAGGTCGTTCCTTCGGCCAATGGGGGGAAAGAGGCCATCGACGTGGAACGCACCTACGACTGTCTGATGAACCGTTTCAAATGGGGCAATGTCGCTCGTCCGGGCATCTATCTCGACGAAACATCGCTCAACATGTGTACCTACCATCGCATGACCTTTGCCAAGGTCATCGATGCCCTGATGGAGCAAGGCGATACCGAACGTGCCCTGCTGACCACGTTTCGTTGTCTGGAGGTGCTGCCGTCCTATAACATCCCGCACGATGTATCGTCTGTCTCCCTGATGCGATGTCTGCAGCAATGCGGCTATATCGAACAAGCCGAAGACATTGCCCGAGATATCCTTACCCGAACCGATGAGTATCTGCGATGGGCATTCACGCTCGACAAGGACAGACAGCGTTCATGCGTCTATTCCATCCGACGCCAGCTCGGGACGATGCAATATGCATTGATAGAACTCGACAACAACTTCGGCGCAGACTTGTTCGACAATTATTCACCCAAATTCAAGTTATATTATGAGCAATATTCCAAACTCAGCCGAGGCCAATGACTTCAAGCCTTGCTTCCGCCTCCGCAACTATCTCATCATGACGTTGTCGGTCTGCCTGGTCACATTGGGCTTCATCCTCATGACCGGACCTTCGTGTACGATGGATCATTTCAACCCCGATGTATTCAGCCATCTTCGTGCCGTGATAGCCCCCACCTGCTGCTTCGTCGGCTATCTGACGATGATTGTGGGCGTAATGTTGAGATGACTTCTGTGTGTCGGGAACGTGCGAAATTCCGCAGTTTGTAAGAAGAAAATGTGGAAAATCGGGTGTAAATTTTGTATTTTGTCAATGTTTTGTTATATTTGTGCCCGAAATACGAACGTTTTTTCTTTCGCATGGCATTCGACTCGATTACATTCGCCCTATTCCTTCCGCTGGTCTTCCTGACCTATTGGGCCCTGCATAAGTACCGGAGGTGGCAGAACGTGCTGTTGCTTGGGGCAAGTTATGTGTTCTACGGCTGGTGGGACTGGCGGTTCCTCGGTCTGATCCTACTCACCACCTGTAGTGCCTACGCTTGTGCGCTGTGGGTGGAACGCTGGCGACTGCAAGGACAATCGAGACGGGCGGCAGCAGCGAATGCAGCCAACTGCGTGCTCAACCTGGGGGTGCTCGGTTTGTTCAAATACTACGACTTCTTTGCTGCGAGTTTCAACCGCATGATGGGGCAGGTGGGCCTTTCGGCCGACTGGCCCCTGCTGCATCTTGTCTTGCCCGTTGGCATCAGCTTCTATACCTTCCAGGCGTTGAGCTACACCATCGATGTCTATCGCGGTGATGTGCGTGCCGAACGCGACTGGATTGGCTTTGCCACCTACATCGCCTTCTTCCCGCAGTTGGTGGCAGGACCCATCGAACGTGCCCACAGGATGCTGCCGCAATTTGCCGCGCCCCGCAGCTTTAGCAGCGAGGAAGCCGTGCTGGGTTGCCGTCAGCTGCTTTGGGGATTCGTCAAGAAGGTGGTGGTGGCCGACAACTGTGCTCCCATCGTCGAGCAGATCTTCGCCAATCCGGAGTCATCGGGAGGCTCAGCCTTGCTCTACGGCACCGTGCTTTTCGCCTTCCAGATCTATGCCGACTTCTCGGGATACAGCGACATCGCCATCGGTGCGGCCCGCCTCTTCGGCATCCGTCTTTCGACCAACTTCGACAACCCCTATTTCGCCACGAGCATCCCCGACTTCTGGCGTCGCTGGCATATCTCGCTCACCAGCTGGTTCCGCGACTACGTCTATATCCCCTTGGGCGGCAGTAGGAAGGGTAAGGGGAAGACTTTTGTCAACACGGTGGCGGTATTCTCGCTGAGCGGCCTGTGGCATGGTGCCAACTGGACGTTCGTGTTATGGGGCTTCTACCACGGCCTGCTGTTCCTGCCCTGGTGCATGGGTTGGCTGAAGCGGGCCAAAGGTCTTGACACACGTAGTTTCCTCGAACGTGTGCCCGCGATGCTGCTCACCTTCCTGCTGGTATGCATCGGGTGGGTGCTCTTCCGTGCCGAAAGCATTTCGATGGTCGGCACCTGCCTTGGGCGCATGGTGAGCCACATGGACCTGTCGTTCATGCAGTACAGCAAGTCCATCATGGTCTTCATCGCCCTGATGCTTTTGGCCGAATGGTGGCACCTACCCTGGCCTCGCCGACGTTGGATGCGTTGGGTGATCTATTACCTGCTCATCGGCCTGATGCTGTGGAAGGCCACTGCATCGACACAATTCATCTATTTCCAGTTCTGAGCATGATGAAGAAGGATGGTTTCTACATAGAGATGCGACGTTTCGCAAAGCTGCTGGCATGGTTTGCCCTGCCGTTTGCTGCCTTGCTGTTGTTCTACGTATGTGCTGACCCCTTCAAGGTGGTGTGGAACTACGAGAGCTACTATCCGCAGCAGGTGGCAGGCGGTGTCTCGCTCAATCCCGCCCATGTGGCCACGCAGAACTTCCTGCTCCACAATCCCGCCGAAGGTTACGACAGCTTCATTCTAGGCAACAGCCGCAGCATCTATTATCCCATCGCTGCATGGCAGCGCCATCTCCCCGAGGGCAGTCGCTGCTATCACTACGATGCGGCCAATGAGTCGCTGAAGGGACTGTGGCAGAAGCTGCAGTTCATCGCCTCGCACGGTCGCAAAGAGGGCGCATTGCGCAATGTGCTGATGGTGGTCGATGCAGGTTTGTTGGAGAAGGTGGAGTGCGACCATTGGCACCTGTGCGAAACACCTCCTGCACTGACAGGCTATCGTAACTTGGTGCCGTTCCATTGGTACAACCTCAAGACGTTCATCACGCCGACATTCCTGTTGGCCTACGTGGATTACAGCCTCTTCCATCGACTGCGTCCCTACATGCTGCGGAAGAGCTTGATGACCGAGGACATGTTCGTCTATGACGCGCGTTGCAACGAATGCGACTTCGTGCCTTTGGAACAAGAAATAGCCGAGGGTACCTATTACACCGAGCAGCGAAAGCGGGTGTTCGAAGGTGTGCAGTTCCCCGATTCGGTATCGCCTGTCGTCATCGGAGCGCGCCAATACGAATTGCTCGACTCGATCCGTGCAATCCTCGCACGGCATGGTACTTCGACACAGATTGTCGTAAGCCCCCTCTACAACCAGATCCGCCTCAATCCGGCCGACCTTCGCTGCCTCGAACAGCTCTTCGGTGCCGACCACGTGACCGATTTCTCGGGCCCTAACGCGTGGAAT
>JAFYZW010000069.1 GCA_017548545.1 Bacteroidales bacterium | reverse complement strand
GTGATGAGGTTGGGCACTTCGAGCAAAGAGGTCGAGATGGTTATCTCGTAAGGCTCCTCGGTGTCGTAGGTGGTCGTGTCGCCGACCGACTCGTAGAAGTCGGCTGTGAAACGCACAAAGAAGGAGCCTTGGTCGGAGAACTCGTAGTCGAGACGCGAAGTGAGGCTGTCGTATTCCAACGTGCGAAACCTGTCGATGAGTATCTGGAACTTGCTGTCCTCGGCAATCTCCCAGGCGAAATAGTCGGGTTTGCGCGACATCTCGGCTTCGAAGTGCACAGTGAATGGGCCAGGGCCTTTGAACGTATGACCGCTGACGACCACGGAGTCGGCCTGGTTGTCGATATGCTGCATCTCATCGACGTAGGCTGTATCGAGGAGAATATAGTCGTTGGCCGCCTGATAACGGGTGAGGTGGCGGGTACTTGCCGATGCAGCGTCGAAGCAAAAAGCCACGAAGATGAGCAATGAAGCTGACGCAACTATGTTTTTGAAGGGAATTCGCATAGAAACTTGTCTTTGGGTATATTAGAAATGATCGGTGACACGTGCGAAAGCGGGGGCATCGAACGGGCAGAAGTCCTTGTCCTGGAACTTGTATTGACCTACGATGGCAATCATCGCGGCGTTGTCGGTGGTGAACTTGAAGGGAGGGAGGAAGACCTTCCAATGATACTTCTGGCCAAGAGCCGTGAGCCCTTCGCGCACACCACTGTTGGCTGAAACGCCTCCGCTCAGCGCCACTTGACGTATTCCGGTCTCTTTGACAGCCTTCTTCAGCTTGTCCATCAGGATATCGACGATGGTCTTCTGCAAGGAGGCGCAAAGGTCGTTCTTGTTCTCTTCGATGAAGTTGGGGTTCTCCTTGATGGCATCGCGCAGGGTATAGAGGAAGGAAGTCTTGAGACCGGAGAAGGAGTAGTTGAGTCCTTCGATATGCGGCTTGGCAAACTTGAAACGGTCGGGATTGCCTTCATTGGCCAATTGGTTGATGATGGGGCCACCTGGATAACCCAGTCCCATCACCTTGGCACACTTGTCGAAGGCTTCGCCTGCAGCATCGTCGATGGTCTGTCCGATGACCTCCATGTCCTTGTAGCTGTTGACCTTGATGATCTGGCTATTGCCTCCACTGACGAGCAGACAGAGGAACGGAAAGGTGGGAACTTCCTTCGGGACGTTGGGTTCGGTCACAAAATGTGCCATGACGTGTCCCTGCAGATGGTTGACATCAATCATTGGGATATGGAGGGCCGAGGCCAACCCTTTGGCAAAGGAGAGGCCGACGAGTAGAGAGCCTAAGAGCCCCGGGCCCCGGGTGAAGGCGATAGCTGTGAGATCTTCGGCCTTGATACCCGCACGACGGATGGCTTCGCTCACCACGGGAACAATGTTCTGCTGATGTGCACGGCTGGCGAGTTCGGGAACTACGCCACCAAAGGCCTCGTGCACGGCTTGACTGGCAATGACGTTGCTGAGCATGACGCCGTCGCGAAGGACGGCGGCCGACGTGTCATCGCAGGAGGATTCGATACCTAATATTATTGTGGACATGATTTTTCAGTTTTTAGCGTTGCAAAGATACACCTTTTTTAGCAATTAGCCAAGCAAAAAGTGAAAAAAACATAGTGCAGAGCAACTTTTGACCGAATTGTTTGGAAATATCGCAAAGAAGTCGTACCTTTGCGTCGAATTTTGCGCATACGCGCACCCGCATACATGTTTGCGAGTCATATAATACAAGCAATATATTGAATAAGCATGAAAATATTACGCAAGTTCGGCTTGACGATTTTGTTGACCTTTGGACTGTGCTGTGTTCAGAGCGTCAATGCTGAAGTTCGCTACCACACCGTGCAGCCTGGTCAGACACTGTACAGCATCTCTCGTGCATACGGAGTCACCGTAGATGCCATCAAGGCTGCTAATCCTCAGATTGAAGGTACAAGCATCCCGACTGGTGTGAAACTCATCATTCCTGAAGCTACCACGGCACCCATTGACATGCCCCTTGTACCGGAAGTCGTCAATGGACAGATCACTGAAGAGCCGAAGAGAGACACTACAGCTAACTCTACATTCCGACAGACGCAGGACAATGGCAATGTGCGGTCGCTGTGGGACCTCTCGGACGTGGACCATTGGACAGATGGTACATTGAACATGGCTGTCATCCTGCCATTCAACCTCGGTGCAGGCACTGCTGCCGAAAATAAGACGCAGATGCGTAGTGTGGAGTTCTACGAGGGCGTTCTGATGGCTGTGGATGAGATGCAGGCAAGAGGACGAAGGGTGACGATTCAGGCTTACGACACGGGTTCGGAGTCGCTCTACAACATTCTTGCCAATCCTCAGCTGATGATGGCCGATGTGGTGATTGCTCCCATGGAAGAGAATGAACTGCGGCAGGTGGCCGATTGGGGCGAACGATCGGGAACTCCGGTTATCAGCCCATTCAGCGTCTCGAACGGCTTCATCGATGCTTACGAGCACGTCTTCCAGGTAAATGTGTCGAAAGCCATGCTTTATCCCCGCTTGACAGGCGAGATACTGCAGCGTTTCGAGGATTATACCTTCGTTTTCATCGCCGACAGTGTGGGCAATCGCAAGGTAGATCCATATCCGGCACAGTTGAAGGAGGCGCTTATTGAACATAATATTCCTTTCCGCGAGTTGTCGTACCTTCATCCATCCCGACTGATGGCTTGTGACTCGATCCTTGGTCTGAAAGATGAACCATTGGTTTTCGTGCCTGTTACACCTCAGGCCGAAGCCATGCGCCGTATGTTCAGTGGACTCCAGCATGTCAAGATTCTTCGTGATGCACGTTATCAGGAGGCTTTGAAGAAAGGCATTTTCAATCCTGCAGGTCCCCCGAAGCTGGCTATGCTGGGCTATCCCGAATGGATTCTCAACACGAGCGACTTCATCGATTACTACTATGACCTGAACGTGTATATGTTCTCGAAGGTCTATGCGAATCCTTTCGACCAGGAGTTGAAGAACTTCTATGCAAACTTTAAGAAATGGTACGGCAAAGAGCCCATGGCGCTCGTTCCAAAATATGGAATTCTGGGTTATGATGTCGCTAAATTCTTCCTGGAGGCCTTGTCGCGTTATGGCGAGCATATCGAGGAACGGTTGAATGGACAGTTGACCGACGGGCTTCAGAATGCCTTCTGCTTTGATCGAAGCATGGGTCGAGGATTCTATAACCGAGGCTTCTACCTGGTACATTTTACACCGGAGTCAACCGTAGAGAAGATTGTGGTTCAATGATTTTTCGAAACCTGCGCCAAGAAGTGAACAATTATCACGGATGAAGTCAATTGCACTACATACATCCTACCGATTGACAATAATCTGCTGTCTGATGACACTCTTGGGTCTTCAGCAGCAGATTACTGCACAAACACGTATCCCCCGTGAGGTACATTTCGGTGTCATCGGTGGTGCAAACCTGAGCCAGTACTCTTTCCTTCCCACCGTCACACAGAAGATGGCACAAGGTTATACGGGCGGTGTGGCCGTCCGATATATCGAAGAGACATTGTTCGGACTACAGGCAGAATTCCTGTTGACTCGGCGAGGATTCAAGGATTATTACGAGGAATATCCCGAACTCCAATTCTCACGTTCGTTGCTCTACATTGAGGTGCCTATCATGGCGCATGTCTATTTCAAGATGGGCAAGCATAACGAGATTGCCTTTGATGCGGGTCCCAAGATAGGATGGTATATGAGCGACAAGATTGACAGCAATCTGCCCGACAACTTTGGTGAGGAGGGTTCGGAATATACAGTCAAGGTCACAGCCCACCATTGGATGGAGGTAAGCCGTAAATTCGACTATGGCATCCAGGCTGGACTCGGCTACGAGTTCAAGTTCGGACCTAAGGTAAGTCTTCAGTTGCAGGGACGATATTACTATGGTCTTGCCAACATCTGGCCCGATACCAAGGCTGACGAGTTCGAGCAGTCGTCCAATCAGTCAATCCAAATTGTGGCCGCCCTCTGGTGGCACCACACCATTCGAGGCAAGAAGGTAAAACTAGAGCAAATAAACGAGAACGAATAATGAACATCATCGAAACGACAATACCCGGTATATTGATTATCGAACCACGAGTCTTCAAGGATTCGCGAGGCTACTTCTTCGAAAGCTATTCCCAGCGGGAATTCGACGAGAGGATAACAGCCATCCTTGGTCATCCCATCCGCTTTGTGCAGGACAATGAGTCGATGTCGAGTTATGGTGTGATGCGTGGCCTTCATTACCAAAGGATGCCTTACACC
>JAFYZW010000068.1 GCA_017548545.1 Bacteroidales bacterium | reverse complement strand
GGTAATCCTTGCGGACAGATGGTGCAGGTGGGCGGTATCTATTGTACCATTGTGGGTGTGGCCAAGAAGCTCTCGAATCTGATTTCGATAGGTACTGACCTCGACCGTTCGATACTCCTTCCCATCAATGCCGAGCAGCTGATGTATAATCAGGGCGACCACATTGACCTGTGTTGCATCACGCTGAAGGACGAGTATCCGGTCAGCGATCGGCAGGAGCAGGTGCTCGGTATCATCAAGGAACATCATTACGTGCATCCCGACGATAAGAGTGCACTCTTCTGCATCAACCTTTCCGATTTGGTCACCGCCTTCAAGCTGCTATTCCGTGGGTTGGATATCCTGCTCTGGATTGTAGGATGTGGTTCGCTCCTGGCTGGCCTGATCGGTATCTCGAACATCATGCTCGTGACTGTAAAGGAGCGCACACAGGAGATTGGTATCCGAAGGGCCTTGGGCGCCAAGCCGCAGACCATCGTCCGTCAGATTCTGGCCGAAAGCCTTGTACTGACGGCATCGGCGGGAATTGTGGGTCTGATGACGGGTGTATGGCTCTTGAGGCTGGCGGGAAAGATTATCGAGGCCAATCCTTTGGAGGATTATCCTCTGGGCGATCCTCAGATAGGTTTTTCGGTGGCTTTGGCCGCCACTTGTGTCATCGTGCTCGGCGGCTTATTGGCAGGCTGGATGCCCGCTCGCCGTGCCATGAAGATCAAGGCCATTGAGGCTTTGAGAGAGGAATAGTTGGAAGAAAAAGATAAACAATAATAATATGAAGAAGTACATTAATGTTGTAATTTGGTGCGTGATCGGACTGTTTGTCCTTTACACCTTTTATTACCTCTATCGACAGGCACAGCCCAAGCAGCGCGTCTATGAAGTACTGGTACCCGAAGTGCGCGACATCGTGAAGACGAGTGTTGCCAGTGGCAAGGTGGAACCGCGAGACGAGGTGAACATCAAACCGCAGATTCAGGGTATTATCACCGAGTTGTATGTCGAGGCAGGCAACAAGGTGAAGCAGGACGATCCGATTGCCAAGGTCGCTGTGATCCCTGACATGTCTCAGCTTAATAGCGCTCAGAGCAATGTGCGCACGGCTCAGCTGACGCTCGAGGAGACGCAGCGTGAGCATGCGCGCCTCGAAACCCTTCACGAGAAGGGGCTCGTCTCGCACGAGGAGTTCGAGAAGAGCAAGAATGCACTCGACAAGGCTGTCGAAGCACGTCATGCCGCCCAGGATCAACTCGATATTGTGACCAATGGCATCAGCAAACGTTCGGGCAAGATCAACACGACCATTGTGCGAAGCACCATCTCGGGCACGATTCTCGAAGTGCCTGTCAAGATTGGTACTTCGGTCATCAATGCGAACTCGTTCAACGAAGGTACCACGGTGGCTACGGTAGCCGATATGGGTAATATCATTTTCCGCGGCAACATCGACGAGACTGAAGTAGGACGTCTGAGTCAGGGTATGCACATCGATCTCACCATCGGTGCCATCCAGGGCGTGACACTGCCCGCCACCCTCGAGTATATCTCCCCGAAGGGAATGGAAAGCAATGGTGCCATTCTCTTCGAGATTAAGGCAGCAGCCCAGATACCCGACACTCTCGTGGTTCGTGCCGGTTACAGCGCCAATGCGAAGATTGAATTCGAACATCGTAGCCAGGTGCTTTCGATACAGGAGACGGCCATCGAGTTTGAGGGCGATTCAACCTATGTCTATCGTCTCACATCGAGCGAAAAGGCAACGCCGCAGAAGTTCGAGCGTATTCCCGTCAGCGTCGGCTTGAGCGATGGCCTCTATATCGAGGTGAAGGACGGCGTCACCAGCGACATGAAGCTCAGAGGCAATGAAATTAATGAAGAGGAGAAATGATTTGATGAGGCCTTGACGCTATAGATAAAACAACAGAGGGTGCGGCATTGCCGCACCCTCTGTTGTCATTATTCGTCATTTAGAATCCCAACTCGGCCTTGACAAGCGGGAAAACATCGTCGCACTGTCCTGGAGAGAAGTACATGATACCTGCTTGCTTGAGGTCGAAGATATAGGTGTAGCCGTACTTTTCGCCCACAGCCTGAATAGCCTGCGATACACGTTCGATGAGCGGGGCAGTCTTGGTTTCACGCTGTTCGCGAAGACTTTGTGCTGCCTTCTCGCGGAACTGCTGGATGCGTTGCTGCAACTGCTCAATCTCCTGGGCACGAGCCTCAGCAATGTTGGGGTCGAGCGTCTGCTGAACGGCTACGAAGTCACTCACCTTGATCTGATAGTCTTCGCCCATCTTCTGTATCTCGTTGTCGTAGGCGATCTTGATCTGCTCGAGTTCATTCTCGATGGCCTTGCTCTCGGGCATAAGCCTGAAAAGCTGGGCCATGTCGATATTGCCGAACTTGGGCTCCGTCCGTTCGGTCTGGGCATTCATCCCGAAAGCGATGAGGACGGACAAAAAACAACATGCAAGGAAGTGCTTCATAAAGGGGAGGAATTATTACTTAATGCCGAGTTCCGACTTGACGAGAGCCGTCACATCGGTAGTTTGAGAAGCCGAGAAATAAGTGGCATCGTTAACGGGGAATACGGCGAGGAACTTCTCGCGGTCGCCCACGGTCTTCACAGCCTTGAAGAGTTTCTCCTGAATCATGCCGAGCTGCTGCTCACGATACTGAGTAATCTGCTGGTAAGCGCTCTGCTGATACTGTTCAGCACGCTGCTGGAGTGAACGGAGCTCATCCTCACGGACGCCACGTGTCAGCTCATCAAGTGTGTCAGCCTGCTCAACATAAGCCTGGTACTTGGTCTGGAACTCGTCCTGCATGCTCTTGGCCTGAGTCTGGAACTTGGTAGTGCGATCGGCCAACTCCTTCTCGAGCACCGAAGTCTCGGGCATAGCCTGCATTACTTCGTCGAGGTTGACGGTACCAATCTTGAGTGTCTGAGCATAAGACGTGATGCTTGCGGCAGCAACAATGGCTGCTACAAAGAGTTTTTTGAACATAGTTTTG
>JAFYZW010000067.1 GCA_017548545.1 Bacteroidales bacterium | reverse complement strand
TTGGGGCTCATCATGATGCAGCAAAGAGGAAGGTCACGCATTTCGGCACGTGGCTTCATCAGTACCCAGTTGTGGTCGTATCCATTGCCGTACTTGATCTGCTCGTCATCGGCATTGATGTTCTCACCGATAAGCTTCATGCCGGGTTTTCCGCGTTCGGGCATAAAGAAGAATGGATCGCCTGGCTTAAGTTCGCGGAATTTTCCTGTCGGGATGAGCTTGTCGTCGATAGGAGTCATCTTGTCGGCGAAGATGAGGAGCGAATCCTCGAGAATGGTGTTATTGGGATCGCCGCTAAGGTTGAAATACGAATGGTTGGTCATGTTGATAACCGTTGGCTTGTCGGTAACCGCGTTGTAAAGGATAACGAGGTTGTTCTCATCGTTAAGGATATAGGTTACCTTGGCTGTTACCTCTCCTGGGAAGCCATTGTCTCCATCAGGGCTGACGATCTGGAGGGTGATGCTGGAGCTGTCGGCCTCCACAACGTCATATACTTGATACTGCCAGCCGGTAGGACCGCCGTGCAGCGTGTTGCCGTGATCGTTTTTGACGAGGTCATACTCTACGCCATCGAGGGTGAACTTGCCCTTGTCGATACGGTTGGCAAAACGTCCGATGGCTGCACCGAAATCGGATGGTGTCCTGCCGTTGAGGTTGGCATATGACTTCACATTGTCGAAGCCAAGCACTACATCCTGCAGGTTGCCGTCCTTATCAGGGGCCATGATGCTGACGATGCGGGCACCAAGGTTGGTGATGCATACCTCCATACCATTCTCATTGGTGAGGGTGTAGAGTGCAGTAGGCTTGCCGTTGATAGTATCGACGAACTGTTCTGGATCGAGTCCTGAAACTGTAAGGTTGACCTCCTTTGTCTGCTGGGGAGCAGAACATGCGGCCAAAAGGATTGGAGCGGTCACAGCAATTATTCTGCCGACCTTCATGAAGTTAGATTTCATCCTTGTAGGGGTTTAATTGTATTAGAATATTTGAGTTTTTTGCAGTGCTTGGTTTCTATCGTATATATGCGCGACGAATACCGGTGCAAATATACAAAAATGTTGTGTAAGTTGGCCAAAAAATCATATAAAAATAGCAATATTTCCCTAATTGTAGGTATTTTTTCAGCGAAAATGTACTTTTTCCTTTGCAAAATTTGTTTTGAAATTGAAAAAAGTTTACCTTTGCAGCCCATATTAAGATAATAGCATGTTTTTGAATTTCTTGTTTCATCGCAAAAGGGAAATGTTACCACTGCCTTACAAGCGTGAGCTGCATTGCCACATCATTCCAGGAGTTGACGATGGTTCTCCTGAAATGAAATTTTCGTTGGAATATTTGGAAGCCCTGCATGAATTCGGCGTCGAGCGTGTCATCTTCACGCCGCATCATACAGAGCCAAGCTATATGAATACCCCTTCAAAAATCTTGCCGTTGTTTCACGAACTGAGGGCTGAGGCTTATGATATGCAGATCCCTGTCGAATGTGAAGACTTCAGTTTCGAGTATCGTCTTGACGAGAGTTTCATTAACATGATGAACTCCGGCAATTGGGGTGAGGAGTCGTGTAAACTTCGTCCGCTCAAGGATCGTTATATTCTCATCGAGAACAGTTTCCAACAGCCGTTGCTCAATCTTGATGATGTGATCTATAAGCTTCAGGACAAAGGTTGGTACCTGATTATGGCTCATCCTGAGCGCTATCATTATTATTCGAGCCGTGGACTTAAGTCGTACGAGCATTTGCTCGACCTCGGTGTGGAGCTCCAGTGCAATTTACTCAGTTTTTCGGGTTACTATGGCGAGTCAACCCAGAAGATGGCCTACCGCCTTTTGGATGAGGGGATGATCAGTTTCCTTGGTACCGACTTGCACAACCTTCATCATGTGGAGCTTATCAGAAAGTATCTGCAGACGAAGGATTATGCAGAGATTCGTCCAGATTTGGTTTCGATGATTCAAAACGACAAGATCTGATGCCGCTGAGAGAGGCGACAAGGTTTGCCCATGTAATAAAAATAGCCCCGAAGGTTTTTTCCTCCGGGGCTATTTTATAGAGATTCCTTATCATTTAGCTATGATGACAAACCCATCATTGCTGGGAAGGGTGAGCTGTGCCGCGCCCTTTTTGAGTTTCAATGGTTTCGTTGACGGATTGTCGCCGCCACTGTAGAGTGTGAGCCCAGAGGCATTTAGCCAACGGAGGTCAAGGTTGAGTTTGAGGGGTTGGGTATCGGCGTTGATGGCGGCTAGATACCATGTGTCGCCATGGCGGCGAGCCATGACAAGATATTTGCCAGGATAACCATCGATAAAGCGTACCTCATCCCAAGTGGTTGGAACCTCACGCATAAAGTCCATGCTGATTTGTGGAGCATCCTCCAGATTATTTGGGGCAAGGGCGAAGTTTTGAATCGGGTTCTGATAAAGGATGGCCGTGGCAAGACTGAACGTCGAGGTGGTGAGACGTGTGTTGACGTGACGATTTTCGCGGGGCTTATTGTCACGATTCATATACTTGTTCTGGAACGATCCTCCGAACTCCATACATCCTACGGCATTGCGAAGGACGGGATGGAGAGTGGCGTGGGATGCTTCGAGGTCGCAATGATCTTGGCCGAAGATTAGGTTCTCCGAGGCAAGAACAGCTTCCGAACCCACATAGTTGGGATACATACGCTCCCAACCGCGTGGAAGAGTGCAACCGTGGAAGATGACCATGAGGCCATTATCGTCGGCATCGCTCAGGATTTCTTCATAGAGGCGCATGGTCTCCTGTTTGTCACCGCCGAAGAAATCGACCTTGATGCCTTTGACGCCCACGCTGTGGAGCCACTTCATTTCTTTCTTGCGAACGATGCTGTTGGCCATCCTGTTGATAGGTCCTTGTACGATATCATTCCAATAGCCGCTGGAACTGTACCAGAGGAAGACATCTACTTTCTTTGAGTGGGCATATTCGATGAGTTTCTCAATGCTTTTTTCAGGATTCTTGGCTGTCCCGTCGGCTGCCTTGCCGATGTTGGTGTCCCACCAGTTATCGACGAGGACATATTCAAAATGCATAGCCTGCGCAAGGTCGACGTATTTGCAGAGGTCGTCAAAGTTGATCGAATCGTCCTGCCAAAGGATCCAGCTCCATGTGCCGCGACCGAATTTATAAGTATGTTCGCTCTTGTAAATGGGCTTCACATTGTCCCATGGGATTGTAGTTTCGGCGATAGGCTTGAGTGTGCGACCTAAGGTGATGGTGCGCCAAGGCGTAACGCCGGGAAGCGCTATGGCAGCATCGGCTGTGCCAATGCCATTGTTCTCTTCCTGCATCGGGTAGGCGATGCTAAACGTGTTGAGTTGGGAGGCTCGAAGGCCGCCATCGTTCAACGGGTTCGAATGGACGTCGCTGAGGTGTGATGCACAATAATGGCTGTCAACGCCGGTCTCGCTGATCATAATCCAAAGTTCGTCGGCAGTGTTGTCAAAAACACCTCTCTCGTGGAATAGGCAGGGGAACGTATAGCCATGACCAAACTGGGAACGTTGTGTAATTGGGGCATCCCAGCAATAGAGTTCCTCGTAGCTTGGCTTGGTACGTTTCCAACCTACCATCGCATCGCTTTGTGGCGTGAGGAAAGTAGTTGTTCCTTCGGGGAAACTGAAACTGGTGGCCTCGCTGGAGACTCGCACAGAGCCCGTTTCGCCCTGCTTTGGAAGCAGGTAACGGAAGGCGATATCATTGTTGCTCACACGAAATTCCACTTGCAGCTCCTGTCCTTTCGAAGTAGCCAGGGTGGCAAGCAGCCGATTGGCCACGTAATGGATATCGCTCTTCTTGGAACGATCCATCCTGTAGTGTTCGTCAATCTTTGAAGTTTCGGCATTCTTGATGCTCAGGTCTTTGGTGAGGTCCTGTTCGTTGGTCGTAAGTCCGAGAAGGGAATTGTTGATGGCTTTCAACCCATCGTAAGTCACGCTGTAGCAGGGATGTCCGTGCTTGGTGTCAAGATTAACTACGAGTTTGCCATCAGGACTGCTGACCATGACATTGTCGTTGGCAAAAAGGGGCAGAGCAGTGAAGGCTGCCAGAAAAAGGATTTGTGTCTTCATCTTTGTGTGGTTCTATTAGGAGGTACTTACGAAAAGTGTGCACAAAGATAGTGTTTTTTCGGGTAACTTGTTCCTTTCGGACGTGGTTTTTGAGAAAGTTTACGGAGATTTAACATTTAAGTGCGCTAAAATGCTTTCTCCCAGCACGGCAAGCATCATGACGGCCGACAGAGTGCTTTCTCCGATCGCGGCAAGCATTACAACGGCCGACAGAGTGCTTTATGCTTTCTAGCACGCGTGAGGAGCGTCATCTGCGTCAGGCGCGTCATCATGCACGTCATCAGGTGCGCCTGCAGGCGCGTCATATAGGCGTGTGTACGCACACTCGTTCCTAATTTTTAAAGAAGAAATAAAAAAATAAAGATAGTTTAAAAAGAATAAGATTATGTAAAGAACGCAGCACACACGATGCCGCGCCTTCGGTTATTGAGGATAGAGCGAGAAAGGACTGAGGTGATTGATACTTCGATGTTGGGAAATGCGATGATGTAATTAAGACCCCTAAAATAGAATATCTGTTATTTTTTCAGCAAATGTGGATACACACATTAAGGAAAAAACAATGTCAATTATTGTAATAATGCCCCAAACCCTCTTCCATGCATTACTTTTCTTTTCGTATTTATTTATATATTTACGATACACTGTTTCTTTAAGCATTGCATCACCAATATAACAAATAATTATGAAAAATAAACCCAATGGGATAAGCAAAGACAATTTTCGATTAATACCTTGATACTCTATGTATTTTGCAATAGGAGCAGCAAATAAAAAAGATTTGAATATTAGCAAACCGCTTAGTTCATTTTTGGCGTAAAATACGCTAAGTCCAAAATCTCTTTTAATTGCATAAATATCACGTCTCTTTTTGCTATTTTTCATTGTCTCTGTTTGCAATTTTGGAGGAAGGATAGTAGTTAACCAACCGATAAAACTTTCTATCCAAGAATATATTATGCAGTTGAATCTCCATAACGAATAAAAAACGGCGTAAAAGTAATTTGTATCATTCATAATGTTTTATAATTTGTTTATTTTCGAGGTTATATACAGATTCTTTTTTTGCAAAAATAGGGGGAAAAACAATTATTTCCAAATATTATATACAAAAAGTGAACACATTTTACATTTTTTTCACTTTTTCGAGATTCTTTCAATTTGTATTGAACGAAATCTGTAGTCCAAAGTATATATTCTCTGGTTTCAAGTCATATTCGTTATATCTATTAAAAAAGTTACATACCAGAGATGTCGTGTCCAACATAACTTCATTATGAAGGTACACTATTGATATAAAAAATCATATATAAAAGCTCCAGCTTTTCGGCCTCCCTCATCTCCCAAATATGCCCCAAAATATGCACCAGCAAATGTTCCATAACCAGGACATAAATATGTGCCTCCATATGCAAAAGCTTTACCTAATATTTCTTCACCAATAACGCCACCTATTATTTGCGCTTTTTCTCGACCTGTTTGAGCATTATATAATTCGATTCCTGTGAGTAAATAGCCAAGATTTGATACTTTGTTGCCGATTTCCGTATATTTTGATGTATTAAAACTAAAGACGCAGCACTCACGATGCCGCGCCTTCGGTTTTTGTAGATAGAGCGAGAAAGGGCTAAAGGCTCCTTAAAATCTCATGCCGAATGTGAGATAGAAACCCATGGAGGTCTTCATGCCATCGAGGATGAAGTCATGGACGCGATACTCTATGCCGAGGAGTGGAACGAGGCAGCGACGTGGGCCACGTGTGTTTCCTCTCCAATACAGGCCAATGCCATAGCCCATATTCTTGTAGTCAGAATTGCCGATTGATGCCGTGAAGTTCGCCCTTATTTCATACGTGCCAAATTCTTTTGAATCGATGGGGAATGGTGCAAAGCCAATGCCTCCACCCAGGCCATAAGCATAGTTGTACTTGTCGGTCATTCCGTCTTTGGGAAGGAAATACTGAGCACGGCTAAGGAGTTGTGCCGAGAAGCGTGGGGTAAATTGATAAACCATGCTGACCGGTATGTCTATGGGCATCAGGGAATGTGTTGGGGTGCCTGCGCCGATTCCTGCCTCGATGTGGAGGTTTTGCAGTGTCTCCCCAATGGTTACGGGTGTCTGGGCTGATGTGCTAGTTACATTTGTTATCAACAATACTATGGTCAGCACCATTGACAATAGACTATAGTTTTTTTTGTGGTTCATATTAGTATATAATAATTATTCTTCTGAATGCCATAATTGATAACTCGCATTCCCAACGATAAACGCATCCCTCAACCGCTGTTTCGTTGTAGAAGGCAAGTTAGAAGATTGTATTAGATTAAGCGTGTACCTGAGATACGTTGCATCGTTACCTTGAACATTTAGATTATTTAGTCCATTGAAAAAGGAACGCATTATTAGAAAGTCTTGTGCATGAGTTGGGAATTGTGTTCCCAAAGTGTTAAATATATAGGTGTTTCCGGTATTGGAAATCAACGAATCCTTGTTTATCAAAATAAAAGAATACAATGAATCCTGACTATCAATTGCCTCCTGAACTTCGCTTACTGGAATATCATAGTATATGCTAACCCTTTCTGATATGCTATCGATGATTGCTTCCATTGTTGTATTACCAATTGAATCTATGATATTGTTAATATCCAGCAATACTAAATTATGGTAATAACCTATACTGTCTTCTATCTGAGGTATAGGGTTCCCTAATTCATTTTCAGGAACTAAATTTACTAACGAAAAGTCCGCTGGATTCATAGGAGACAAAGATCCTACTATACATAAATCATCCGAGGCTCTTGTCGGCGACAAATAATAGATGTTGTCGGATGGAATAAAAGTAGCTGCAGCTGATGCAACAATAGCCACACCTGCACCAACGGCTGGGTTAGATGAATAAAATGTTCCCATAACAGCGCCGACCGCATCAATAATAGCAATCGCCGCTATTTTCTTATACCATTGTTTCCATCCTCTTGTCGGTTCATACTGATCAGGAAATAGAGCTATGTTCAGAGAATCAATTTGATTACTAACATACTTAGATTCGGTGATTATTGATTTTTGAGTTAAATCATTTGCTTCTTCTTTACACGACGAAGTCAGAAATGCAAGGACTGCTAGAATTGTTGACAAATAAAAAAGTTTAAGATTCATATTGTTTGTTTTAATTGTTATCTCTACTCGTATCGTTTTTTGAAATCCGTGCCTTTGAATAGTTCGGTCTGTTGAAATCCTTCGCTGCAAGATAGGGGTTAATATATAATAGGATATAGTATCATCCCCAAAAATGAGAGTGGAATCAATCATTGCCGATCTCAAACTCTCCTTCATACGAGACATCGTCGCATGTTATTTCAATACTGTAACTTCCTGCGGACAAGGTGTTCGTGAAGTGATAGTAACCATCGTAGGTGTTACCTTGATACAACAGATTCGTGTGTGTCGCATCATAGATTGATACCGTAAATGTGGACTGCTGATCAGCCGTAACGAATACAGATTGGTTTAGTTCGAGCTCTGCATGAAAGACCGGAATCTGACTGTTGTGTTCAGGATTTTGGGGAATTTCTTTCAGTTCAATCTCTGGTTCACCATATAATCCCATAATAGGCAATAGTGAAAGTAAAAGTAATATTAGTTTTCGCATAGCTTTATAATTTTATGTGAATAATTGGTTTTGTCGATGCAAAGATAAGAGAATCGCTATGAAAAAACCCAAAAAAGATTTGCGCAAAAATTATGCAAATGTCTGCATAAAGTTTGCGCAGGGTGGAAAAACGTACAAAAATATGTATTTAAAGAGAGTTTATAAAGGATTCCCAGTCAGAGTAAGGAGCATCATGGGTGAAAACCTTTTTATAAAGACGTGACCTAATTGAATAAATGGCCGAACTGGTGTGAGCGGTTGCAATGGCTATATCGGTTGGGGAGAAACCGAATTTGGTCAAAAGCGAAACCTTCCATTCCATTGGCGAACAGCTATGGACACTCCTTAGTTTGGAAATGAATTCTGGTGCAAGTCGTTGCATCGTTTCTTCTACAATTAACCAATCACGATTATAGAGACACTCATTGTTGGCGCATTTCGTTGCGATGAGTTGATGGATTTCGGAGTTTCGAAGATTAGCAGCCTGTGTTTGAATCATCTGCTGATGCTTTTCCTTATCCGCTTGCATGGAGGACAGGAGGTAACGAAGGTGTTCATTATTTGATTTCAAATAACGCTGGCGAATGCGTGCGTAACGAATGATGAAGAAAAGAGCACATACCAGGAGAAAAGCTATGAGCGACACCATCCAAAAACGCAATTTCTGCACCTCCTGTTTCGCCTTTAGCCGTTGGTTCTCTTGTTCTCGCAAATGATAATTGTAGAGAGAACTGGTCAATGCTGTCACCTCCTCATTCCTCAACTTTCGAAGTTCAATCTCCAGATTGGAAAACTCAGCCATATATCGTAGGGCTTCTTTGGCATTGCCTCGCTTCGTCTCATAGTCGGAAAACCAAAGAGCAGCATTTGAGCGTGAATAGATAGAACCTGAATCATATAACCATTTGAAGTAAGGCACAGCCTTTTCGCTTTCTCCTGTCTTCCAGTAATATTCTCCAAAAAGAGAATTGATAATTTCGGAATTACTACGAGTGAAGTGGGGATGGAACTCCTGGAGATATTTTGCTACTTCATCATACCTCTTCAGTTTATTCAAACATTGACATTTCTGAACGATGATATTTTCGAGATAAAGGCTGTCTCCATATTCACCAGCCATTATCGCAGCCATATCGAAATAATGAAGGGCATGTTCATTGTCTCCTGCTATTTGCTTGACATAGCCAATATCATTCAAGTCCATAAACATCCCAACTGTATCATTCGACAGACTATCCAATATGTAAGCTTGCTTGAAGCAATCTTCAGACTCACGATAGAGATGCTGATTCCTGAACACATACCCTTTTTGTGCCATGATTGTGCCTTTCAGTTTCCCATACCGTTCGGCATTTGCAGCAGGGAGTTTCTGAAGGTCAAGTTCATTCAGCGTGGTCTGTGCCTTCTGGAAATAATCGATGGCCTGAGGGGCATCGCCCAACGTTCGAAAGACGCGACCTGCATAATAATAAGCCTCAGGCAATTTATTAGGATCGCCGCCATGTTCATAATGATCGAGCACATCGAGGATCAAACTTTCGGACGTCAACGGATAGTTTGCCTTATCCCGCGCCTTGATGGTAAGCAGGTCGTAGAGATGATGCACTGCTGGGGTGGAAGCTGTCATCTCAGCCTCCACACTCTGGAGCAGCGCCACTGCACTGTCGGGATTGACATACGCCAGGCTATCGGCAGTCTCAAGCACCGCAGGATACTCCTGCAGTTGGTTACCACACGAAGAAAGACCGACAATCTGGAGAACAGCCGCCAGCAATAAGAGGGCATTTTTCGCCACGGTTGCATCCGAGTGAAAGCTCTTGTCTTTGCTTGTTGCTTTCATATATAATTATGTATAAATTTATGATGATGCTGCAAAGATAGCGGTTTTTTGAATATTTGGCAAGAATACTTGTGAAAAAGATTGTTTTCGGACAAATCTTACATTCAAAAGGTTGAAAAAGCGGGGAAATAGTTTGTGTAATTGAATTAATTGATTATCTTTGCACCATCTTTATCAATTAACAATAAATAATTAACAATTAACAATTGAAGATTTCATGAAAAAACTCATCATGTCATTAGCAGCCGGCTTGTTGCTGCCCTTGTCTATTCTGGCACAGGATGTCCAGCTCAATGTTCATCCCGATCAGGCCAAGAATGTGATCCCCAAGGAGATTTACGGACAGTTTGCCGAACACCTCGGCCGTTGCATTTATGGCGGCCTTTGGGTAGGCCCGGATTCGAACATTCCTAATGTGCAGGGTTATCGCAAGGATGTATTCGAAGCTCTCAAGGCGTTGGAGGTGCCTGTAATGCGTTGGCCAGGGGGTTGCTTCGCCGACGAATATCATTGGATGGATGGCATTGGTCCGCAGGAAAATCGTCCACGTCTGGTCAACAACAACTGGGGAGGTACTGTGGAAGACAATTCTTTTGGCACACACGAGTTCCTCAACCTTTGCGAAATGCTCGGCTGCGAACCGTACATCTCAGGTAATGTGGGTTCGGGCTCTGTTGAAGAGATGGCGAAGTGGGTGGAATATATGACTTCCGACACCAATTCGACGATGGCAGAGTTGCGCCGCAAGAATGGTCGTGACAAAGCTTGGAAGGTGAAGTATTTCGGCGTCGGCAACGAGTCGTGGGGCTGTGGTGGACAGATGTCACCTGAGTATTATTCCGACCTTTATCGCCGTTATTCCATCTATGCACGCAACTATGGCGACAACCGTCTCTATCGCATCGCGTCGGGTGCCAATTCGACCGATAACAATTGGACCGATGTCTGCATGCGCAAGATTGGCCGTTCGATGGACGGCATTTCAGTTCATTTTTATGCCGTGCGCGACTGGGGTACCGAGAACGATCCAGAGACTGGCATCCCGATGGGTAAGAAAGGTTGGGCCCTCACTTTTACCGACCAGGAATACTACAACATCGTGTCGAAGGCTTTGCAGATTGAGGATTGCGTAGTTGATCACATGCGTGTGATGGATCGTTATGATCCACAGAAGCACATTGGTCTGCTCGTTGACGAGTGGGGCACATGGTACAATGTGGAGAAGGGCACCAACCCTGGATGGCTCTATCAGCAGAGCACCGTGCGCGATGCTATCGTGGCAGCTTCTTCGCTCGATATCTTCCACAAATACACCGATCGCATCAAGATGGCCAACATTGCTCAGATTGTCAACGTGCTGCAGTCGATGATTCTTACCAACGAGAAGAATCCCATGGATCCCTGTGTGCTTACTCCCACCTATCATGTCTTCAAGATGTATAACATCCACAAGGAAGCGACTTATGTTCCCTCTGATCTGATTTGCAACTACATCAGTGTGAATGCCCGTGAGCAGATACCGACAGTGAGCCGTACCGTTTCGCGCGACAAGAATGGTGTACTTCACATCTCGCTCACCAACATGGATCTTAGCAACCAGCATGTGGTCGCTGTCAACATTGATGGCATGAAGGTGAAGAGTGCCGAAGGAGAAATAATCACCGCCGACGATGTGCATGCTTACAACGATTTCGGAAGAGCCGACCAGGTGAAGCCCGCCACGTTCAAGGGGGCCAAGGTTGATAAGAAGGGGCAGTTGCTAGTGACACTTCCTGCCCACAGCGTGGTGACCATCACCGTTAAGTAATTCCTCTTTTTATAAAAATAGCGGTCGCAAGCCAATGGGCCTGCGACCGCTATATGGTTTATAAGGGTTTTCACCGCACAAATATCTTCTTGACGCTGCCATCTGGCAACCGAATAATATTTACACCTTGCTGCAATGCGTCATGGCGATTGCCATTCAAATCGTAGATGTCGCTTGGCGTGGTGTCGTGGTCGATGGTGATGTCTTCCAGTCCTTCGCTTTGTCCAAAGGTCGCATTGATGGCGATGCGGCTTGCTGAGACGGGCATGGTGAAGTGACAGATGTTGCCATCGAAATGTTGTGGCGTGGACGACGAACCAATATAAGTTACTACGGTCCATCCTGTCACGATACGCGAACCGATGGGATTGCCGTCCTCGTCAAGAGTCGGTGTGCCTTCGATAGTCACTTCGCGCGCAGGGAAATATTTGCCGTCGAAACGTCCCTTCGAAAGCGGAATGCCATTGAACGTGATGGTGAGGTCGGCGAGTGTAGTATCGGCCATCTGCTTGTTGATGTCGGTGACAATGGGTGTGCCCAGTGAATAATAGCTGGCCACCTGAGAATAAAAGCTCGAAGTGCGTCCCTTTACCCAGTTCTTCGCGCTTGATAGCTCACTGTCATAGTTGGGCCACCACTGGTTGAAGAGTTTGCGATGGATGGGGTATTCTGTCTTGATGAGCTGGTACATTGGCTCCCACACTTCCCATGTGCCATCAAGGTTGAGGAAGTCGCCCATATAAATGGCGCAGCAGTCGGTAAAAACTCGCAGGAAATCCTCGTTTTCCATCAGTCGTCGGAAGAGAAGTGTGTTATCATAGCTGTTCGCATCCCAGTTGTGGCTGGAGTCGTAGTTGGGGTTATAGAGCCATTTGAAAATCTGATAGCTCGAAGTGCCCTGCCCATACAGCCCCATGACGTAGTCAACATCCTTGGCAACAAAACGCCAGCGTCCGCCCTCCTCGCGGGGACGCCACATCATGAAGTTGTTGCCTGGGAAGTCGAAGTTGTTGTAGTATAGGTTCATCACCATCAGGTTGATGTACTCGTCGAGATCCATGAGCTTGTCGTATTCTTCCCAGGTATGTCCCTTTTCTTCATAGAAGTGCACGAAATCTATGTAGTTATCATATGTGCCCTCTTTGAGATCCCACCAGTTTTCGATCATGTCGATGTCTTCGAGACCATCGTAGTTGGTGTAGATGTTCGACGAATTGCTGCGCTCTCGGATATTGAGAATACCCTTGTAGGAGCCGTTGATGAAAAAGATAGCGGGCTGCCAAGCCTGCCAGTCGAGGTCGGCATGTGAGGCCATGGTGCGCTGACAAATGGCATCGCGCATATACAGATAGTCGAAGTCGTTGCCTGCATTGCGCAGCATGATGGATTTGAATTTCTTCTTTCCGGGACGCTGGTCGGGGAAGAACTCGTATTTGAGGTGTTTCTCGCCAAAGCGTTTGTTGGCATAGACGACAAGAGTCTTGAGCTTTTGGCCTCGTGAAGCTGCTCCAGCCACACGTGTCTCGCTGAGTTGGTTTAGTTGGCTCGCGCTGTCGGTTTCAATGAAGTACTCGAAGTTGATGGGCCGTCGCCAGTTGTATTCGTAGTTCTTCTTGGAGTTGCTGTAAGTGCCATTGACGTAAATCCCAATCTTCGTGTCGTTGAAGTACTTGTTGTCGGTGACAATCGAGATGACGGGTAATGTCATCTCACGTCCCATAAAGATGTATGATTGGGTGGTGGAACGTGGCGAAAGGTATCCGTTGCAGAAGAGTTTGGCACGAATCACACGTGTCGAAGAAAACGAGATGGGTGAAACGTAAGTCTGGCTAGAAAGAGTTGGTTCGCTGCCGTCGGTCGTGTAACGTATCTGTGTGCCCTCGGGTGTGCCTTCGGGCAAGGAGAGAGTGAGCGTGATGGTTTTCGATTTGGTCAGTACACGTCCATGTTCGCTGAAGATGGGTTCGCCCAATATCTCGGTACATATCTGTCCGCAGTTGGCAGCGGATGGTGTAGGGGTGTATTGGTAGCCCCATGTCTCGGCGCCGTCAGTCACACGGCCATACGAGATGTTGGGAGCAGGCTGTTTCTGTTCAATAAAGACTGAGTCTGCGATTTCTCCATTCGATCTGAAAAGATAAACGCAGGCTCCCTTGCCCGAGTCTATGCGGAAGGAGGTATGCAAGCCTGTTGCTTCCTTGTCGCAGAAGATGAGAATATAACCATGCGAGACGAGTCCTCGGGTAGGCAGTTCCCAAGCATCGCTGCCGTCGCGTTGAGTGCCGATGGAATAGTTTGAAAGCATGGCCGTCCCATTTGATTCGGGATTGTAAAGTTCCACCCATGAGTCGGGAAACTCGTTGATGTCGTCCATCGTACAGTCGATGTTCGACTGCATAACTTCATTGATGATTACCTGCCCCAGCAGGGTAGGAGAAAGCAGAGAGATGAATAGTAAAATAGAGAGTCGTTTCATTTAAAAAAAGATATGGTGAAAGGGAGTCTTTACGGCTCCCTTTCTATGGATATGGGTTAAGGCAAACTTTAGTTTACAGACAAGCCTTCCAGCGCTCGTAGGCCTCCTTGTAAGCTGCAACATCTTCGACAGGATTCTCTGTGGCAATGTGCTTTAGTGTCTTGAATGCATCGTCACTGTCCTTATAGATGCCAGCACCGATGCCGGCACCGTAAGCTGCGCCCACTGAGCCGTCGGTTTCGTAGAGTTCGATGCTTGCGCCCGTCACTGCTGCCAACGTGCGGCGGAAGAGTGGCGAAAGGAAGAGGTTGGCGTGACCGGCCTTGATGGTCTTGATGTCCATGCCCATGCCTGCCATGATTTCCATGCCGTAGGCAAATGAGAAAGCAATGCCTTCTTGGGCAGCACGGATGATATGCGCCTTCTTATGGATGTTGAAGTTAATGCCATGGAGGCTGGCGCCACGGTTGACATTCTGGAGTACACGTTCGGCACCATTGCCGAATGGGATGACGCTGAGGCCTTCAGCACCCACGGGTACGCTCTCGGCAAGATCGTTCATCTGGCTGTAGCTGATGCCCTCGGGAGCGATGGTTCGCTTCACCCAAGCATTGAGAATACCTGTGCCATTGATGCAAAGGAGCACGCCAAGACGAGTGTCGGGCTGGTTATGATTGACATGGGCAAAGGTGTTGACACGGCTGAGCGAATCATAGTTGACATCGCCAAGCACGCCATAAACCACGCCTGAAGTGCCGCCGGTAGCTGCCACTTCGCCTGGCTTCATCACATTGAGCGAAAGGGCATTGTTCGGCTGGTCACCGCCACGATAGCTGATGGGGGTGCCTTCGGGCAGTCCCAATTCGTCGGCAATGGCCTTGCAGACACGGCTCTGAATCGAGAAGGTAGGAACGATATCAGCGATGTATGACTCGGGGAAGCCGAAATAGTTCATCACATCTTTCGAAACCTCATTGTTCTTGAAGTCCCAGAACATGCCTTCCGAGAGTCCGGAGATGGTGGTTTTCTTGTCACCACCCGAGAGTCGCATAGCGATATAATCGCCGGGGAGCATGATCTTATAAATCTTCTCGAAGAGTTCCGGCTCATTCTCCTTTACCCAAGCCAGCTTGGCGGCTGTGAAGTTGCCGGGACTGTTGAGCAGATGGCTGAGGCACTTGTCGCCGCCGATGGCATCGAAGGCAGCATTGCCATAAGGCACGGCGCGACCATCGCACCAGATAATTGCTGGACGCAGGGGCTTGCCTTCCTTGTCAACGCAAACCAAGCCATGCATCTGATACGAGATGCCGATGGCCTTGACGTCCTTAAGTGAAGATACTGCGGCAGCCTTCTCAGCTACGCGCTTGGTGGCTTGTACGAGCTCGTCCCACCACATCTCGGGCTCCTGTTCGGCCCATCCTGCCTGCTTGGCTAGGATTGGAGCTTCAGCGTCGGGGTACTGTGCACTTGCTATGGTCTGTCCGGTCTGTGCATCGACGAGAGAGGCTTTTACTGATGACGTGCCCACGTCATATCCTAACAGTAGATTCATAATTAGTTATAGTTAATGGTTTGAAGATGTGAGTTAGTTGTCCTGTTCAGACAAGTGTTTGTGTTCAAACCATGTCTATGGCTTGAAACGATAGAAGCGCGCGGCTCTGTGGCTTACATTCTGTTCCCATTCGTTGAGGGGCAAGATGTAAGGCTTGTTCATCACAAGCTTGGCGAAGTTGCGGACATCAATCTTCTTGCCGCTCACCTGTTCATGCAGTCGGCGCAACTGAGCCGCTGTAAACTTGGCAGGCATCATCTCAAATAGCATTTGCGGCTGCTGGCCTGCCATCCGATACAATTCTTGAAGGGTATCCTGAATGATGAGGTTATGGTCAAAGGCAAGTTGTGGAAGATCCTGTACCGGATACCATGCCTTGTCGGGGTACGATGCTTGTGTTTCCGCATCTTTGCGATGTGGAGTGCGGTTAGTGATGCGCATCAGCGACAGGTAGGAGATGGTGACGATACGTCCAATCTTCTGTTTGATGGCATTCTCTAGCCAAAGCACATCTTTCGGATTGGAGGTGCGGGAAGGGGAGCCGTAAGCGCGGAATTGCTTGACGAGCGGGTGTCGTTTGCCTGTTACACTGGTGATGATGTCGAGGGCTGCTTCGTCCAAATCTTCGTCCGTGTGCAAGAGGCGCCCTGGGAGCTTGAGGTTGTTGTATTGCTCTTCGGGCACCTCATTGCCACGACGGGAGAGGAGCACCTGAAGTGAATCGCCATCAAAGCCGAGTATCACGCAGTCTACCGAGACGTGCGGGTCGAAGTTCAGAGCATCCTTGTCCATGTTGATCGGTGGATTGGAATTAGATAATGTAAATCGAGCGCAAACCTATATAAGTGTTACTTGCTCAGTGTTGATTTGCGATGCAAAGATAGTATCTTTTTCACTTCCAGCCAAATTTTTTCAACAATATTTTTATTGTATCTTTTCTGGGGTTATCGGTTTTTGTACAATAAGAAAGACTTATTGTTATATAAAGTATTGAAAACAAAGGGCTGTGAGTATATCGTAACATATACAATAAGTGGCAATGTTAAAAATCATTAACTCCGATTTTTCGTCGGATTATTGTCTCAAAATGTTGACAAGGAAGCCATCGTTGTTGATGAGTGACGGATTCGGATCGCTGATTCATTCACCTTCGATAGTATGTTCTTTCGCATCAATAGGGGATAATGCCAGAAATGTACAATAAGTTAATTGCGAAATCGGCGTTTCGGTCCAAATCCTTGCAAGCTATCCATTATTATATATATAAATGTATAGGGAAAAAATACCTTGCATCGTGTCAAACTCTTTTTATGAGGATTGAATCCTTTCAAACGTAAAATTATTGCAATTCCATTAGTTTGAGCCTCTATAAACACCCCCTTTTTTGTTACAAATATCCTATTGTTGCGTCCAAATCGTCAAATTCTTAAAAAAGTTAAAAGAAAAATTTTGGAATTCCGAAAAAAATGCGCTATGTTTGCAGTCGGAAATTTGCACCGAATCTATGCTCGGTTCACTATTTCCTAGCTATTGTTAAGTGATATCATAGACATACAACCACTTTTACAATTACATACAATTTCATTTAAAAACATTATTTATGAAAATCACCTGTCAATCTTTGTTCGGGAATCGAGCATGCAACATGTTGTATGCCCTCGTATTGCTCGTGATGTTCCCAGTGATGGTCATTGCACAGAATGTGACTATTCGGGGACAAGTGTTGGATGACCTGGGAGAGCCCGTCACTGGCGCTAACGTTGTTCAGACTGGAACGACCAACGGTACCATTACGGATCTCAATGGTAACTTCTCAATCAATGTGCCTGCCGGCTCTAAGCTGCATTTCTCGTTCATCGGTTATCTCTCACAAGAGCTTCCTGCCCAGAACGGCATGAAGGTCACCCTTGAGGAGGACCGCCGCGCCCTTGAGGACGTAGTAGTCGTTGGTTATGGTACAATGAGGAAGAGTGACATCTCTGGTTCGGTAGCTACCGTTGATCAGGATGCTGTGATGAAGCGTGTTCCTCAGAACATCGGTCAGGCCCTGCAGGGTGCTGCCGCTGGTGTGATGGTTTCACAGCAGGACGGTTCTCCTGACGGAAAGACTGCCATCCGCATCCGTGGTATCGGTACCATCAATGGCGATGCCTCTCCTCTCTACGTTGTCGATGGTGTGCAGGTAGGCAACAGTGCCGACTTTGTGAATCCCGCCGACATCGAGCGTATCGAGATTCTGAAGGACGCTTCTGCCACCGCTATCTACGGTTCGGCTGGTGCCAACGGTGTTGTCATGATCACCACCAAGCATGGCCAGAGGGGTCACACCAATATCAACATTACCGCTGACTGGGGTCTGCAGACACTGCCTTATACCCTCGACGTGATGGGCTTGAGCCAGTATGCAACTGCTATCAAGGAAGCCAAGACCAACGATGGCTCCATGTTCATCAATCAGCTCTGGAACAACCCCAGTGGTGCACAGGAAATTGACTGGCAGAAGGAGATGACTCGTGCTGCCCTGAAGCAGGTTTATGGCGTTTCGGTTAACGGCGGTAACGACAAGACTTTGTACAACATCTCGTTCGGCTTCAACGACATCGATGGTCTGGTTATTAATACCAACTATCAGCGCTTCACCACTCGTGCTAATGTATCTTCTAAGGTGAACAAGTTCCTGGAGGTTGGTGGCGACATCAACTACACCCACAGCCAGAGCCACGGTTCAAATGCCGGTATGGGTAACAACCAGAACCTTTCTTCTCTCCGTGACTTCGCTTCGATGACTCCTACCCTGGACTACTACGACCAGAACGATCCAAGTAGGGGTATGGTTCATGTCAACCTCGTTAATCCTGACGGAACATACGGTGCCGGTTACCTGATGACTCCTAACGGATGGGAAGGTAACACCTCTATCGCTGCTAACCCATACGCAACGCAGATGGAGAATGCTGAGCGTGCTCGCAACGGTTACGATCGTATCCAGACCACAGGCTTTGTTGACGTGACTTTCCTGGAGACCGAGCATCACAAGCTCGATGTCCGCAGCCAGGGCACCTATACCTACTGGGGTAACAACAGTTCAGACTTCACTGGTGGACGTGAGCGTTGGAACCAGATTAACGGCCAGTGGCAGGAGATGTTGATTCCTTCTGGCTCAGACCAGACCTATTCTTTCTCTCTGAACAATAGCCACGGCTATAGCCTCGGTGTTCAATCTTACCTCACCTATAATCTCAACTACGATATTCACAACCTGACCGTCATGCTCGGTAATGAGGTTGGCAAGTCTTGGGGCCAGTGGGTAAGTGCCAGCGCCCGTGACTTCGACTCTTCTTTTAACCGTAACATCCGCTTGAGCAACAAGCCCGATGATATTCAGGGTAATGGTGCTTACAATGCAGATACGCATACCATCTCATATTTCGCCCGTGCTACTTACAACCTGTTGGACCGTTACATCCTGACTGGTACCATCCGTAAGGACGGTAGTTCTAACTTCAGTGGTGGTAACCGTTGGGGTACATTCCCCTCAGTGGCTGGTGCATGGCGTATCAGCGAGGAGCCATTCTTGAAGGACAACGAATTTGTTGACAATTTGAAGCTCCGTGTAGGTTGGGGTCAGACAGGTAACGCCGGTGGTGTTGCTGGTAAGTCTATCGCAGCCCTGAACATGGATGGTGGTAACTGCGGTTACAACTTCTATACTACTTCTCCAGGTTATGCTGGTGCCTTCGGTGGCAACCGTGAACGTGAAGGTGGTTGGATTTCTGACCTCGTAGATACCAACCTGAAGTGGGAGACCACTGAGATGACCAACTTCGGTATCGACTTTGCATTCCTGAACGACTGGGATATCACATTGGATTACTTCGTCAAGAACACCAAGGACCTGCTTCTCTATCGTCCGCTCCGTCCGACAGCAGGTTACACTCAGATCTACACCAACGACGGTGAGATTGAGAACAAGGGCTTCGAGTTTGCAATTGGTTATCATAAGCAGTTCAATAAGGACTTCGGCTTCAACGCTCGTCTGACTGGTTCCACTATTAAGAATAAGGTAAAGAGAATGGGTAATGGTGAGCCTCTGTATGCAACCTGCTCTAGTAATGGTGCCTATATCGATGGTTCTCAGGTAGGTGCTATCGACGGTAACGGTGACTGGAACAACCACTCTATCAGCATGGAAGGTGAGGCTATCGGTTCATTCTTCGGTTATGTGACCGACGGTATCATCAAGGATGAGGCTGATCTGGCCGCTTACCTGGCATCGCTGCCAACCGACGATCCACGCATTCCTAATGATGAAATGACTAAGGTTGACTCCGACCATCCTCTTGCTGTTGGTGACGTGAAGTTCAAGGATGTCAACGGCGATAAGAGAATTGATACCAATGACCGCCAGATTCTCGGCAACGGCTTCCCCACTCTGAACTTCGGTTTTAACATCGGTGCTACTTATAAGGACTTCGACTTCAACCTCTATATGTACGGTGTTCTTGGTCAGGACATTCTGTCATACTCAGCCATGAAGATGAGCTCTATGCGTCAGCTTGATGACCAGTGCACACCTAACATCCTGAAGGAGTCTTATGACGCAGCCTTCAAAAATGGTAGCGGTTCGCTCCCACGCCTTTCTATCATCGACTCCAACCGCAACTTCCGTGTCAGCGACATGTGGGTGAAGAACGGCGATTTCCTCCGTATTGCTAACCTCCAGGTTGGTTACAACCTGCCAAGGAGCATCGCAAAGAACCTCTTTGTTCAGAAGTTCCGTGTTTACCTTGGTGTTACCAACCTCCTCACGATCTCTGGCTACAACAAGTATGGCGATCCTGAGTGCGGTAGCGGCTCTGTTCTCTATACTGGTCTTGACACTGGTCGTTATCCACAGCCACGTACCTTCATGGGTGGTGTCAACGTAACCTTCTAATTATTGTGTGATAAATAGAATTAGATATATTTATAAGTAAACAGATATGAAAACAAGATATTTCATTATCGGAAGTGCGCTGTTCATGGGGTTCGGTTTGACCTCCTGCGACAACGATGAGTTCCTGGAGGTAGATCAGTATGAGATTGTCTCTTCAGATGCCATGTATGAGAATGATGCCAATGCCAAGAAGGGCTTGAACGGCGTTTACGATATGATGTACCCGAATGACTCCTATGATGGAGACTGGGGCTTCAAGCCCAACCTCTTCACAGGTTGTCATCCCACAATCGATACCCAGGCCACCGGTTGGGATAAAAACTGGAACGTACAGGCTTGGAACTCTGGCTCGAGCGAGCTCCTCAGCGGTTGGAAGCATGTTTATCATGGAATCGTCCGTGCCAACCTTTACATGGTGGGTATTAAGGATGCAGAGAATCTTTCTCCTAACGTTCGTCAGAGCCTCGAAGGCGAGTGCCAGGCTCTCCGTGGATTCTTCTACCATTGGCTGGCTACTACTTTCGGTCGTGTACCTATGCTGACTGAGGAAGACAACTTCGGTGATCCTGAAAAGGCTCGTGCAGCTACCTATACCGAGATGTGGGACTTCATCATCAACGACTTCAAGCAGGCTTCTGAAAAGCTTGATTGGAAACCTCTGGATGGCGAGTACGGCCGTGCTACTAAGGGTATGGCTCTGGCTTACCTGGGAGATGCCTACATGTGGAAAGCTTATCGTATGTCTGATGGTTCTAACGGTATGAATCCACATGAGGGTAATGACCCCGCATCTGATACACCTGAGAAGTGCTACAAACTGGCAGCAGATTGCTTCAAGCAGATTCTGAACAGTGGCACTTACAAACTGAATGAGTCGTTCACCACGCTGTGGGATCCCGCTTCTGCATGGGGACCTGAGGCTATCTGGGTTGAGCAACTTGACGAAGGTACTAACTGGGGCCAATGGGGTAACCTGACCTCCAAGCTGATGCTCAAGTGGTACACCGCATGTCCTGAGAACGGCGGTTGGGGTTCACTCTACCTCTCTTGGGAGTGGTACTCCTGCTACGAGAAGGGTGACAAGCGTCGTGTTGGTTCCTGCTACACAGGTGCTGTTCCTCAGATCGATCCCGAGAATCCTGCCTACGATCCTCAGTATGCCGACTGGATTGAGCCCGCTGTTTACGGTGTGAACCCCTATCTGCAGGAGGTTCTCGGTAAGGGCCAGACTGGTACCGCTACCAAGCAGTTCCACTTCAACAACGGTGAGTGGGCCCCTGCTATTTGGAGTTCTAAGATGTGGCGTACTGCTTCTGCCAACTATAAGGGCTGGGCTGATGGTCACTGGAGCCCAACTCCAATTTATTGGAAGCGTCTGCCTAACGTAATGCTCGACTATGCTGAGTGCTGCTTCCGTACAGGTAACGAAGCTGAGGGCTGGGCACAGATCAACACCCTGCGTAATCGTGCCTTCGGTTTGCTCGAGGATGGCAACGAGGCTGCTCTCACTGCTAAATACCTGCCTTACTATAACGACTTCGCTAACTGGGTTGGTCGTGATGAGACGGAGCATGATGGCGGTATGTTCTACAAGACACGCACCGAGTATCCTATTCCTTTCGGCAGCAATGGTGTTGTTGTTGAGGATGCCAAGACCTACTACACCAAGTATGCTGCTCAGAAGGGCTTCTCTTCAGAGGTTTGGAAGGTGGCTGTTAACACCGAGCGCCGTAAGGAGTTCAACTGCGAGTGGTGTCTCCGTCCGGATATGCAGAAGTCTGGCTTCATGGCCGACCACGTAAAGACCAACTATCCTAAGCAGAGCGTTGAGGATCTGAAGGATGTGCCCTGGACCAATCGTGACTACGAGTACAATGACCTGAAGATGGATATGCCGATTCCGCAGGATGAGATCGATAAGAACAAGGCTTGCGATCAGAACCCGGCTTACGTTGGAAGCAATTAATGATGTGCCAGGCTTATAGAAATATAATCCTACCAACTTCAGAATAATTATGAGTGCTGCGTCGGTAGATGCAGCACTCTATTTTCTGTCTTAATCCTATACTATATTATATATGATGAAACGGCTTTTAGCTATCCGATTGCAAGCATTTCTTCTGCTGCTCTTCCTGTGTCTCCTTTGCGGTGGTTGCCACCGTGCGCCTCAGTTGGCCGATGGAACGCAAGAGGAACACGAGTACGACCAGCTCATGCAACAGAAACAGTGGGCGAAGATTGTCGAGAAGAATCGGCTCACACCCACTGCGTCCGAAGCTTGCTACAATGTCGTGCGCCTCGCTTCGTGGCACTTGGGCAAGTGCAGCCGTGCCGAACTCGACAAGTGTCTCGATGATTCCCACGGTGTCTTGGGTAGCGAAACCTCGGCATTGATGATGAGCGACATCTATATACAGCTTGGCATGGTCAACATGGCACGCCGCGCAGCCTTTGATGCCATGGTCGCCATGCGTGACGAACGTCCCAACAGCCGTGCCCTGAAACGCCTTGCCGAAGTCGCCATCATCACCCGAGAATATGATCTTGCCAAGAAATACATCATAATAGGCGAGCAATACGACGACTGCCGCCCCTGGGCCAAGCGATTGAGACCCCTGGTCGAGCATCCTGAGAAGATTTCCGATTACCCCTCTTATCAAAAACTCCGTGAGATCCATGATAGCCAAAAAGACGAGTTTTTCCTTTAGCCTGCTGCTCACTCTTGCTGTGCTGGCCGCTTGCTCCGGCCCGCAGGATGCAGTGTTTGTCGATGAACTGCCCGTCATCTATCCCGATTACGTCGATGTCACCATCCCTGTAGGAATCGCGCCCCTCAACTTCGCCATGGCCGACGACAGTGTCACCGCCATCGATGTCGTGGTGAACGGAGCTGATGGGAGTATGCTTTATTCCAAAGGAGCCTGCACCGATTTCGACATCCAGTCGTGGCACGCCCTTCTGGAGCAGAATCGTGGCCGTGAGCTTAACGTAACCGTCTGTGCAAAACGCGATGGACAATGGACGCGCTTCCGTGACTTCAGCATCCATGTTTCCGAGGCCGACCTGCCCGACTGGGGCATCACCTATCGACGCATCGCCCCAGGCTACGAGATGTTCGGCCTCATGGGTATCTATGAGCGCGAGTTGGGCACCTTTGAGGAAAAGTCTCTCCTCGACAACCATGCCAACGAAGGCATGTGTATCAACTGTCACACGTCCAACCGTGCCAATCCCGACCAGCACGTCTTCCATATCAGAGGTGAGCATGGCGCGACATTGATCCACACCAATGGTAGGGACGAGCTGCTCAAGGCTGTCAACGACTCGTTGGGCGGCACTATGGTCTATCCCTACTGGCATCCTGGTGGACGCTATTGTGCCTTCTCCACCAATAAGACCTCACAGATGTTCCACACCACAAAGGAGAATGTGGTCGAGGTCTATGACTCCTCCTCCGATGTGTTCGTCTATGACACCGAAAACCATCAGATCGTCGGCGACACACTCATCATGAAGAGACTATGGGCCGAGAACTGTCCGGCCTTCTCGCCCGATGGCCGATGGCTCTATTTCGTCACGGCTCGCCGTCAGATCTATCCCACCGACTACGATAAGGAGCGCTACAGCCTCTGCCGCGTAAGCTTCGACCCCGCCACCGGTCATATCGGCCAGAAGGTCGATACACTTGTCAATGCTGCTGCCGAAGGGAAGAGCGTCAGCTGGCCCCGACCTTCCTACGACGGTCGTTATCTGATGTACACCCTCGCCGACTATGGCTATTTCACCATCTGGCATCCCGAATGTGACCTCTGGCTCCTCGACCTGCAGACCGGACAGCGTCAGCCGCTCACGACCGTCAACAGCGACCGTGCCGACAGCTTCCATAACTGGAGCAGCGACGGCGGATGGTTCCTCTTCACCAGCCGTCGTGACGACGGACGTTACTCCCGCATCTATCTTTCCTCAATCGGCCAGGACGGACAGGCCACCAAGCCTTTCCTGCTGCCGCAACGCGACCCCAAGCGTTTCTACACGCAGTCGCTCTATTCCTACAACACACCCGATTTCACCATCCGCCCTGTGGGTAACGATTCCCAAGCCCAGGTCCGCGCCTTGAAGAGCGATGAGCGCATCCCCACCGAGATGGTGAAGAATTAGGAATAGTGGGAGTTATTATTTGTGATGTTAAAGGACGATACTTTCAAAAGCTTTCAAGCTAAATGAAGGTATCGTTTTTTTGGCATCAGTCCATTATTTGGTGCAATTCGAGAAATTTGATACAACGAAGTTTGCTTTTTCCTCAATTATTCCTTATCTTTGCACCGTACATTTATAAAAAAGATGAAAAATGGATTTGCAATCAGTGCTGCTTGATAGCAGCACCATAGTTTATAAATCCATTTTTCGCCATATATTGAAATCTATTCATCAAAATAATCTATCAAGACATGAAGAAACATTTCGCATTACTGACATGCCTGTCGCTATTCGTTTTCGGCAAAATGTCCGCCCACGATGGCTCGCAGCTATGGCTGCAAGGCACAGCGCCCGCTGCCACCAGCACCCTTGAGATTGCCAAGGCCGAGCTTGCACAAAACTGGAAAGGCGGAGAACCAGAACTTTGTTTCGCCAAGATCAGGAAAAAGGACGAACCCGTCGGCTCGTTCAGCATCACTATCAAGGCAGGAAAACCCACCATCTTCTCTGCCACCGATATCGGTATGCTCTATGGCGCCTATCATCTCATTCGCCTGCAGCAGACGGGAGCCAACGTCACCGACACAACTTTCGTTGAGAAGCCTTCCTACGACATCCGCATCCTCAACCATTGGGACAACCTCAACGGCACCATTGAGCGCGGTTATGCCGGTCGCTCCATCTTCTGGCGCAACAGCGCCGACCAGATGCGTCGCAACGCCGATGGCGAAGTCAACGAGGAGGATCTGCTCCAGCCCAAGGATGCACCCGAGATCCCTTCGCTCGACCATCTGCGCGACTATGCTCGCGCCAACGCCTCCATCGGCATCAACGCCTACGTGCCCGACAATGTCAACGCTTCGCCCAAGGTGCTCACCACCGAATACCTGCTTGAGGTCAAGAAGATGGCCGACATCGTGCGTCCCTACGGCATGAAGACCTATCTCGCCATCAACTTCGCCTCGCCCATGGTCATCGGTGGACTCAGCACCGCCGATCCGCTCAACAAGGACGTGCAGCGTTGGTGGACTGCCAAGGTGAAGGAAATCTACAAGCTTATACCCGACTTCGGAGGCTTCCTTGTCAAGGCTAACTCCGAAGGCCAGCCTGGCCCGAACGATTTCGGACGCACCCATGCCGAAGGTGCCAATATGTTGGCCAAGGCCTTGAAGCCCTTCGGTGGCATCGTCATGTGGCGTGCCTTCGTCTATAGTCCATCCGACCCCGACCGCGCCAAGCAGGCTTATCTTGAGTTCCAGCCCCTCGACGGACAGTTCCTCGACAACGTCATCATCCAGATCAAGAACGGTCCCATCGACTTCCAGCCGCGCGAAGCCTACAGCGCCCTCTTTGGCGCCATGCCTCGCACACGTCAGATGGCCGAATGGCAGATCACGCAGGAATATCTGGGTCACAGCAACCACATCGCCTATCTGGCCCCGATGTGGACCGAGTTCCTCGAGCAGATCAAGGACATCGCCCATTGTCCCATCAACAACGCCACCAGTCCCGCCCGCGCCCTTACGGCCATCAGCGCTGTGTCGAATATCGGCAACAGCCCGTCGTGGTGCGGCAACGTCATGGCTCAAAGCAACTGGTATGCCTTCGGTCGTCTCGCTTGGAACGACGAACTCACCCCTTGTCAGATTGCCGACGAATGGGCACGTCAGACGCTCTTCGCCGATTGCAACGATGCAGCAGCCGCTAAGGCCCTTGCCAGCGTCAAGAGCCTGATGCTGCGCAGTCGCGAAGCCATCGTCGATTACATGATGCCCCTCGGCCTGCATCATCAGTTCGCATGGGGTCATCACTATGGTCCCGAACCTTATTGCGACATCCCGGGCGCACGTCCCGACTGGATGCCCAGTTATTACGCCAAGGCCGACCGTGAGGGACTGGGCTTCAACCGCTCCTCGACGGGCTCGAATGCCACAGGCCAGTATCCTGCCGACTATGCCCGTGTGCTCGACGATATCGATGCTTGTCCTTACGAGCTGCTGCTCTGGTTCCATCATGTGCCGTGGGGCAAGATCATCCAGCATCGCTATGGCGACCGCGTGGCACGCGAGAGCCTGTGGAATGCCCTCTGCCATCACTATCAGCATGGCCTCGACGAGGCACGCGCCATGCAGCGTGACTGGGAGCGCTGCTGTGGTCAGATTGATGTCGACACATTCGCCGACATTCAGCGCCGCCTCCGCATCCAGACGCGCGATGCGCAGTGGTGGAAGGACGGCTGCCTGCTCTACTTCCAGACCTTCTCCTGTCTGCCCTTCCCCGACGACGTTGAACCTGCCGTCCACGACCTCGACAAGCTCCGCGCCATCAAGCTCGGCATCACCAACTTCGAGTGCCCCTCGCAGGAGCTGCTCGACAGCGTAAGATAAAAAACCCATGACCTCTCCCGAAACCCTGCGCAAACGCGCAAAAGAAACCCTTTCGAAGCTCACGCTCGAAGAGAAGTGCAATCAGTTGCTCCACGAAGCCCCAGGAATCCCACGCCTCGGCATCAAGCCCTACAACTGGTGGAGCGAGGCGCTCCACGGTGTGGCACGCTGTGGCCGTGCCACCGTCTTCCCCGAACCCATCGGACAGGCCGCCACCTTCGACCCCGAACTCTCCCGCCGCATCGGCGAAGCCGTCTCGACCGAAGGACGCGCCAAGTTCAACATTGCCCAGCAGATCGGCAACTATGGCGAAGATGCCGGCCTGACCTACTGGTCGCCCAACGTCAACCTCTTCCGCGACCCGCGCTGGGGACGCGGCATGGAGACTTATGGTGAGGACCCGTTGCTCATCTCCCGCATGGGCGTCGAGTTCATCCGTGGTATGCAGGGCGACGACCCCGTCTTTCTCAAGACGGCGGCCTGTGCCAAGCACTATGCCGTGCATTCCGGCCCCGAGAAGCTGCGCCACGGCTTCAACGTCAACCCCACCAAGCGCGACCTCTTCGAAACCTATCTTCCAGCCTTTGAGGCTTGTGTGAAAGAAGGAAAAGTCGAGAGCGTGATGTCGGCCTACAATGCGGTCTATGGCGATTCTGCCACGGGCAGCCACTATCTGCTCACCGAGGTGCTGCGCGAAAAGTGGTACTTCAAGGGTCACGTCGTGAGCGACAGCTGCGCCATCGAGGACATCTGCACCGGCCACCATCTGGCCAAAGACTACGCCGAAGCCTCGGCTATCTCCATCAAGGCTGGTTGCGACGTCGATGCAGGCTGGTGCCACCATTCGCTCTACGAAGCCGTGCAGCGTGGACTCTGTTCCGAAGCCGATGTCGATCGCGCCCTGCTCAACGCCTACATCACACGCGAGAAGCTCGGCATCCTGTTGCCCGACGACGAGTCACCCTATCGCAACTATGGCGAAGAGGTCATCGAATGCGAGGCACACCGCGCCCTGGCTCGTGAGGCAGCCCGCAAGGGCATGGTATTGCTCAAGAACGACCGGACGCTCCCGCTCCGCAAGGATCTCGAGAGTCTCTATGTGGGTGGAGCATACGCCACCGACACCTTTGCGCTGATGGGCAACTATTACGGCATTTCGTCGCGCATGGTAACCTATCTCGAAGGAATCGCCGAGCGTGTCTCGGCAGGCACCAAGATCTACCACATGGTTGGATTCCAGGGCACGTGTCCCAACCTCAATCCCATCAACTACGCCATTCGCGAAGCCACGCTCAAGGACGTGGCCATCGTCTCGTTGGGCGTGTCGGGGCTGCTCGAAGGCGAGGAGGGCGATGCCATTGCCTCGACCAATGTGGGCGACCGTCCCAACATGCGCATCCCCGAGCATCAGCTCGAGTTCCTGCGTCAGATCTCGAAGGACCACAAGAACAAGATTGTCGCCATCGTCAGCGGAGGCTCGGCTCTCGAACTCGACGAGGTGTGTCGGCTCTGCGATGCCGTCATCTTCTGTTGGTATCCCGGAGAGGAGGGAGGCACGGCATTGGCCGATGTGCTGTTTGGCGATGCCAATTTCTCGGGCCGACTGCCCATCACCTTCCCGACCAGCGATCAGGCGTTGCCGCCCTTCGAGGACTATTCGATGGAGGGACGCACCTACAAGTGGCAGACCGAGGGCATACAGTTCCCCTTCGGCTATGGCTTGAGCTACGGACACGTCAGCTATCGCGATGTCGCTGTCGTGTCGCACGATGCCGACAACGTAACGGTGGCTGTGAAGCTTGCCAACACCAGCCGTTGTGCCGTCGATGAAGTGGTGCAGATCTATGTGGCCACGCCGTGGGCAGGTCAGCTTTTGCCCAATAGCACGCAGCATGTGGCCAATCAGCAGCTCGTGGCCTTCCAGCACGTTGTCCTCGCTCCCGACGAGGAGCAGACCGTGCAGCTCACCATCCCCCTCTCTCGCTTTGCAACGGTCGATGCCGAAGGCGAACGTCAGCTCGTCCCAGGTCGCTACGTCATCACAGCTGCAGCCGCCGCTCCTTGTCAGCGCAGCCGTGAACTCGGTGTGGAGATGGTCTCCACGCAAATATCCCTATAAATACATTCATAAATTCACTCTGATAATCAGCCTTCTGTACGATTTTACCCCTATGCAAAAGTTTTCATGCAGTCATTTGCATAATTTTTGCATAGGGGCTTTTTCTTGTATTCTTCTCTCTTTTTTCATATCTTTGCACAGGAAAAACAATAATTCCAAGTGATAAAACTTCGCCGATGTCAGCCCTTTCACGCATATGGCTAACACAAAGCCTTTCCTGGGAGAAATCCTCTATGGTTAATCGATTTCACAAATCATTTCCTATGGCCGAACATGGAAAAAAAGTTAAAAATCGAGAGGTTTTGATTGTAGAATCAAAATTCTCTTTATCTTTGTAGCGGAACAACCGATTTCATAAACCCTTATAATCATCATATATTATGAAAAAGTTATTTGAAATGTTCTATGTATTAAACATAAGAAATATGAAAAGAACTATTATATCAGTTATCTTATTGGTAATAACGACATTCCTTTACGGACAGGAATATCAGAAATATATGGTATTTACCTTTAACAACCGATGGACATCCGGAGGATGGAACACGGGTGATTTCCTATGGGCAGTTCCCTACGATTCTTGTTATAAGCCAATCAATGTAAAGGATATCATTCCATTATTTGTCGAAGATAATATAATTGATTTGGATGATCCTGAATTGTCAAATCAATCTTTTGGAGAATGGCCGACTGACAACGATTTTGACTATATAAAGAAAAACTCTGCACTCTGGCATCTTCTTCGCAACAGACGTCTCATACACAAAATTGAATACAAATACTCATTAGAAAAAAGGAAAAGAACCACAAATATATATATGGTTCCAATAATAGCAAAATGCTCCAAGCGACAATTCGGATTTTATAAAGAAGACATATACGTTTTAGAGGATGAGGATTTGAAGTGTATTTGGGAAGATTTCTGGGATAAAAAAGATGAAGCATGGATATACATTCTTCAACATGACTTTTGCGGCTTCGATTTCAGAGTATCACCAGGCTGGACGTTAAATCGGTAGTTTTCCCTTTTCCAAAAAAAATAAACTCCTGAAAATGAACTCAACTACCAAGTCCCTTTATGCAGCCGATGGCACAAAGTTGCGCACCATCCATAGACCCGCAGGATTAAGCACGCTGACAGATTCCATCGACTATATCGGCAATCTCATCCTCAAGAACGGCCAGCCTTCGATGTACTTGTTCGATGGAGGCTTCGCCACATTCAACACAAATGGCGTGGTAAACGGTTGGCACTATTACATACAAGACTACATGGGCAATAACCGCATGGTCGTGGACAAGAACGGCACAGTAGAGCAGGTAACTCCTTACTATCCCTACGGTGGTGTGATTGGCGATATTAGCACCCTTCTCTCGGACGTGACCAAAGGGAACAACGAAAGCTTCCAGAAGTACAAGTTCGAGGGTCCTCGCAGCCATCAAAAGGAGATTGATAATCTCCTGGCGAGAAGACGAGCCTTTAGGCGAGGGGTAGAATTGGATCGCACCTTCGGACTGGACTATTATGACATCCATGCTCGCCAATATTTCGCCATGGCTCCGATGTGGGATAAGGTCGATCCATTGGCAGAAAAAACTCCACAGTTTAGCCCGTATTCCTATTGTGGAGGTAATCCAATTAACATTGGTGACTATAATGGACTGGATTGGTATGGACACTCTGATAGCATAGAAATAAATGGAATAATGACCGAAGTTTATTCAATTAAATATACAGAATATAAATCTCAAGAAGATTTAGATAAAAATAATATCTCTGGCGATTATTTAGGCGAAAGAGTTGTATCTATACTGGGGTATTATAATGAAGTTTTAGATGATAGCAAAATGATTGATGGTGAGAATACTATTCACGCAATGGCAAGTGTATATATTAACCCAGAAGATGAAACAAACCCAACAAAATATATTGCTTTTACCATGAGTTCTGATTATAATAAATATGGCGCTATTAAGGATGGGAATTACAATGTCACATACAGAGAATCACCAGGTGATGGAAAAATACCCAAACATTATGAAATAGAGGGCCCTGTTGATTGTATTGATGATAGGAATAATAGTTGGTTCAATGGTGAAAAGGATGCTTATTCTCCTACACAAATAAATAAGGTTTTCGTTCATCGAACTAATAAGTCTGGATATGCTGGAGACCCAGTATCTAAAGGGTGTATACTCATTAACGGCAAGGATAACCAATGGACAAATTTCGAGAAACAAATAGGCAAAAATGGTTTCATGTTAGTGTTAAGAAGAAGATGAAAAAGTTTTTCATTATTATTGCTATAACTGCTTTTACATTGCAGCTATATTCGCAGTTGGTTTCAAGATCAAATGAAACTAATATAGGTGTTTTTCATAATTATAGTACTGGCTTATTCTTTTATAAGGCGGGTCAGCACCCAGTAATTATTTATTCCCAAGCAGAAGGGGATTCTATAATTGCAGTTATTCAGGATGATACCATTCAAGAAATATGGTCATCTATAGTAGTGGTATCAAGAGGAGATTCGCGCTTTTATGGACATGTTGAAAACAATGGATGTATTCATCAATTGAGTGGATGGATCAATTATGAAGATTGTGGTGTATACTTACTTCCATCTCCTCGTTTCCCAGAAGAGGCAGAGGACAGGGTAATTAAATTGTATGAGCAACCTGATAGCGTCGCGTGCTCAAGCACCATCTTAAGTGGTGAAATAGTTGACATGGAAGTCAAAATATTAGACTATTCAAGAATGGGAAGACTCCAATGGGTTAAAGTAAACTGTCCTTTGAAATCAGGAAAGACAATTATAGGGTGGACAACCAGATATTGCGGTGATATTTATGGTTGTTATGGAATATGATTACTGTATTTCTTTGATATAACTTGACTATCTCTACCTCGAAGCAAAGAAGAATCAATCTTTTCTCGCTCAAACCATTCAACAGAAGGCGCGGCATCGTGTGGTGTCGACGACCAAATTTCTATGGTTAATCGATTTCACAAATCATATCCTATGGCCGAACATGGAAATAAAGTTAAAAAACTAGAGGTTTTGATTGTAGAAACGAATAATTACCTATCTTTGCAGCAGAACAACCGTTCCCGTCCAATGCTCCTTTTCGAATGGAGACCAGACATTCACATTTTTCACTAATTTTGGTACAATAGAATGTAAAGTCATTATTGTGAAAAAGAAATTATTAACTGAATCAATATTAATATGACATACAGATATGAAGTCGAGAAGGCCGTAAAGTCTTACTTTTCTCAATTAGGATATAGATATTACAATAAACAAGGTTTCTTTGTAAAATCTTTACCAACAGACATAATACGGAGTATTGGTTTTGCTTATGAAAACCATGGGAAATCCCGCTATTATTATTTGCGTGCTTTTGTCAGTGTAGCATCCAAATCTTTGGATGAGATTCTTTTTGAAGTGACTGATGGGAGAATAGATTACAGAGATTTCCAAATAGGCCCCGTATATCAATGTAGCATCAAAAAGTTGACTTATGGCGATAAAGATTATACTCATTGTGAATTTATCGGAAATCGGT
>JAFYZW010000066.1 GCA_017548545.1 Bacteroidales bacterium | reverse complement strand
TTTGTAGCCCACTTCGTTGTTCTGTTCGGGTATCTCGTTGCCGATGCTCCACATTACAATGCTTGGATGGTTGCGATGCACGAGGACGAGGTTGGTGAAGTCGCGCTTCCACCAGGGTTCGCCTGTGCGGTTGGCCGATGTCTCATCGACTTTTTCGAAGAAGCGGCTGTAGCCGTTCTTGCACTTGGGAAAGACCCACATGTCCATCGATTCGGCCATGACCATCATGCCCATTTCGTCGCAGATATCCATCTGCCAGGGTGCCGGCATGTTGTGTGAGGTACGGATGGCATCGCAACCGATCTGTTTGAGCAATGCTACCTGACGACGGAAGGCAGACTTATTGAAGGCAGAACCAACGGGACCCATGTCGTGATGCAGGCAAACGCCTTTAAACTTGCGAAGCTGACCATTGAGCTTAAATCCTTCTTCGCAATATTCAATCTGACGAATGCCGACAAGCTGGCTTTGCTCGTCCCAAACCTTGTCCCCCTCGACGAGTCGACTAGTGAGCGTGTAGAGTGTAGGCTGCTCGGGACTCCAGAGCTTGGGATTGCTGATTACGAGGACGTCGGTGGCCATTTTTGAGCTATTGACGTCCATCTTGTGCTCGGCCACAACGTAACCCTCTTCGTTGGTAAGGATATGTTCGACCTTGAGTTTCTGACTCCGGGCGATGTTGCCTCTCACTTCTGAGCTTATGGTGAGGCGTGCTTCGCATGCTGTCTTGTAATCGTTGGCAATGCCGTTCACCATGGTTGTACGTGCAAAGGTGCCCCAAGTCTTGAAGCTGATTTGCTGTGCAAGGAAAAGACGTACCGGACGGTAGAGTCCTGCACCAGGATACCAGCGGGAAGACTCCTCGATGTTCTGCAGATGCACGGCAAGGGTGTGCTCTCCAGCTTCTGCGGGAATCTCGAGCTTGAAGGTGTTATATCCGTAAGCCCAATAACCTACGTCGTTGCCATCCACATAGACATGTGGCTCGGCCATAGCACCATCAAAGATGAGCTCAGCGTAGTCATAGCCGGCTGGGATGGTGAAACGTGTGCGGTACCAGCCTTCGCCAATCCAAGGCAGACAGCCCGAACGGCCGGTCTTCTCGGTGGCTTCCTTCTCGCCGTTTTGCTCGATGCGGACCACCTGCTTGTCGATGTCCTTGTCAAATGGGCCTTGGATGGCCCAATCGTGTGGGATGGTGACTTGTTGCCAACGGGTGTCGTCGAAGTCGGTGGCTTCAGCACCTGGTGCCACTCCATTTTGGAAACGCCAGCCTGAGAGGAGCAACTGCTCTTGGCTCTGCGCCGAGAGAGAAGTGGATGTGATAGCTACAATCAGAAGGGTGGAGAATAGGTTCTTTTTCATAATAGTGTGAGTTATATCATTATTGTTTTCTTTCAACACGATTGAGATACCTTGTCTTATCGGGTGCAAAGATAATGAAAAAAACGATAAGTCGGTAATTTATTGAAAAGAAAAGATTCAAAATAGGAGCTTATTTTTTCAAAAAACGCATCATATACATCATTTCTTTTTATCTCTTGCTGTATCACGGTCGGCTAATGTCATCAAAGCCACGTCATATTTCAAGGGGTCGGTTTTGTCCCATGTGCGGAAGATATTGGTTAGTTCTTCGCAAGCAGCCCACGATGGTTGTTTGTGTTTAAGAATGGGGAAAGTGAGTTGACAGATGTGGACATCAAGAATCGCATACAATTCGCTGGGCTTATGTGATTTCCAGAGACCGAAGTCGGGCGATTCTGTCCTAATCATCCAGCGCAGGAACATACATATCCTTTTGCATGCAGTTTTGCCCATAGTGCCGAGTTTGGCGGGTGCCAGCCATTCGGTAATTGTTGCGATGCATTGTTTCATGTCCAAGCCCTCAAGACATTTTTCGAGGGTCGGTTCTTCGTATGGATGGGCCAGACGATACGAAGTGAGAGCGTTGTAGATATTTTCACATACTTCGATAAACTTGTAACGATTTAGCGTCCTATAGACACAGTCGTTCTTGGCATTCTGATAGCTATCGAGATACTGCTGCTCGAGGATAAATGCTGAAGGATTCCATTGCATTTCATTGCCGAGCATGTTTAGCGCAGCGGTTCGGATAGCCTTACGGTTACCCCACGTGATCATAGCCACGAAAAGAGCTCCAATCTCTAAGTCGAGCTGACACTGGGTGTGGGCGATAAGTTGCCATACGATGGCACAAGGATCGATAGCAAGGAACCGTTCTTCGCTGAAGACGTGATAATACAGATGATCGAGATAGCTTTTGGAGATGTCCATAACGATGTTTGATTATGGGTGCAAAGATAGCAAAAAATCAGAATCAAACCAAATTTGCTGTTGGAATTTGCCATCTTGATAGGCCAAATTTGCAATTTGTGAGCGAAAAAAGTGTTGAAAACTCTTTAAAAACATCATTAAATGCACGTATTTAGAATAAAAGCGTTATCTTTGCGCGCTGATTTAATCGTCAGTGGCATCCTCGATGAGCTTTTGTCCGTAAGTTGAGGCGCTGCCAGTCTATTATTAATTTAATTTTTTTTTATCCCAATCAACTAAATGGATACTTTATCTTTTAAGACCATTTCTGTGAACAAAGCAACTGCACAGAAGGAGTGGGTGGTTGTGGATGCTACTGACCAGGTGATGGGCCGCTTTTGCTCGAAAGTAGCTAAGCTGCTCCGCGGAAAGTACAAACCATCCTTCACCCCTAACGTTGACTGCGGCGACAACGTAATTATCATTAACGCCGACAAGATCACGATGACCGGCAACAAGTGGACTGAGCGTGAGTGGCTCACCTTCACCGGTTATCCCAGTGGCCAGCGCGCACACACTGCCGCTAGCGTAGTTAAGAAACAGGGTTACGAGGCACTGTTCCTCACCGTACTCAAGGGTATGCTCCCGAAGGGTCCTCTGGGCCGCAAGATTCTCAAGAACGTTCGCGTTTATGAGGGCAGCGAGTACAAGGAGGTAGCACAGCAGCCAAAGGTAATCGACATCAACAAACTGAAGTAATCAACACCAAAACAACAATTGAACTATGGCAGAAGTAATTAATGCAATTGGCCGTCGTAAGGCCGCTGTAGCCCGCGTTTATGTTCAGGCTGGTGCTGGTAACATCACAATCAACAAGAAGGACCTCCAGTCGTATTTCCCATCTTCAATCCTTCAGTTCGTCGTAAAGCAGCCCCTCAACGAGGTAGGTGTAGCTGAGCAGTACGATATCAAGGTGAACCTCAAGGGTGGTGGCTTCAATGGCCAGGCTGGTGCCGTTCGTCTCGCCATCGCACGCGCACTCGTTAAGATCGATGCTGAGCACAAGGCAGCACTCCGCAAGGCTGGCTTCCTCACCCGCGATCCCCGTGTCGTTGAACGTAAGAAGCCAGGTCAGCCCAAGGCTCGTCGTCGCTTCCAGTTCAGCAAGCGTTAATCTTTGGTTAGCGCAAAGCGTAATTTAAATAAGTACGTGTGTACATCTATTTAAATAACGCGTTTAGTATCTAAATCCAGTCGGACCCGTTCTGATGACGACTACCGACGGATTGAATAACAAGAATGTAAACAAACAAAAAACTTTTTCGACATTATGTCACGTACAAACTTTGATCAACTTTTGGAAGCCGGCGTTCACTTCGGACACCTTAAGAGCAAGTGGAACCCATCAATGGCTCCATACATCTTCATGGAGCGTAACGGCATCCATATTATAGACCTTAATAAGACAGTTGCTAAAATCGACGAGGCAGCTGAGCAGCTCAAGGCTTTGGCCAAGAGTGGCAAGAAGGTGCTTTTCGTCGCAACCAAGAAGCAGGCCAAGGAGATCATTGCCGAGAAGGCACAGGCTATTGGCATGCCTTACGTTATCGAGCGCTGGCCAGGTGGTATGCTCACTAACTTCGCTACCATCCGCAAGGCTGTGAAGAAGATGGCTACCATCGACAAACTCACCAAGGACGGCACCTACGATAACCTTTCAAAGCGCGAGCGTCTGCAGGTCAGCCGCCAGCGTGAAAAGCTTGAGAAGAACCTCGGTTCTATCGCAGATCTTACCCGTCTGCCATCTGCCATCTTCGTGGTGGATGTCATGAAGGAGCACATTGCAGTAGCTGAGGCTATCCGTTTGGGTATCCCGGTATTTGCTATGGTTGACACCAACTCCAACCCCAAGGGCGTTGATTATGTAATCCCCGCTAATGATGACGCTACCAAGTCTATCGCAGTCGTTGTCGGCACCATGTGCGACGCTATTGCCGAAGGCATTGAGGAGCGCAAGGTGGAGAAGGCCGATCAAGAAGCTGCTGAGGCTTCGGGCAAGGCTGGCAAGAAGGCTCCTGTAGTTGAGGAGGCTACCGAAGAAGAGGAGGCCTAATTTGATTTTTAATTCTAAAAAACTGAAAGAAATTATGGCAGTTTCAATTGCTCAAATCAAGGAGCTCCGCGAGATTACCGGTGCCGGTATGCAGGATTGCAAGAAGGCCCTCGAAGTTACCAATGGTAACATGGAGGAGGCTGTGAAGGAGATTCGCAAGAAGGGTCAGGCTGTTGCCGCCAAGCGTGAAGCCCGTGAGGCTTCAGAGGGTACTGTTATTGCACGTACCGATGGCAAGTTCGCCGCTATCATTGCCCTGAAGTGTGAGACCGACTTCGTGGCCACCAACGAACGTTTCGTAGCCCTCGCTAATAAGATTATGGATCTCGTTATGGCAAACAAGCCTGCAGATCTCGAAGGCGTATTGGCCCTTCCCACCGAGGATGGCACCGTAAAGGACTCTATCGTCGCTCAGATCGGTGTTACCGGTGAGAAGATGGAACTGGGAGTTTACGAGCACATCGAGGGTGAAGCTGTAGTAGCTTACAACCACTTCAACCACAAGCTTTCGACCATCGTTGCTTACAATGAGGACGGTCCAGCTGAGGTTCTCAAAGAGGTTGCTCTTCAGGTGGCTGCTATGAATCCTGTTGCTGTGAATGCTGACGAGGTTCCACAGAAGAAGAAGGATGACGAACTCGCTGTAGCTATCGAGAAGACCAAGGCCGAGCAGATCGCCAAGGCTGTTGATGTAGCTCTCAAGAAGGCTGGTATCAACCCTGCCCTTGTTGACTCTGAGGATCATATTGACAGCAACACCGCCAAGGGTTGGATCACTGCAGAGCAGGCAGCTCAGGCTCGCGAGATCCGTGCAAAGGTAAGCGCTGAGAAGGCCGCTAACCTGCCTGAGCAGATGATTGCAAACATCGCCCAGGGTCGTCTGAAGAAGTTCTTCAAGGAAAATTGCCTTGTTGAGCAGGAGTTCATCAACGACGCAAAGATCAACGTACAGCAGTATATGGACAAGGCTCAGAAGGGTCTTACTGTTACCGCTTTCCGTCGCGTGAACCTCAACCAGGATTAATTCTAACGTATCTACAGCCGCTAATTAGATTAGGCAGGCGGCTGTAGATTCCCACGGGGTGTGGCGCAGTTGGTAGCGCGCTACGTTCGGGACGTAGAGGCCGCCCGTTCGAGTCGGGTCACCCCGACCATGATAATGGTCAAAAGAAAAGCTCTGAAGAATCGATTCTTCAGAGCTTTTCTTTTTATTCTTTGCTCTAGTGGCTCTAGATAATCTAGATGTTCTAGATACTCTAGAAACTCTAGTTTTTATTTCTTACTTTCGAGTGAACTTGAAGCCAGTCTTCATGCCGTCGTAGTTGCCAGCAAGGGCGCTGATGGTCGAATTATAGCTCTTACTGATGGTAGTGAAGAGGTTGAGTACCTTGGTGCTGTCGAAGCATAGGCTCATGTTGTTGCCACTGATGGTGACATACGCCTTGAGGTTCTGGCCTGTGGGCGTTGTCATGGTGACAGTTTTGCTCTGCCTATCGAAGGTGTAGGTGCCCTTGTAGGAACGGGAGCCGAGGGTGTAGGTCACACCCCCATTATTATCGAAGATAAAGTTGACACGTCCTGTGCGGATGCCCATCATATTGTAGAACGTGGCGAGTTTGTTCTCGACCTTGGTGGCAGCAGCTGCACCGCCAGCTTTGGTGAGGAGGTTCTTGCTCTCGAATTGCACAGCGGGCTCGTTGTAGGTCCATGAGCCGACGAGATTGGCCTGTGTGGTGGTGGCACTGCCCGTCACGCTGGATATGACATTTCCAAGGACGCTGCCAAGGTTACCTCCCTTCGAGGAAGAGTTGGCAGATGTAACAGCACCGTTGAGTACTGAGCCAAGAATGTCGCCGCCTGAACCGCCTTGAGCAATGCCCGAAAGGATGGATTCGAGGAATGATTGTGCCTTAACCTGCTGGCCGAAGACACATGCTGCTGCAATCATGCAGATGGTAATGATCTTTTTCATTGGTTTTGTATTTGTTAGTGGTTGTTATCTATTGTCGTTTTTGTCATCGAGGGCTGGCCGTGTGAAACGTTGATTACAGATGAGTAGGGAGTCACCCGGATCCATTACGCTTGGCTCGAAGAAACGGTTGGTGCAGTCTTCCCAGGCAACGAATTGATGGGTATGTCGAGAGACTACGATGAACTTGAACCGAAGAGGGAACTTTAGGGAAGAACGTGAGAAGGTGACCGTCCATAAGTTACGGCTGATCTGATGCATAACGAGGGCTTTCTCGGGTTGCCAAGCACCAAGTTCGGGGACATTACCGATAAGGGCCAGTTCCCATTCGTCCTTGAGATTGCCAGCTTCACATACCATGGTAAACTGGTCGGGTTCAAGAATATCGACAGCAGGGAAGGGATGGTCGTGCAGACTCGCCTTGCCGTTCTTGTGCGTACGGAAGGCGAGCGAAAAGAAGCTGCGGATTTGAGGCAATCGCCTCCAACTGTCCCACACACGGAGTGTGGGCACTCCTTCGGCTTCTGTGATGCCTGCAATATAATGTCCATTGCCAAATTCGTTGCGGACGACATGACGTTCGTAAGCCAGGACGTAGTGATAGGGAGTGCCAGTCAGCCTTCTGGCATCGACGTCAACGAACCAGTTGCCACGTCCGTCATTGTCCATTTCAATGGCATCCTTGGAGAGTTTCTGGCCGAACTTCGGCTTTAAGCCTGTTGTTACGTAAAGTTGGGCACCCCATTGTGCCTTATATTCGACGTGAAGAGAGATGATCATGGGAGAGGATTAAGGTTGTTTGCGTTTTAGATATAAAGGTCATTGGGTGGCACCCATGTGTCACCCAATGAGAATGTCAGCGTTAGAAGTTGAAACCGATGCTGAAGCTGACAGTGTTGCTACGGATAGCGCTGTCGTAATTGTTGTAGCCAAAATAGTTGTATTGGTCACTAGCCAAATTGACAAGGCCACAGTCGTAAGCCAGTTCCAAGAAGAGGTGATCGATGCCAAGACCGCAACCCATGCGCATACCGGCGTCGGTACGACCTAACTGTCCTTCACCATCGGAGAACGTATCCCAACTGTCATTATAGCCGCCTTCCACACTCTTGGTCTTACCACCAATACCGAAGGCGAGGAAGCCGCCGAAGAATGGATGGAGGCAGACACCGGCATTGTGATACTGCACTTCGTACTTGAAGACAAGTGGAATCTCGAACATATGCATGTTGGTCTTCAGCTTGGTGCGGAAATCCCATTCGGGTTCATAGCCATTGAGCTTGCCGCCCTTGTAGGAATAGTACAGGCCGGGTTCGATGATGATGGGGGAATTGCCCAGATACCAGCCGAAGACCATGCCGATGTTAACACCGGACTGGACATCGCTGGAGATGTCGCCGAAGCCGTCGGTGCGGAACGATGCTGCATTGTAACCGAAACGGATGCCGGTATAGTCATCCATGGATGCAATGCCGTAGCCCAACATGGCTGTATTAGCAACGGTATGTACGTCGCGCACGCCGCGAATGAAGCCGTCACCACGATAGCCACTGCGATGGTGACGATGTCCGGGCTGAGCCATTACTGAGGTGATGCCCACTGCAAAGATGAGGAGCACTGCGCTGATGCGTGAAATAGTCTTTTTCATAATTGTAATAGGTTTTATAGTTTTCTTGTTTGTTTCAGCATTATGACCGAGAGCAGGTTGCTCGGTTTAATTATGTCTTGATTTTTCAATCAAAGCGTGTTTTTTGTCAATCAATCTTCGCTGAATTGCTTCAAAAGGGCGCGGTAAGTCTCATATAAATGCTGTCGTGACATCATGCCGATGTATTTCCCCTGGTTGTCGATGACGGGCAAGGTCCAAGCGCCAGTCGTATCAAAGAGATTCATCACTTCGGCCATATTCATGTCGGTTAGTATCTTGCCCTTAGGCCCGATCATGATGTCGGAAACCATCATCCGCTCATAGAGGCGGGGTTGGAACATGATGTTGCGCAAATCGTTGAGCGTAACGATGCCTACGAAAGTGCCATCTGTATCGCAGACGGGGAAGTGGTTGTGAACCTGTGAGGAGATGAGCTTAACGAGTTCGCCGAGCATCATCTGTGGATAGAGCATTGGATAATCGTGCTGGATGAGGTCGTTCATGCTGAGCATCGTGAGCACGGCCTTGTCCTTGTGGTGGGTGATAAGTTCGCCCTTGAGCGCTAAACGACGGGTGTAGATGGAATAGGGTTCGAAGATGCGGATTGTGCCGTAGGAAAGGCATGAAGCAATCATCAGAGGGAGGAAGAGGTCGAAGCGCCCCGTCAGTTCAGCTGAGAGAAAGACTCCCATCAATGGAGCGTGCATCACGCCCGACATCACTGCTGCCATCCCCATTACCGCAAAGTTCTGCTCGGAAAGGAAAGTGAAGATACCTGCCTTGTTGAGCATATAGGCAAAGAGAAAGCCTGCAAAATTGCCAAGGAAGAGCGAGGGGGCAAAAGTACCTCCGCAACCACCACCACCGTTGGTCGCTGCTGTTGCGAACGACTTGGTGAGCATCACGAGGAGGATAAATCCCGATAGTACCCAGAACGAAGCGTTGGGTATTCCAATAGCAAGCGAGACTCGGTCGAGGTCGTAGAAGATAGAGTTGCCGGTAATCTCGTGATATTGTCCGTTGTAGATATATTGGATGGCATCGTAGCCTTCACCATAGAGTGGCGGGAAGAGGAAGATGACAATGCTGAGGAAGAGTCCGCCGATAATCCATTTCAACCAAGGATTGTGGATCTTCTTGAAGAAGTCTTCAGCGACAAACGTTGTGCGGGTGAAATAGAGCGAAGTAAAGCCGCAGAAGATACCGAGAAGAATCACATAGGGAAGACGTTCGATGGAGAAGTCCATTGTCTCGGTGAAATAGAAGAGGGCACGCGAACCATCGACGATATAGGACACCGAGGCAGCGGTCACTGCCGAAATAAGTAGCGGCATGATGGAGTAGGCGGTGAGGTCGAGCATCAGCACTTCGACGGTGAACAGTAGTCCGGCGATAGGAGCTTTGAAAATGCCGGCAATGCCTGCTGTAGCACCACAACCCAGCAGGATCATCAGTGTGTGCTGGTCCATGCGGAAGAGGCGACCAAGATTGGAACCTATTGCCGATCCCGTAAGAACGATAGGTGCCTCAGCACCGACCGATCCACCGAAACCGATGGTCACTGAAGATGCAATGACCGAGGTGTACATGTTGTGCGCCTTGATAATTGACTTGCGTTGCGAGATGGCGTATAGGATTTTTGTCACTCCATGTCCGATGTCGTCACGTACTACATATCGAACGAATAGTCCAGCAATGAGGATGCCAACTACAGGATAAAGCAGATAGAGGTAGTTGGCGCCATCGACCACGAAATACATCGTGAGGATGTGCTGGAAGGTGTGAATGAGCCACTTTAGAACCAATGCAGCGGTTGCTCCTACCAGTCCGGTGAAGAAGGCGAGTATGAGGACAAACTGTTGCTCAGTGAGATGCTTCTCTCTCCAAGCAACAATACGTTCGACCAATATATGAAAAAATCCAAACATTTTGAATCTTTCTTACTCTTTTAACTTCGTCATGCCTCTTTATATTCCTTTCCCAGTGAGCACCGTACGTACGGTAAAGCCCAGGATTTTCAGATCGACGGCTAATGAGCAGTTGTTGATATACATCAAGTCGTAGCGCATACGTTCGACCATTTGAAAGACAGTTGATGCATATCCATACTTGACCATGCCCCACGAAGTGATGCCAGGGCGCACTTGTAGCAGCTTGGAATAGTAGGGGGCGATGTCCATGATTTGGCGGATATAGAAGTCGCGTTCGGGACGAGGACCTACGAGACTCATATCTCCCTTCAGCACATTCCAGAACTGCGGCAACTCGTCGATGCGGTACTTGCGTAAATAACGTCCGACTTTAGTGATGCGTCTGTCCATGGTTGAAGAGAGGCGCGGTCCATCCTGCTCGGCATCAGTTCGCATGGAGCGGAATTTATAGATGCGGAAAGGCTTGCCCGAACGCCCGATGCGCCATTGGCTGAAGAACACAGGACCCGAAGAGTCACGACGGATAATGATGGCCACGATGAGGAAGAGCGGCGATAGGAGCATGAGCGCCAAGGCGGCACATACTATGTCGGCTAGTCGTTTCAGGTTGCGTTTGAAGGGACTCATCAAGTCGGTGCTGTACTGCATCATGGGCAGCGTGGTCAGCGAGTCGGTGTGGACTTGTCCATTGAGAATTTCTTCATTGCTGGCCTTTATGCGGATCGGCAGTTCAAGGGGCAAGAGCTCATAGACGCGATGATTGATGATGCGGGCATCGTGCTTGTCAGGAGCTAGGAGGAAGGCCTCGATGTGGTTTTCTGCGACCACACTGCGGATCTCTTCATAGCTGGCAGTGTCGGGTACTGTTTTGATGATGAGGTAGCCGTTCTGCCGCTTTTCAGCTTTCAGTTCACGTTGCAGTAATTGTGCTGCCTTGCCTTCGCCGATGAGCAGGGTTCGGAGGCCGAGTTGTCCACTTTGTATTTGACCGTTGACGTGATGTGTAATGAAATAGCGCACCAGGTAAACGGGAACAAAGATGCAACCAAAAAGCGTAAGCAGGATCTGCAGATAAGTCTTGGGCGAAATGTGGACGATCTTCAGCATGGCGATATTCTCGTCGTTGATGAAGGGCACATCGTCGATAACCATGGCAAAGAACGCCACCAATGTGCCGAATACGATTGACCAGAAGGTCACCTGTAGTTCGTCGGTCTGAGACTTGAAATACGGGTTTTGGTAGTATCCCGAGAAGGCATAGAGGGCCAACCAGGCCAAAGGTCCAAGGATGAGGTTGAGTTCGACTTGTGGCAGCGTCAAGTACTCACGTAAAGTAGGCACAGTGAGAAAGCCCGTGATGTCAAAACGATATATATAAAAGCTCAACCACCCGGCCATTGTAGCCAGAAGGTCGCCAATAATATATTTGATGCGTTGTGCGTTTTGATTCACGTTGTTATCTGATTACTTTGACTTCACCCCCATCGCCCACCTTGATAATGCCGGATGGTGAAGGATTGGAGGTCTCGTCTTGACGAAGCGGAATGATGTAGTCAACTGCCTGCTTGATCTCGTCGCTGATGTCGGCGAAGCATTGTGCCGTAGGTTGACCGCTGATGTTGGCGCTGGTGCTTACCAATGGCCGCTTGAGGCGGGCGCATAAGGTGTGGCTAACGGGTTCGTTAGTGATGCGCATGCCCATAGTTCCATCGTCGGCAATGAGTTCGGGTGCTACATTTCGAGCACGAGGGAGGATGAGGGTTAATGGCTTGTCGGATACTTCCCAAAGATCCCAGGCGATATCTGGAACGCGCGAGAAATAGTAATCGACACGTCCTATGGCATCGACTAGCGAAAGCATGGCTTTCGAATCGGCGCGGTGCTTGATTTCGAAGATTCTTCGAACGGCCTCACTGTTGGTGGCATCACAACCAAGTCCCCAGACAGTGTCGGTGGGATAGAGGATGACACCTCCTCGGTACAACACCTTCAACGCTTCGTCGATGGCTTGCTTGAACTTTTGTTTTTCTTCTTCGTTCATGTGGCAAAGGTACGAAAAAAATCTCAAACGTGTTCACTTAATGCGTAAAAAGTGGGCTTAAACCGCTAATTTATGAGATTTTTCCGTTATTCTTATTGTTTTTGAGGACGATTTCCCTCGTTCTTTTGTATTGCAGGAGGACAAACTTCAATCAGATAGATGGCGTCGAGTGCCCATGTGGATATGCCGTTAGTCGAAAACTGGGTGGGCGATTGTATGCCTCGTTCATATTCTATCATCGCGTTCTGATAGAGTTCGGTGCGGTGAACCGTCGTCGGTTCAAGCGCCGATTGCCAATGGGCATAGGCGGCAAGACGTGCCATCGGATAACCGTTGCGCTTGCCTTTGATGGCGCGCTGACGATATTCGGCACAGTAGTTGAGCCAGGTCTTTCGCCATGTGTCAGGCACTTCGTCGATGAGCAGGAGTTCGCCCATGAATTCAGAGCCGCCCATGAGCGAAAGCAGATGGTTGGTATTTTCCATCTTCGGATCTCCCTCCCAACTTAAATATCCGGTGGCAGGGTCATAACCTAATGCTTTAGGCCCACTGAATATACCCATGGGCAGCTCACTGATGCTTTTCATGCCGTTGAGCATCTTCTGCCAGTAGTTGGTATTTCGCGTGCGTTCGTATTCGGTCATCCAGTTAGCAGCGTAGGCCATCCAGTCGGGGCCGATACGCAGTCGGGCTGGAGCTGTACAGGGATACAACCCACGCGGTTCGGCCAGACGCATCGGGTCGATGCGGTAGAGCAACGTGTCCAAGGCGCGTTGCGCTGACATGAGTTCACCCAAGCGTTCGTCACCTCCGCTCAAATAGTAATAGAATCGGTTCCACAGGGCTTGGCTGATGCGTGCCTCTTTCGAACCGCAGCCCCAATGGCTGACGTTGTGTCGAGAGCCAAGTCCCTTGAATGGACCATCGTGGTAAACGTCAACCTCGCTGGTGTGCCGTGTCATGGCTACAGCTAGTTTCCATAGGTCGGACCGACCGGTGCGAAGGAAATTGTACCACAGCATCATGTTTGAAGCCAGTTCAGTATTATCCCAAGCATATCCACCGATGTCGTAACGCCATTCCTGTCGCTCGTTGTCGAAGGCATGCATCACGTCGCCGTAGTTCCAGAAGCCGTACCAGTGGCGTCGTTCCACTTCGCTTACATAGAAGTCTGACCAGTAGGTCAATTGCTGTTCAACATCGTCGTACAATTGATCGGGCAGGCTCCATACACCAAATGCACGTTGAGCATGAAGATATTGTGACGTGCATACAAGTTGCGGTTCTTGCGTCAACGTGTTGAATAGCGAGGTGAGAGCTTCATCGCCCGGATATCCCAAGGTAGGACGAAGCATCACTACTGAAGTGCGCCCAATACCCTCGGGCGTGCTCATGCCCTCCTGAATGTCTTCGTAAGATGCATCAAGGCCATGGGCCTCCACATCGTAATGACGCATGTTCATCGTCTCGGCTTCGGGGCTCCAAAGGAAGAGGGAGACAGTAGCATGAGTTTGTGTCGCCCCTTCGATGAGAAGTGTGGAAGGATAGCTTTGCCAGAAGTCGTGTAAAGCCATGGCAAGGCCTCGTCCCACTTCTCCGACAAAACATCCTCCTGTACTTCGTCGGCCGTTGAGCGTACCAATCCAAGGCGTTTGTGGCGCAGGTTTTGCACTTTTGCGAATCGAGAAACCTTCATCGAGGAGTTGTGAAAGACGGTATCGATCCCATGTGGCCCAGTTTTTGAGGAATCCCCTATTTAGCTCATTAAAGGCTTCGGGTTCGGGCAAGGTCTTTCCGAGTATCTGCTGGTGATATAGTTCTTCGGGTCCTCGTCCATTGCCGTCGAGCGAAAGACTACGTCGTCCGGTGACGGGCTGCACAGGTTCGTGCCACAGCCTGCCCTGGTCGAGCGTGAAGGCCACATGGCGATTGTAAGCCTGCTCGGAGAGGGGAACATCTGCACGGATGCAGAGACTGTGCGGCGCAGGTTGCTTGTCATTTCGATTATATACGAGCGAATGGACTAAACGTAGGGTAGGGCTTCCAGCATTGATATAAAGTCGCACGATGTAAGGTAGTCCGTCGGCCTTTCCGCAACATTTTACCACTATCTGCTGGTCGCTCTGGCGCTCAATGCAGAGGCTGTCCATTCGGCCATCTTTCTCGTCTGCACAGACACGTAAACGTTGACACGTTAAGCGGCCTTGGTATTGCAAACTGTCGAGAAGACATGTTGCACCAAGGTTGGTTGGTAGGAAAATGATACTTTCCCCGTTTCTGACAATGTATTGTTCTGCAGTCTTGCGAAGCTCCAGTCGTTGGCGATTGGCGTCTTTTTGCGTTGCTCTTTTCTTCGCCCTGATTTCGTTGAGAGATACTTGTCGAAGAGTATAGCTATCAGCATTGGAAACAAGCCCTGTGAAACCAGCCCACTTCAGCGTTCCATCTGGCCAGAAAGCCAGCGGATAGCATTCAATGTCACGTTCGTTGAGGTAAAATTGATCATCAACATGCACCTTCCCCCTTTCGAATGGAACGCCGAAACGAACAGCTAACGTGTCTTCGGTGGGGCGTTCAATCCAATGCAGGGTGATGCCGGTGGTTGGTTCTTCGGAGAGTGGCTCGGTGGTGCAAGAAAAATTGGTTAGGCGTAGGCGGCTCCATGTGGTACGAATGCCGAACCACCCACTGGTCAAAGGCTTGGGATCGCGGAAATCCACAAGACATTCACCGTCGATGAAGTATCGGATACGTATGTTATCGGCTTCGATGCGGATATGGCGCCACTTGTTGGGCACGTTCAGGTGCGTCTCATCGGTGTATTCAGTCAGTATTTCCGGGATTTGATGCGTGGCCTCTTCACTCTTCTTCTGTTTTGCAAAGAAATCGCCAACTTGATTGGCCTCTCCTTGATATCGGCGGAAACGGGTTGTCTTGTTATAGTTGCCGCCGTAGCCCATATAATAGAGCTGCAAGGTGTAACAGTTCTTGAAGATGCCATTTCTCTGTTTGAGCCGTGCGAATACCGAACCATCCTTCGCTGCAGGGTCAGACGCCATCCAAAAACAGTTGAGGTCGCTCACCCGATCTTCTTCCCTCCCTTCGTCCATAAGGCAGGCATCGTACTCGATGATGGTGCGTCCTTCCATCCTTTCATTGCGCCAAATCGTCATCCCCTTGGGTGAAATGACTTCGAGTGTATCGCCTAAAAACTTGACGCTGTAGTCGGGTGACTCGCTTTCTATGGTCCAATGGGCGGCGAACGTCTTGCTGTCGAGACAAGACGGCATTATTTTATTTCTTGCAAAAAGAAAGAAGGGAAACAATGCGAAGAAGAGCAGGAAGAATCGTGTAATGAAGCGCATGGGTAATGATTCTGAAGGGTTAAGTCCTGTGAAGACGAAAATCCTCTAGATTGGAGACAATTTCTTGTAATGAAAAGTAACCCCCGCCACAGAGTCTGAAGCGGGGGCATATAAAAATCCGAAAATGGATTAGAGATTAGGATTGACCTTGCTCCACTCAGAGATTGGAGGAACAATGTCAAGGGTTACGAGCTCGTCGCGCATCTTGCAAAGGTGCTCGTAAGATGCATCGAGGCTGGCCATCTCCTCAGGGGTGCCAACGGGGTTAACATAGGTGCAACCACGCTCGTCCATGGTGGTATCCATAGCCATCATGATGTGGTTGTACTTTGCATCATTGCAATAGGTGCCTGCAGGCCAGCGGAATGGTTCGCCACCCATTACCGAACGAATCATCTCGACAGCGCAATGTGATGGGCTCTGGAACGAACTGCGACCACGGAGCTCGATAATCTTGGCGCCACCTTTGGTGACGGCCTTCTTCATCTCCTCCCATTCCTCGTTTGAGAACTCGGGTGTGCCGATGAGTTCAGAAAGGGTGCGATTGCCAATCTTCACCTGGCTTCCAAATACGGCCATCTGCTCGCCGTGGCCACCGAAGGTGCGGCAGCCTGTGATGCTTGACTGCTGTACGCGGAACTTCTTGGCCAATGCGCTCTGCAGACGGGTAGAGTCGAGGGCGGCAAGTGTAGTCACTTGGTTTGGCTTAAGGCCGGAATAGAGCAGGGTTACAAGACCGGTGAGGTCGGCTGGGTTGAAGATGATAACAACATGCTTTACATCGGGGCAGTATGCCTGGATGTCCTCGCCTAAACCGCGTGCAATCTCACAATTGCCCTTCAGAAGGTCCTCACGGGTCATGCCGGCTTTGCGTGGAGCACCACCAGAAGAAATGATATACTTGGCATCAGTGAAAGCCTCTTTAACATCTGTTGTCCAGGTGATGTTGGCACCTTCGAAACCACAGTGGAACATTTCCTCGGCTACGCCCTCAAGACCTGGAGCGTACACGTCATACAGGCAAATGTTTGGGGTCATTCTCATGGTGAGAGCGGTCTGTACCATGTTGGAACCAATCATACCAGCGGCACCAACAATAACGAGTTTGTCGTTAGTCAAATAAGTTGCCATTGTTTTTATTTTTTTAATGATAATCGAATATTGTTTTGTTTCTTATTATTGGGGTAATTATAACGTTGCAAATTTACTGTTTTTAATTGTAATTTGCACAGAAAAAGCAAAATAATGAACTTTCGATGCTCGTAATTTTGCCATAAAAGTCTGCTTTGAAACCTATATTTGGCATTTTTTGGCGCACAACACAACACTAATACAGCCTTGGGAATACACCGCAAGCCTATTTCCCTGCTTGTATGTTGACGATGACGCGCGAATTACTCGGGTCGTTGCTGATGATGGTGAGATGTTGGTTGATGCTTCGTTTCTTGGTCTTGGTAGGATTGAAAGTGATGTGCAACTTAGCGGCTTCACCTGGTTTGAGCGAAGTCTTGTCGAGGGTGGCTTGGAATGCCTCGACGTCATCATGCTGAACCTTGCGTATCTGAAGTATCTCCTTGCCGGTGTTTCGAACTGTTAGTTCGCGGGTACGTGTATTGTTACCCTTTTCGAAGTCGATGATGGTGTTCGACACTTCGATTTCTGGGGCATTCTGACGTTGCTCTTTGGTGAGTTTGCTGAAGTCCTCCCAGATGTCAGCCAGTAAAGTGATGCGGTTGTTCTTCATGCGTGTCTCCTGCCCTTTCACGTATATTTCTATCACGTCAGTATGAGTACCCCAGTCCTTTACCTTCTCTGTCTCAAAGGTCACAAGCACGCGTCCTTGTTGTTTGGGTTCGATGACTTCGGGATCGCAATCTATGTGGATGTGCTTGGGCACATTGCGATAGGTGAGCGTCATGGGTGTATCTCCCTCGTTATACACTGCGAGAGTGCGGGTGCGGTTGTTGCGGCCGGGATAGACATCGAAGAAGTTGAGTGAAAGAGTCTTTACACGCAAACCTCCACCCAACTCTTCGGTGAATGTCTCGCGGATTCCTGTAGAACTGATGACGTTGCCTGTGATGGTGAGCAGCACCTTTTCGTTCTTGGCATCGTTCGAATAGACGTAAATGCTCTTGTCGAATGGTCCGGGACGGCCTTTGGCGTGATACGTCACTACAATCTCTCCCTTCTCGCCAGGGCGCAGTGGCTTCTTGGGATGATCTGGAGTGGTGCATCCGCAGGTCGCTGTGGCGCGTGTGATGAGCAGAGGGGAATCGCCTTCGTTGGTGAATTCGAACTTTGCAGTCACGTCTCCATCTTTCTCTTGGATGGTGCCGAAGTCATGGGTGTTGGTCACAAATTTAATCTTCGCATCGGCCCAAAGGGTAGTGACCGAAGTGAAGAATAAAAAGAGGAAAGGAAGGAATTTTCGCATCATGGGGTAATAAAGTTATCCTCTTATTTCATCGAGGATGTAGTCGATGGCTGCTGGTAGTCCGTCTTCGCTCTTGCCACCTGCTTGGGCAAAGTGTGGCTGACCGCCGCCGCCTCCGCTGATGAGCCTGGCAGCACCTTTCACTAACTGGCCAGCATTGAGATTGCCCTGCTTCACGATATCGTCGCTGATGGCCACGGTGAGCAGAGGCTTGGTTTGGTAGCTGGTGCCAGCCACGATGATGGTGTTTTGGTTCTCTTGGCGCAATTGGAAGGCGATGTTTTTGATCGAGTCAGGCTCCATTGGACAATGAATCTTGATGACACGCATGCCGTTGATGTCGATGGCGCCCTCTGCGTACTTCTGCTTCATTTGCTGCTCCTGCTGCTTCTTGAATTCAGCAATCTGATGCTTGATGAAACTGTCCTCTTCGAGCTGGTGCTTGATGGCGCTGACGAGGTTGGGTGCATTGTTAAACATCTCCTTCAGACTGCGTATCATATCCTGCATGTTGTCGAGAGTGTCTTCGACAGCCTTGCCGGTGATGGCCTCGATGCGGCGTACTCCAGCAGCAACCGATGACTCTGACACAATGCGAATCATGCCTATGCGTCCGGTGTTGTTGATGTGTGTGCCGCCGCAGAGTTCGACACTGGGGCCAAACTTCACGACGCGCACCTCGTCGCCGTACTTCTCGCCGAAGAGGGCAATGGCGCCCATCTGACGTGCCTCGTCGATAGGCATGTGACGATGCTCCTCAATGGCGATGCCTTCACGCACCATCTTGTTGGCCAGATGTTCCACCTCACGTATCTCGGCATCGGTCACCTTCTGGAAGTGGCTGAAGTCGAAGCGTAGGCTCTCGCTGCTCACGTAGGAGCCCTTCTGCTCAACGTGAGTGCCGAGTACTTTGCGAAGGCAGTAGTCGAGGATGTGAGTGGCTGTGTGGTTACACTCGATGGCAATGCGCGACTCCTCATCGACCTTGGCTAATACAGGAGCAGTGATGTCGGTGGGAAGTTTTTCGACGATATGGACAGCGAGGTTGTTCTCGCGCTTGGTGTCGATGACCTTGATGGCCTCGCCTTCGCCAAAGATGAGCATACCCTTGTCGCCCACTTGTCCACCCATCTCACCGTAGAATGGAGTCTTTTCGAGCACAAGCTGGTAGTAGGTTTTGTTTTTCTGCTTGATGCTGCGGTAACGTAACACCTCGGTCTCGGCCTCCAGGAAGTCGTAGCCCACGAAGTCGGTGGTGCCGGCATGGAGTTCCACCCAGTCACCATTCTCGACCGCAGCAGCATTGCGAGCACGCTCCTTCTGGGCCTGCATATTCACTTTGAAGCCCTCTTCGTCGATAGTCATGCCGTTCTCACGTGCGATAAGTTCGGTAAGATCTAACGGGAACCCGTATGTATCGAAGAGTGTGAAAGCTTCCTTGCCATCGATTACGGTTTTGCCATCGGCCTTGGTGTCGGCCATGATGTTCTCAAGGCGCTTGATGCCGCCAGCGAGGGTGCGTAGGAAGCTGTCCTCCTCCTCCTTGATGACCTTCACGATGAGTTCGTTCTGGACCTTCAGTTCTGGATAAGCATCGCCCATGGTTTCGATGAGTACGGGCAAGAGCTTGTAGAGGAAGGCTTCCTTCTGTCCCAGATATGTGTAAGCATAACGTACAGCGCGACGCAGGATGCGGCGTATCACATAGCCAGCCTTGGCATTGCTGGGCAACTGACCGTCGGTGATGGCAAATGCGATAGTGCGGATATGGTCGGCGAGGACGCGCATGGCCACATCGGTCTTTGCGTCCTCACCATAGCTATGGCCGCTGAGTGCACCAATGACCTGAATGATTGGCTGGAAGACGTCGGTGTCGTAGTTCGAGGTCTTGCCCTGTAAGGTGCGCACCAGACGTTCGAAGCCCATGCCTGTATCAATCACATGGGCAGGTAGCTTCTCGAGGCTGCCGTCGGCCTTGCGGTTGTACTGCATGAAGACGAGGTTCCAGATCTCAATCACCTGCGGGTGATCCTTGTTGACAAGCTCACGTCCTGGGGTCGCGCTCTTCTCGGTCTCTGACCGGCTATCGTAGTGTATTTCCGAGCAGGGGCCGCAAGGGCCGGTGTCGCCCATCTCCCAGAAATTGTCATGCTTGTTACCGTTGAGGATATGGTCATTTGGCAGGAAGCGCAGCCAAATATCGGCTGCCTCATTGTCACGTTCCAGTCCTTCCTCTTTCGATCCCTCGAAAACGGTAGCATATAGGTTCTTCGGGTCGAGGTGCAGTTTGTCAACCAGGTATTCCCACGCCCACGAGATAGCTTCCTCCTTGAAGTAGTCGCCAAACGACCAGTTGCCGAGCATCTCAAACATCGTATGGTGGTAGGTATCGTGACCTACCTCCTCCAGGTCGTTGTGCTTGCCACTGACACGCAGACATTTCTGGCTGTCGGCGGCACGGCTAAACTTCTTCTCGACATTGCCGAGAATGATATCCTTAAACTGGTTCATACCAGCGTTGGTAAACATTAGGGTGGGGTCGCCCTTAAGCACCATCGGAGCCGATGGGACAATGGTGCAACCTTTCGAAGCAAAAAACTTCAGGAAGCTCTCGCGGATTTCTTTTGCGGTCATCATTAATTGTTTTGGAAAAATATTACGTATGATCAGAAGCGGAAATAGAATTCGCCCCAGATCTCATTATAGTCTGGATCGGCTGCTGCGCGCTTGTTGTTGTAGTTGTACTGAATCTGGAACATGAGGTTCTTGTGGAGCTGGAAGTTCGAGATGAACGAATACATGTTATGCGAACGTCCCCACTCTTTGCCCAGACGGTAGCACTGGTATTCAGCGGCAATCTTCCACCAGTCGTTTACTGGCATGCCGCCAATGATGTACCAGGCATCAGCCTTGCCCAGGTCTGACTGTCCGTGGCCCCATTCGCCACGCAGTGTCCAGCCCTTGTTGTCGTACTTCAGGCCGAAGGCATAACGGTTCTTGCTATGTTCGTCGCCATTGTAAACGTAGTCACCGTGCCAGCCGAAGAAGCCGATGAAGAGGTTCTTGATGGGCTGTACTTGAATGGTTCCGATGAGGTCCTTCTTGCCGTCGGCATCGCTGACATTGATGCCCTGGCCGTTCCATAGGCCAATCTGGTAATGAATGAGGTCATACCCGCCTTTCATCTTGCCGAAGTCACCTTGGATCTGTACGCCTTGGTCACGACCGCCATCTGAGTCGGAGGCCACGCCAGCGGCCTTCTTGACGTAGTCGTCATGTCCGGTCAGCGCCTTGGTGAAGAGTGAGTAGTCGCCAGCGGTGATGTCCCAAGGATTCATGGGGTTCTCAAAACCAAAGGCACGTTTGTACTGTCCGACCTTGATTTTGAAGAAGCTGTAGTGACCCCATTCGATGAACACGTCCTTCATGTGGAACGAAGCGTTGTTCACCTGTACCTGGATGCGGTACTTGAAGTCCTTGAAGATAGAGCCGTCAACGTAGGCACGGATGAGGCGCTGGTTGAAGCCTGCACCGCCGTGTGAGCCGTCCTGGTCACTGTAGGAATAGCGTCCGATATAATAGCCGCCAAATTTGGGAGCTGAAGCAAAGCCTGTTACGGTGCGGCCATAGTGCGGTTCATCCTCTTTTGGAGCGGGTCCACCAGGAGGTCTATGTCCCCGGCGTGGACCTGGGCCTTGGGGATCCATAGTGTTTTCGATGGCATCGTTCAGCATCGAGGTAAAGAACCCCGATGGCTCGTCCTCAGACGTAATTGCCGAGGAAGTCTCATTGGCATTAGTTACATTGGTTTCAGGCTCTTCGGCCCAAACCGGCAGCGCGATTGCTAAAGCGGCTGCGATGGAAAAAAGCTTTTTCATAGTAGTAATATTGTAAAAAAGTGGAGGATATGCATACTAGAACGGTGCAAAGATAGTAAATATTCACCAAATATCCTTTGAGCTTTTTCCACTTTTCATACTTTTGACAAGTAAAAAGTATTCAAAGCAATCTCTACATATCATTTTGGGTTAAGAAGGGTGACTTGTCCTTGAATGATGGAGTGCGCAACAATGTACCCCATGGTCCATGCAGCTTGCAGGTTAAAACCTCCCGTCACGGCATCAACATCCAGCACTTCACCAGCGAAATATATACCGCGATGTTTTTTGCACTCGAGGGTGTTCGGATCGATGTTCGAAAGTGATACGCCTCCGCAAGTAACGAACTCGTCCTTGTATCGATTTTGCCCACAAATGTGGTAGATGTCGTTGCATAATGATGCCACCAGTTTGTTGAGCAGTTTGCCGCTCACATCTGCACATCGACGTTCAGGTTCTATACGATTTTTTTGCAGAAGATAGTGCCACAGCCGTTGGGTGATCGGATGTATGGAGCCAATCTGCTTTTTGGGATTGTCATCCATCTGTTGCTGTAACATCTTACGCACATTCTCTTCAATCATGCCTCCTAACCAGTTTATCGAAAGGGTGGCCTCGTAGTTTCTTTCAGCCAACCAACGTGCCGCATAACTTGAAAGACGGAGGATAGCAGGTCCCGACATGCCCCAATGGGTGATTAATAACGGGCCCTCCGATTTGAATTTGGTGCCTGTTAGTCGTATCTCTGTGTCTTTCACCACAATGCCCATAAGTTCCGTAATAGGAGTTATATCTTCCTTTTCGGAGATGGAGAATGAGAAGAGAGAGGGGACCGGTGGAACAATCTCTAACGCCAGTTCAGAAAGAAAGTCGAGTCCCGAAGCCTTTGGTGAACCTCCTGAGGTCACCACTACATTGTCATAGATCTCACAGCGGCTGTCGGTGCTAATCTTGTAACTGTGATTATCGCATGGCAGGATTTCCTTAACTCGCTGACGGGTATATATCCTCACTCCCTGCATACCTCGTAGCAGGGTCGAAACGATCTCCATTGCATCTTGGCTTTTAGGAAATACGCAATGATCATCTTGTATAATGAGCTTTACGCCTTCTTCCTCGAACCATCGCATGGTGGCTTGGTGATCGAAACACTTAAAAAGACGTTTCATCAGGTTGAAACCTCTTGGATAAATCTGATTTAAGCTCTTTACGTCCGTGAAATTGTTAGTCAGATTGCAGCGACCACCTCCCGTAATGGCCACTTTTTGGAGCGGTTTAGAGCCACTCTCATATATGTCGATCTGAGCTTCTGGGAGGAAACGTTTAAGGATTGTGGCGCAAAAACAACCGGCTGCACCAGCTCCGATGATTGCAGTTTTCATGGTGCAAATATAATGTTTTTTTTCGATACACAATAATATTACTTGAAGAAAAATACAAGAAGGGAGTAAATTCATACAAATATAATCCAAAATTGTAAAAAACTCAATATTTTTACAATTTCGTAACCTTTTTTTGTCACTTTCACTTATCTTTGCAACGCATTACAAGAAAACCGAGCCGTGAGGCTCCGTGTAAGACTGACTCAAGATTTGCTTAACTATGATAGGTTTTAGGCAAGGGAAGAATCCCTTGCCTTGTTTTTTTGCAAAAAGTTTCTACTTTATTTGGAGTTTCGGAAAAACTTGCGTACCTTTGTGCCCGCTAAAAAGAATTATTTATGCAAACCTACAAACTTTACGCCAACAACCCAAATACTCGCATCTTACAAGATATCGCTCAGGTGGTGCGTGATGGGGGCATCGTAATCTATCCCACTGATTCGGTATATGCTATCGGATGTGATGCACTTAACCAGCGTGCCGTTGAAAAAATCTATCAATACCGCAAAGAAGAACAGAAGAACGGACACCTCTCGATCATCTGCCGCGATATTGCTCAAGCAGCCGATTACGTACGCATCTCTGATCGACAGTTCAAGCTGCTGCGTAAAAATCTACCAGGTCCCTTTACCTTCATTTTGGAGGCTGGCTCTAAGTTGCCCAAGGTGTTCCGCAGTCGAAACACTGTGGGTATTCGTATCCCCAACCAGCCCATTCTGCACGCATTGCTCGAGGAATTAGGCCGTCCGCTTCTTACCACATCGTTGAAGGTGCAAGTGGAAGATGGTAACGAAGACAACGAGATCAGTTACATGACTGATCCATTCCTCATTGAGGAGGCATTTCAGAATCAGGCCGATGTGCTTATCGACGGTGGCTATGGTGAAGAACAACCTTCGACGGTGATTAATCTGATAGGTGACGAGCCTGAGGTGCTTCGTCAGGGAGTGGGGCAATTGGAGGAATAATGATCTATCCTCAAAATTTCGAAGAGAAACTCGGATTCCACAAGATTCGGGGTATGGTCAGGGGATCGACACTATGTCCCCTGGGTGCATGCAAGGTCGATGAGATGCAATTCCTCACCGACCGATGTGCCTTGCAGCATGAATTATCCCTGCTTGACGAGATGAAGCGTCTCATAGAACAGGCTTCCCAACCGTTGCCCACCGATTACTTCTTCGACCTCACTCCTGCCCTCAAGCGTATCCGTGTGGTGGGTATGTTCTTGGAGACTGAGGAGCTCTTTGACCTGATGCGTAGCTTGCGCACCATCGAGGCCCTTGTACGTTATCTCAATCCTAAGGATGGTGAGGAAATACGTACGGCTGATCATCTTCATGGAGGTGTTGCTACTGTATGTTTCGCCGAGCAGTTCCCGCTTCTTCATAAGTTGGCTCAAGCTGTTGTTACTTTTCCGTCCATTGTACGTAAGATTGACCAGACCTTGACGCCCAATGGAGAAATACGTGACAATGCCAGTCCCGAATTGGCTGAGATTCGCCGTGAGAAGCAGCACAATCTCGCTTCCATCGGACGTCTGCTTGGCGGCATTCTGCGCAATGCTCAGGCCGAGGGCTATGTGGATAAAGACACCATGCCCACCATGCGTGACGGGCGTCTGGTCATCCCTATCCCGCCGTCGTCGAAACGCAAACTGCGTGGCATCGTCCATGACGAATCTGCCACTGGTAAGACATTATACGTGGAACCTGCCGAAGTGGTGGAGGCCAACAATCGCATCCGAGAACTCGAAAGCGAGGAGCGACAGGAGATTGTCCGCATCCTCACGTCAATAGCCAACCTTATACGCCCGGAGATCGATGAGATGCTGGGTAGTTACGACTTCCTCGGTGAGGTCGATTTTCTTCGTGCCAAAGTGCGTTTTGCCCATGAGATTGATGGAGTCGTGCCGCGATTGTCGGAGCAGAATATCACGGATTGGGTACAGGCACGTCATCCTTTGCTCTATCTGCGCTACAAGCAAATGGACAAGACGGTGGTGCCGCTTGACATCTTGCTCGATCACAAGAAACAGCGTATCGTACTTATTTCAGGACCGAATGCAGGAGGCAAATCTGTGTGCCTTGAGACACTTGGTCTTGTGCAGTATATGCTCCAGCTGGGCTTGCCGGTGCCGATGAAGGATAATTCCGAGGTTGCCGTCTTCGACCATATCTTTATGGATATTGGCGATGAGCAAAGCATCGATAATGATCTCTCAACCTATTCAAGCCACCTGCAGAACATGAAGTTCATGCTTCGCAATGCCCATGGCTATCGTCGTGCCCATGGGCAGTTCACAGGTTCAGGAGGCACACTTGTGCTAGTTGACGAGTTTGGGTCGGGTACCGAGCCGCAAATCGGTGGAGCCATTGCTCAGGCCATTCTGTCGAAACTCAATGACCTACAGGTGAACGGCGTGATCACCACCCACTTTACCAACTTGAAGTTGTTTGCCGATGAGACACCTGGTATCGTCAACGGGGCCATGCTCTACGACCGTGGCGAGATGCGGCCCTTGTTCCGTCTGGAAGTGGGTCGGCCAGGTTCGTCCTTCGCTCTTGAGATTGCCCATAAGATTGGTCTGCCACGAGATGTGATTGACAATGCCAAGGAAATAGTGGGTTCAGATTATGTCAATATGGACAAGTATCTGCAGGACATCAGCCGTGACAAGCGGTATTGGGAGCTTAAGCGCCAGAAGGTACACCAGCAGGAAAAGGAGCTTGAACAGAAGTCGCAGGAATATGATGAGAAGTCACGCGAACTGAAGACGAAGCGCCAGGAGGTAATGCAGCAGGCACGCGATGAAGCCAATCTGCTGTTGCAGCAGGCCAATGCGCGTATTGAAAAGACCATTCGCGACATCAAGGAGGCGCAGGCAGAGAAGGAGGCTACACGAAGGATCCGTAAGGAACACGAGAGCTTTAAGGAAAAACGACTGCAAGAACCCAAACCTAAAGAGCAGCATCGACCAACGGAAAAAGGGCGAAATAATGAGTCGGCAACTTCACCAACTCAAGGACAGGATATGCTCGTGCCAGGCGATAATGTTCGTCTGAAAGGGCAACAGACGGTGGGAGAGGTGATTGCTGTCAATGGGCGCCAGGTACAGGTGGCTTTTGGCATGATCAAATCGGTGGTGGATATGTCGCGACTTGAAAAGGTCAGCCGCAACCAACTCAAGAAGGAGCAGACCTATACCAATGGTATGGGAGCATTGATCAAGGACTCCGAGACGCCTGTCGAAGTGCTGTCAAGCCGACGTTCGACATTCAAGCAACAACTCGACGTGCGTGGCATGCGTGCCGACGAGGCTTTGCAGGCCGTGATGTATTATATGGACGATGCTATTCTGCTCTCGGTAAGCCAGGTGCGTATTCTACATGGTACGGGTACGGGAGCCCTACGACAAGCTATTCGGCAGTACCTCAGCACGCTGCCGGGTATCAAAGATTATCACGACGAACACGTTCAGTTTGGTGGTGCAGGTATCACAGTGGTCGAATTGGACAGTTAATTGTTACGACCTCTACAATCAATTGTTAATTGTAAATTTTTAATTATTTATTGAACTTTATGAATTTTCTTGGCACTATCATTTGGTGGATTTTCGGAGGATTGGAGGCTGCTTTCGGTTACTTCGCGGGCAGTCTTGCGATGGCATGTACCATTGTAGGTCTTCCTGTGGCATGGCAGACTTTCAAGATCGGTCTCTTGTGCCTCTTCCCCTTTGGTTCGAAAGTGAGAAGCACTTCGAGTCCTACTGGTTGTATCCGAATACCGCTCAATATCATTTGGCTTGTCTGCGGTGGGCTCTTCGCCTGGTTTATGCACGTGGTTTTTGGCTTATTGCTTTACATCACTATTATCGGTATACCTTTCGGCAAGCAACATTTCAAACTAGCCAAGTTATCTCTTGCTCCTTTCGGCAAGGCTGTGGATTTGAATATTTGATTAATCCTTCAGAACTTTTCTTAAACCTCACCAGCCCCATGATCACCCGCCAAAGCATCATTTCACTTTATAACAAGCAGCGCCTTGCTTTTGATGAATTGCGAAAGCAGCAGGAAAAGGAAATGGACGACCTCCTTCGCCAGTATGCCATTGACAATGAATGTCCCCAGGTGGGCGACGTTATGAAGGTCCATGGCATTAACCGTTGGGTAAAGGTCAAGCGCTTTTCGCCCACCTTCGTTAGAGGTGGTGTCGAACTGAGTTATTACTGCACCAATTGCCACAGCGACGGCACTCCTAACAGCAGCGATACCCGCGAGCGACGCTACACGTATCTCGAAGGAGTTCCCGAGTTGTTCGAAGGACTATATTAATGAAATCGCAGCATGTCCCCCAACGATCGTTGGAGGACATTATGTTATTGAAAGAATTATGTCGCGCGTGAAAACGCCGACATAGGGTCGGCTTGAACGTCGAAGGGTTATTCATCAACAGGGCTGAATTCATCCTTGCCGACACTGCAGAGAGGGCAAACCCAGTCTTCGGGGAGTTCTTCGAATGGAGTGCCTGGCTCAATGCCGTTGTCGGGGTCGCCTACTGCGGGATCATACTCGTAGCCGCAAATGTCACATACATACTTTTTCATGTCGTTTAGTTTTTAATAGTGATACATTATAAAAATTGTGCGTGGGCACAGGATTATAGCTTCATGACCTCTTGTTCGAAGGTCTCTTTATCGCCCAACGCGTTGTTGCGCACGCGTGAACGGTAGTTGTAGATGGTGGTGAGGGAGTAGTTAAGGAAGTTGGCTATTTTCGAGCTGTCAGTCTCACCCATGCGTATAAGGGCAAAGATGCGAAGCTCGGTTGTAAGCAGTTCGCCTCGCTTGGGCAGGATGGCTGCCTCGGGTTTGAGCAAAGCGTTGAACTTTTCGACGAAATTGGGATAAAGGGTAAGGAACAAATGGTCGAAGTCGGCATAAAACTTCTCCAACTCTTCTTCCACGAAGTCTGTTGACTTGAGCTTCTTGGTAAGTTCATCAATCTGACGGGTTTGCACGAGTTTTAACATCTGCCGTTGGATACTCTCGATAGAACCGAGGTAGTTGTGTGAACGGCTTAGATAGTTCATCAGATAATCCCCTTTTATATGGTCGGATAGCAGCAGGTCGCTGTTAGCTTTCTGTAGTTGTTGATTGGAGATTTTGAGGTCGTTGTTGGCCTGTGCCAGAAGTTTTCGAGTCGTCTGGAGTTTTCGATTAAGCCTGATGAGTGCGATTATCACGAGCGTCATAATGAGTGCAATCAAAAGCAGGCTGGCGATAATCAGACGGGTGTCGCGTTTCTCATGTTCGAGTCGTTCATGATGCGATTCATCGATAATCGGGAAGATGGTCGATACTTCGATGGTTCGCAGATTCGATTTGCAAAGGTTGGCATCTTCGAGGGCGCAGAACAGATAACTATAGGCTCGATCGATGTCGCCCAATTGGAAGAGTTGGGCTGCAAGTGCGGGCAATGCCATATATTCGGTGATACCAGCGCGGATATCGGCAATGGCTGTCAGAATAAGGTATCGAAGCTGCAGGGCAGGTTTGTTGGTTTTGCCGTATGCCTCGGAGAGGCGGGAATAAGCGAAGGTGCGTTGCTCGGGATTGCAATTGGCCATCAGCTCAAGCAGCGAGTCGATGCAGAGTTGATATTTGCCATCGTCGTAATAGCTATTGGTGCGAATGATGGTGCGGTTGACTTCGTTGGGTTCGTAAAGCAAAATGGAATCGTGCCAGGTGCGTGCTTCTTGGTGCATCTGAGGCCAGATGCTTGGAACGGTGTGTTGTGCATAGTCGGCACGCCAATCCCTGACGGCATGTTGGACATTGTAATAGCGTAAGCGTGTAGAAACATCACATTCGCTGAGGTTGATCTCATCGAGCATCTTGAAAGCGGTGTGGTACAACCCCATCATGCCGTAAACTCGTGCTTCGTCCATCTGACAGCGAATCTGCAGCTGGCGGTCGGTGGCGTATTCGGGCAGGTTGCGCAGTTTGTCGAGAGTGCTCAGTGCACTGTCGGTCTGGAAGTGCAAATAGATGTCATAAAGGTCCGACAATATCCGAACCCGCTCATTGCCACGATAGGTGGAGGCAAGACGTAATAGGCTGTCGGCTCTTTCGAACCTCAGCTTCTGATAATCTTCCTTGTGGGCAATAACATCGTCAAGACGTTCCAAAAGCTCGGTAACCGGCAATTGTTCCTCGTCGGTTTGTGCTTGGAGAGAAGAAACATTTGCCCAGAAGAGAGAGATGATTAGAAAAAATAAATTGATGGCCTTCATGTAATTGGTGTGTAGTAGAGTCAATCTCTCAGGGGGCATGGAGACGAGAAGGGTGAGGGAATGGGTCGCATCCCTCACCCTTCATTACGTTTTATTCGTGATCCTTGATGAGCCAGACGGCAAGACTGCCAAGGATTAGCAGAACACCGGCAAGAACGAGCATATCTACCTCGGGCGCAAGGACACCAGGCTTGGTGAAGAAGACCTTGAGGATTAGACCGCCAATGGCAGCTGCGATAATCTGCGGTACACAAATGGTGCAGTTGAATAGGCCGAGATAAGTGCCCACATGTCCACCCTTGAGGGAATTGGTAAAGATGGTGAAGGGGAGAGCAAGCATGGCGGCCCATGCAGCGCCGATGAGCAGGAACGAAGCAAACAGTCCGTATTGGCTATGGATGAAATAGGTGGAAATGAAACCTATGCCACCCATGATGAGTGAGACGGTGTATGCGACTTTGTTGCTCTTGAATCGTGGGATGATAGTGGCCCAGAATACCGAACCAATGGCCTGGACAGCAAAGAGAATGCCTACCCAGTTGCCTGCATCCTGATACTGCTGGGAGGCAGTGTCGAGGACTACGGCTCCAGCTTCTGTGATCTTGGTGGGAGCATCGAAGGCGCCATGTGCTACTGTACCGTTGGTATAGGTCCACATGTACATGAAGGCTGCCCAACAGAAGAACTGTACCAATCCAACGGTCCAGAAGGTGGAAGGAGCCTTCTTGAGCAACTCGAGCATGCCTGGTTCTTTTTCTTCATGTTCCTTCGGATCGACAGGATGATACTCGTTGTACTCCTTGGGAGGATACTCCTTCACCATTATCGAGGTGTAGATGACGCAGAGGATAAGGATGGCTGCACCGATATAGAATGCGAATTTCACGGTGTCGGGTACGACGCCTGTGGGAGCAGTGCCCGAGATGCCGAAGGTGGCAAAGAGGAATGGGAAGAGGAAGCCGACAACCGAACCGGCGTTGCAGAGGAATGACTGGATGGAGTAGGCCGTGGTCTTCTGTTTCTCGTTGACCATGTCGCCCACCATCATCTTGAAGGGCTGCATAGCCATGTTGATGGAGGTGTCGAGCAGCATGAGCATCACTGCGCCAAAGACCATGGCTTGGCCCACCGACAGACCGAGAGATCCGGCATTCGGCAGGAAGCACATCACGAGAATTGCTACGATGGCACCAATGAACAGATAGGGAATACGACGTCCAAAGCGTGTCCATGTGCGATCGGAATATTTGCCGACGAGAGGTTGGACAATCATGCCCATGATGGGAGGCAAGAGCCAGAAGAAGGAAAGGGAGTGAGGATCGGCACCGAGAGTGGCGAAGATACGCGAGATATTGGCGGATTGGAGTGCATAGGCTATCTGTACGCCAAAGAATCCGAAACTGATGTTGATCAACTGACTGAATTTCAAGTCAGGTAGTTGCTTTGCCATAGAGATTGTTTTTTTTGGTCCAGATGGTAATTATCGATTAGCTGCATCAATCATGCTGGCAATGCGCTGATTGAAGGCATCGCTCTTCATGAGATCCTCGAGGGTGAGGTGCATGCGATAGCGCCAGTAGTGACGTGGATTGGCAGGGATATTGATGCGCTCGGCGTTGGCATCGGCCAGTCGGATATCGCCGTCGATGGCGAGCCAGTCCTGGAAAGGCAAGATGCAGAGCAGCGATGGACATGTCAGGTGATCATTCACGATACGGGCGCAAATCTCAGGAGTGGCTGTTGCAGGACATTCACCCTTGCCACCAAGCTCCTCGTAGTAGAATTTGCGTGTAAGATCTGGGTCGAGTTCCCACCATTGGCGGAGAGTCTCGGTGTCGTGGGTGCCGGTGGTGCAGACACTGCGTTCCGGATACCAGCGGACGTGTCCGAAGTTGTCCTGAGGACTCTTTGGCATGCGTTGAATCTCGAGCGAGAGGATCTGCAATTGGTTCATAGCCCAAGGTACGCAATCGGGCACCATACCAAGGTCTTCTCCACAGACGATCATTTGGGTTGAGTTGACGAGTGCGGGCAACTTCAGCATAGCCTGTTCGTACCAGAACTGGTTGTGACGACGATAGAAGTAATCGTTGTAGAGACGGTCGAAAGCCTCCTTCTCCCACCACTGCAGACGACTGTAGGTGTAGTCGAGTTGTGCAGAGATGCGCGGGTGGTACATTCCCTTGGTCTTGTGGTCTTCGAGGAAGAGAACGTTGCTGATGAGGCTGTAGATGGTTTCCTTGAGGTCTAGGTTGCGCTGTTTCTTCTTGCCTGAGAAGAACCCTTCGACCTGACGCTGGGTGGCGAACTGAGGCTTCATGCGCCAGATGTCGTCGTGGTAATGGTCGAGGAATGTATCCTTGACGTAGGTAACGGGATCCTTGCCATCGAGCCAGCGGGGATCCTCGTCGTGATAGTGACGAAGTGGACTGAAACGCTGCTCCAGCAGGTCGTCATTAATGAACGGCTCGGTCATGAATTCCTTTTGGAAGGCGATTCCATAGCTTTCAATCTCGTTGGGCGACATGGGCAGAGAGGGTGCGAACTGGCCCAATAGTCCATGGACAGAGTGGGTAGGGATCTCCCAAATGCGGAAGAAGCCGAGGATATGGTCGATGCGATAAGCAGAGAAGTACTCCTGCATCTTGCGGAATCGCTTGAGCCACCACTTGAGGCCATCCTTGAGCATCGCATCCCAGTTGTAGGTTGGGAAGCCCCAGTTCTGGCCGTTGGCCGAGAATGGATCGGGTGGAGCACCTGCCGAACCGTTCATGTTGAAGTAGAACGGCTCAACCCAAGCCTCAACCGATGCACGACTGATACCGATGGGGATATCGCCTTTGAGGATTACATCGTGCTCACGAGCGTAGGTCGAAGCGTCGAGTAACTGTATGTGAAGCTGATACTGGACGTAGTAATAGAAGCATACCGAATGATACTCGGGCGACTTCGAGTCGGTGAGCGAATCGATCTCCTCCTTTTTATAAACCTTGTATTTGGGCCACTTGGTGAAGTCGGGAGTTCCAAAGGCATCGCGGAGCACAGAGAAGGCAGCGTATGGACGTAGCCAATCTTCATTGGCCTCGAAGAATGTCTTGAAGCCTACTGTGCGGAAGCACTTCTTTCCCTCCTGCTCGTAGATGTCGCGTATATAGGCACGTTTCGTGTTGTTAACGAGTTCGTAGTCGATCTGCTTCATGGCATTGAGTTCGACACGCTTGGCTTCATATTCGGCTGCCTTCTTTTCGTCCTTGAGGGCAGGAAGTTGACGTAGATCAAGGTACTGCGGATGGAAAGCATAGATCGAAATGGAGTTGTAGGGATAGGAATCTGTCCAGGTGCCAGTGATGGTGGTGTCGTTGATGGGGAGGATTTGTACGGCGGTCTGGTGCGTCAACACCGCCCAGTCGATGAGGCGCTTGAGGTCGCCGAAGTCTCCCACACCAAAGCTGCCTTCGCTGCGCAGGGAGAAGATGGGCATGGCCACACCTGCTACTCGACGAGCATCGTGCCAGATATCGTTGAGGTCAAGATGCTTCTTGCCAGGTGCCACGTTCTCGATGACGTGGGCCATACTATTGCGCTCCTGACGTGTGCAGAAGCCATCACGATAGACTCCATAGCGATAAAGTAGCGGCAGGCCGCCTTTGGGTAGTTCGATATCGGTGGAGCCTTCCCAAATTTCGCCGTCGGTGGTGTTGAGGGGAACCACTTTGTCGGCAATCATCACACCGATGGACTCACCCCAAACGGTGCGGTAGTTGATTTTGAAATTGAGTTTCATGAGTATTACAGTTTTTGTGTTGGTTTCTATAGAACAATTCCGTCGTGTGCCTTGCAAGTGAAGTCTTTGCCGAGGATGGAACCTGTGAAGTCATTGTCGCTGAAGTTGGCAATGACGATGATGCTATCGGTAGAAGATACACGCTGGAAAGCAAATACGCCGGCGGCTTTCATTTCGGGTGTAGTAAGGTCACTAGTGGTGCCATTGACGGCGGCGTCGCGTTGTGCCAAGTGCAACACTTCTTCGTAACGGGCACGGATGGCACGGTATTCTTCGGGCAGTTGGGTCTCGTCCCAGCCGACCTGCTTCCAGGCCTTTTGGCGCTCGAGCCCCCAGTAGTCGAAGATGGTGGTGCGTCCGTCGGCACCTTGGAAGCCTTCGGCATCCATCGATGGTTCGCCTAGCTCACCAGCGAAGTAGTGCATATATGGATTGCCATTGATGAGAGCACTGACATAGAGTGCAGGAATGGCAGCTTGCGGATTTTTTCCGAAGAAGTCGGAGGCGATACGCTGCTCGTCGTGGTTTTCAAGGAAGTTGAGCATGTGGCCGCTGACCTTGTCGTTGGTGTAAGTGGGCAGGGTAAGGCAAGCCTGGATGGCATCGACGGGACGACGACCTTCCACAACGCTGCGGATGGAGTCGTAGAGTTCAACCTTGTCGTAGAGATAATCGAAGCCGCCGGTGACGATGTAATCCTCATAGACACGAGGATTGTAGATTTCGGCTATGAATAGTACGTCGGGATATTGCTCCTTGACGCGGCCGATACCATAATGCCAGAATTCGTAAGGCACCATCTCTGACATGTCGCAACGGAAGGCATCGACGCCCTTTGAGCACCAATAGAGCAGGATGTCACTCATCTTGACCCAGGTGGAGGGAATGGTGATGGTGCCATCGGCATTCTCCCATGCCTTGACGCGTGTGCCGTCAGCTTTGTACTCCACGCCGTAGTTGAGTTTGATGGTCTCATACCAGTCATAGGGCGAAGGGGTAACCGCACCAAAAACGTCGTTACCTGTTACCTTGGCGGGTTTCTCGATGTACGAATCGGCCTTTTTGGCGTTCTTCTTCGCCTTGGCATTCTCGTCCTTTACTTCGTTCCAAACGAGTGTCTGACCTGGGAAGTAGTAGAAATTGTTGTTCAGGTTGAACGCCTCATCTGTTTTGTCACTTGCGCCAAGATCTTCTACTCCTTCCGGACAAGAGATGGAGTGATACTCGCGAGCTACATGGTTGGGCACGAAGTCCATAACGACCTTCAGCCCGGCATCATGACTGCGTTGAATGAGGGCTTCAAATTCCTCGGTGCGTTTGTTGACATCATCTGCGATGTCGGCACTGACAGCATAATAGTCGCAGATGGCGTAGGGTGAACCCGCATTTCCCTTGACGACGGCGGCTGTCTGACGAGGCAATCCGTACTGGCTCCAGTCGGTCTTGGTGGCCTGCTGCAGGATGCCGGTGTACCATACGTAGTTACAGCCCAAGCGCCTGATGCTCTCGAGAGCAGGAGTGCTGATGTCGCTCATGCGCCCGCATCCGTTCTGCTCGCGCGTACCATTATATATATTATTAGTATTGTCATTGCCGAACACGCGGACCATCATTTGATAAATGACGATCTTGCCTTGCGTAGCATCTGCCTCGGCAGTCTGAGTGGATTTTGTTGCACAACTTGTGCAAGCCAAAGCTGCAAATAATGCAGCGGAAAGGAGGATGTTTTTCATATATGAATGTTATTTGTTCATTTCTCTATATGGTATAAAGGCTTGCTTAGCATGTAATGTAAGTGTGTTTTTTTATTTTTTCGACGCAAAGATAATGCCTTTTGTGCAATCTGCCAAAAAAAATGCACATTTTTTGACTAAAAATTTGGAATTTTTAGATTTTACTCCTATCTTTGCTGCCGAAAAACAACAAAACTATCTTTACAATGAAAAAAACACGTATTTTATTATTCCTTATGTTAACCGTATTGACACACCTGTTTGGTTTTGCCGCGGCACCTAAGCTTAAGCATGTGCATCCACTCAACTGGTGGAGCGGCATGCAGAACCCCGAGCTTCAGGTACTGCTCCACGGTGATAACATAGGCGACTGTGATGTTGTGCTCTCCCAGGCACATAATGTGTCATTGATACGTGTTGAGAGAGTATCCAATCCCAATTATCTTTTTGTCTATCTGGACCTGCAATATGCCAAGTCGCAGACTTTCAATTTCACTCTCTTCAAGCCGGGACAGAAAAAGGCATATCTTAACCAACCTTTCGAGTTGAAGGAACGTACGGGCGAGGCCATTGTGCCTTTTGGCCCCGAGGATGTATTGTATCTGCTGATGCCCGACCGCTTTATCAATGGGAATCCCAAGCTTGACAACGTGCCGGGAATGATTGAGCCTAAAGTCGATTTCGAAGCAAAAGCGGATTTCGGTCGCCATGGAGGAGACCTTGCAGGCATTGGGCTGGCTTTGGATTATCTCGATGAACTTGGCATCACTGCCATTTGGCCTACACCGGTACAGGAGAATGATGTGGTCTGTTCGTATCATGGCTATTCCATCACCGACTACTATCGCATTGACCCACGTCTGGGCAGCAACGAAGATTACCGACTACTCGTGGAGCAGTGCCACAAGCATGGCATCAAAATGGTGATGGATCTGGTGTTCAACCATTGCGGTGTCAACAATTTCCTCTACAAGGACCTTCCTGCCAAAGATTGGTTCAACTTCGATTCCTCCTTTGAAGCATGTGCTCATCGTACGGCATCGATTGGTGATCCTCATGCCAGCCAATGGGATTTGAAGCATACCACCGACGGTTGGTTCACCGAAGCTATGCCCGACTGGAACCAGCGCAACCCGCTCGTGAAGGACTATCTGATTCAGAGCAGCATCTGGTGGGTTGAATATGCTAAAATCAATGGCATCCGTCAGGACACCTATCCCTATTGCGACCGCGAGATGATGCGCGACTGGAATCTGGCGCTCGACCGTGAGTATCCGGGATTCGTCATTGTGGGAGAGACGTGGATCAACAATGCACCGAGTGTCGCCTATTGGCAGAAGGACTCGAAGCTCTCCGATTTCAATAGCGAGTTGCGTAGTGTAATGGATTTCCAGCTCATGAATCTTCTTAATACGATAGTGGATGAGGAGAGCAATGACTATGATGCTGGCCTGATGAAACTCTACTATTATCTTTCGGGCGATTTCATCTATGCCGACACCAATTATCTGCTCACTTTCCTCGACAATCATGATACGAGCCGTTTCCAGACCAACGAAGCGCAGTCGAAGAACGTGGCTCGTTACAAGCAGGCGTTGCTCCTATTGTTGACATTGCGCGGTATCCCTCAGCTCTATTACGGCGATGAGATTGGCATGTTTGCACATAAGGACTGGGGTGATGGACGGATGCGTCAGGATCTCCCTGTCGAGGTGCTCAAGGCTTCGGGCCGCAATGCATTGCAAAGCGAATATTTCGATTTTGCAAGTAAGCTGCTCCGTTGGCGTCGCACCTGCAAAGCTTTGCACACGGGACACCTCACTCAGTTTGCTTTACAGAATGGCTGTTATGCCTATAGCCGCAGTTTGGAAGGCCAGCGCGTCACGGTATTCATGAATGGTACGGGAGAGGAAAAGGAGATCGACTTGGAGCACTATGCCGAAATCCTGCCTTCACGCACAGCCAGGAATGTGCTCACGGGCCAGACGGTGACCTTGGGTGATAAACTGTCTCTGGAGGGACGAGGATTCCTGGTTTTGGAATACTAAGGGCGTTATATTTTTGTGCCATGTTTCAAAAGTATAACTTTTTGAAAATGAGGTGAAAATATGTACAAACGTCTTAATGTCATTTATATTTGTCGTTCGTGCTCTTCCATCGGGGGAAAAAAATGCTTACCTTTGCACCGCAAAAAAGCATTACCATGTAGAAATTGCATTTGAAAAAAACCGATATTCGGGAATTATATAATTTTTTACACAATAATTAATTTAAAACAAAACCAAAAAACAAACACATGAGAACGAAGTTTAACTTCCGATTCCTCGTGGCTATGGTCGCAGGAATCTTCATGTCGGTCAGTGTATTTGCCCAGGATCTTCCGGTCACTGGTACAATCATTGACGACTTTGGAGAGCCTGTCCTTGGTGCGAACGTTGTTGTCAAAGGTACTACCAATGGCGCAACGACCGACCTCGACGGCAACTTTTCTTTCCGTGCACCCAAGGGCAGCACGATTGTAATCACCTTCATCGGTTATAAGCCTCAGGAGGTAGTTTTCGACGGCTCTCCTCTTAACATTACTTTGCAGGAGGATTCCGAACTCCTCGAAGATGTGGTAGTCATCGGTTACGGTGTCGCTCGCAAGAATGACTTGACGGGTTCGGTTACCGCAATGAAACCCGATGAGAAGAACCGTGGTGTAGTAACCAACGCTCAGGACATGCTTCAGGGCAAGATCGCTGGTGTGAACGTTACTCCCGGCTCGGGTGCTCCTGGTACAGGTGCAACCATCCGTGTGCGTGGTGGTTCTTCACTTAACGCATCCAACGACCCACTCATCGTGATCGATGGTATGGCAATGGATAACCAGGGCGTTAAGGGTCTGTCGAACGGACTCTCTATGGTGAATCCTGCCGACATCGAGACCTTCACCGTGCTGAAGGACGCATCGGCAACCGCCATCTACGGTAGCCGTGGTTCGAACGGTGTCATCATCATTACCACCAAGAAAGGTTCAAGTGGAAAGCCAAAGGTTACATACAATGGTAGTGTAAGCCTCAGCACCGCAGCCAACCGTGTCGATGTGATGACAGCTGACGAATATCGCAACTTCATCAACAACTATTATGGCCCCGATTCCGAAGCTGCTTCCCTCATGGGAAATGCTTCTACCGATTGGCAGGACGAGATTTATCAGAACGCCATCAGTCATGACCACAACGTGACTGTGACCGGCAGCATGAAGAGTCTTCCCTATCGTTTCTCGGCAGGCTATACCGATCAGGAAGGTATCTTGAAGACCTCGGCATTCAAGCGTACTACAGCCAGCTTGAACCTCAATCCCAAGTTCTTTGACAATCACCTCACCGTGACCGCCAATGCCAAGTTCATGTATGCCAATACGAACTATGCCAACACAGCAGCAGTGGGTGAGGCTGGTCGCTTTGATCCAACCCATCCTGTCACAGCTCCCGGCTTCGAGAACTTCGGTGGCTACTTCACATGGACCGACAATGGCGCTGCCTTGAACGATCCCGCTTATCCATTGACCAAGAACAGGAATTCGGCATCCAACCCTGTTGCCCTCCTCAATGAGAAGGACGATGTGGCTCATTCCCGTTCATGGCAGGGTAGTTTGGAGCTTGACTATAAGATTCACGGTTTTGAGGATCTTCGCCTCCACATGAATTTCGCTGGTGACTATGGCAACGGTTCACAGCACACCAACTACGCACAGTGGGGTCAGTCGAATTTCTACTACGGCAACGATGGCTATTCGGCAGAAGAGAAGTTCAACCTCACCTACTCGGCTTATGCACAGTATATGAAAGACTTCAACGAAGCCAATCACTTCGACCTCATGGTAGGTTACGAATGGAGCCACATGAAGTACTGGGGCAGCAGCTACTATGAAGATACACGCACCCATGGCAATTACTCCAAGAGCCAGGGACGTTGGTTGCAGGAATCGTTCCTTGTATCATTCTTCGGTCGTATGAATTACAGCATCCTCGACCGTTATCTCCTTACCGTGACTGTCCGTGACGACGGTTCCTCTCGTTTCAAGGATCACTGGTCGCTGTTCCCATCCGTAGCCGTTGGTTGGAAGATCAAGGATGAAGCCTTCCTCCGCGACGTTGATTGGCTCTCAGAAGCCAAGGTTCGTCTGGGCTGGGGTAAGACCGGTCAGCAGGATGGCATCGGTAACTACAACTATTTCGCTTCTTATCACGTAAACGCTGATAACCGCGATGGCCGTTATCCTATTTCTGGTGTAAACGACGCAGGTCTCCTTTATCGTCCAAACGCATACAACGAGAACCTGAAGTGGGAGACCACCACAACGACCAACGTCGGTATTGACCTCGGTTTCCTCCGCGATCGCTTCACCTTCACGGCCGACTGGTATTATCGTGAGACCACCGACCTGATCAACACTGCAACAGTCAGTGCAGGTACCAACTTCCGCAACCAGGTAACTTCTAACATCGGTTCGATGGACAATACAGGTATCGAGCTCGCCGCCACTATCCGTCCTATCCAGACCAAAGATTGGCAGTGGGAGATTACCACCAACTTCACCTACAACAAGAACGAGATTACCGAACTTACTGGCGAAAGTGCCGTAGTAAAGACCGGCGGTATCTCTGCAGGTACCGGTAATACCGTACAGGCACATTCTGTCGGCCATCCAAAGAGCAGTTTCTACGTATATCAGCAGGTTTATGACTCAAATGGTATGCCGCTCGAAGGTGTCTATGTGGATCGCAATGCCGATGGTCAGATCAACGATTCAGACCTCTACTTCTATAAGAGCCCTGATGCTCCATTCTCCGCTGGCTTGAGCTCTCGTCTCAGCTATAAGAATTGGGACTTCGGTTTCTCGCTCCGTGCTAATTTCGACAACTATGTCTTCAACGATACCGAGGCTGGCAAGATGAATATCGACAAGCGTTACGATAGCTCATTCTCTTACCTCCAGAACGGTACTCTTAAGGGCGTTGAGCGCAACTGGAAGACTTACGATCATGCAATCTCCGACTACTGGGTTGAGAATGCAAGCTTCCTCAAGTGCGACAACATCACCCTGGGCTACAGTTTCAACAAGCTCTTCGGCACCAAGATCAGCGGTCGTGTAAACGCTTCTGCTACCAACGTATTTACAATCACCAATTACGAAGGTGTCGATCCTGAAGTCTTTGGTGGCATCGACAACAACATGTACCCACGTCCATTTACCGTGCAGCTGGGTCTCCAACTTAACTTCTAATTTCGTATTACCATTATGAAGAAATATATTCTTTCACTTGCTTCACTTGCATTGTTGATGGGTATGAGTTCTTGCGTCAACGATTTGGATGTTACTCCAAAGGACCCAAGTACGACTATGGTGCCCGATGAGGCTGCCCTCTTTGCAAAGTGCTATGCTAACATTGGCCTGGCTGGCAACACCGGTGCCAATGGCGACTGTGATATCGATGGCCTTGATGGCGGTACCACAGGTTATGTGCGTCAGCTTTGGAACGCTCAGGAGCTTCCTACCGATGAGGCTATTTGCGCTTGGGGCGACCCTGGTATCCCGGCCTTCAACTACAACCAGTATGATGCATCCCACCCGATGCTTCGCGGCTTCTACTATCGTCTCTATACAGGTATTGCCTTCTGCAACCACTATCTGAGTGTCTGCGGCGATGTTGATGCCACTCGTGCAGCTGAAGTTCGCTTCATCCGCGCCCTCAACTACTATTATCTGATGGACCTCTTCGGAAATGTGCCTTTCACACTCGAGATTTCAGCCGAAAGCCCACAGCAGATGCCACGTGCAGAGCTCTTCAGCTGGATTGAGAACGAACTTAAGGAGATCCTTCCCAACATGCTCGCTCCACGTGCTGTTTCCAGCAAGGACAGCGGCTATGGACGTGTTGACCAGGACGCAGCCAACTTGCTTCTTGCTCGTATGTATCTGAATGCCGAGGTTTATACCGGTACTGCCCGTTGGGCCGATGCTCAGAGCTACGCCGAGACTGTTGTCAACGGTCCTCACAAGCTCAACACCACAGGTCTCAATGGTTGGAGCGCTTACCAGATGCTCTTCATGGGCGACAATGGTGAGACGAGTGCTGCTACCGAGGCAATCTTCCCCGTCCTGCAGGATGGTACCACCACTACATCTTGGGGTACTTCACTCTTCCTCATGGCTTCAACCTGGAAGTCCGATATGAATATCAATTCCGATTACGGTACCACCGAATTCTGGGCAGGCAACCGCGCACGTCGTCAGCTTCTCGACAAGTTCTTCCCCAATGCTGATGCTCCCAATGTTACCTTCGAGGATATGGTGGCAGCAGCAGGCGATGACCGTGCAATATTCTTTGGCGTCGATCGTGAACTCTCTGTTTCTACGCCTACTGAATATACCAGTGGTTTTGCATGCGCAAAGTTCCGCAACACCTACGCTTCGGGCGGTGCTCCTCACAACACCCAGTTCATCGATATGGACTTCTTCCTGATGCGTTCGGCTGAGGCTTATCTCATTTCCGCCGAAGCTGATGCCCGTCAGAATGGTGGTGTTACTTCTTCTACCGGTACCGCACGTGTCAATGCACTTCGTGAGCGTGCCAACGCTTCGACACAAACCCAGTACTCGCTCAACCAGATCCTCGACGAGCGTTCTCGTGAGCTCTACTACGAGGGCTACCGTCGTACCGATCTTATCCGTTATGGTTACTATGGAGGTGGCAACAGCGGTCAGTACCTTTGGGAATGGAAGGGCGGCAGCCAGGCTGGCGTCAGTCTCGCTTCCTATCTCAATGTTTACGCTATTCCTGATGAGGATATGAATGCCAATCCGAACCTCACTCAGAATTCAGGTTATTAATTCAACACGATTTGAACAGATATGAAAAAGATATTTTCATTCGCGATGATGCTCGCGGCAACTAGCCTGGCATTCATCTCATGCGACAAGGACGATGAATCGAACCCGATTCTGGTGTCTCCGGCCGAAGGTTCATTCATTGTCAACACTCCGGTGTACGGATCTTCGCAGATCGACCTCAAGACCTCCAATGCGGTTGCCATGAGCTGGTCACAGCCCCAGTTCACCGATCCTAACGCTCCTGTAGTCGCTAACTATCAGGTACAGGTTTCCTCTACCGGTAGTTTCACCAAAGCCTTTGACGAACTTGCCGAAGACAACACTGGTGCCGACTACTTCCCGCTTGAAGAGATTTACACCTCTTGCACTGCCGAGGTTTCTGCTACGGCTATCGACAAGGCACTTGAGATGCTCAATGGCTGGGATGTCACCAGTCCTGCATTCACTGATGGTGCTACTGTCTATGCACGTGTTCTCGCATTCGTTCAGAATGCTTCGTTCGACAAGCTGGCTTCCGTTGCTTCCAATGTCGTTAACTTCAATGTTCTTCCATACTACATCGAGCTGAAGGCTGCCGATCCCGATATCTGGTATCTCATCGGTGGTGACATTGGCGATGGCAAGTGGTCGTCCGATATGCCGACCAGCAGCTATCCTATGCAGACTGTGGCCGACTACGAGTACGATACCAAGACGGGTGCAGGTCTTATCACCTGGACTGGTTACCTCGCTGGCAATGGCTTCAAGCTGAAGCACACGCTCGACTCTTGGGATGAGCAGTGGGGCCAGGGCGACAGCTTCGGTTCATTCGTGAAGAACGACGGTGGCTCGGGCAACATCACCGTGCCTGAACCAGGCTACTACACCATTACGCTCAACACCGAGAAGGATGAGCTCACCGTTGAGAAGTATGAGGGCACTCCTGCTGTATTCTCAGGCATGTGCATCGCCGGACACTTCAACGAATGGGGCGACACCGAGATGAAGCCTGTACATACCTATGATGGCGCCATCAACCACGACTGGGTAGCTTCCGTAACAATTGGTGACGGCCAGGCCATCAAGATTAAGGAGCCAGGTTCGTGGGACTACAACTCCGGTGGAGATGTTCTCGAGACCGCCGATGGTAGCTTCTATGGCTATGGTACCAATGGTGGTGCAGATATCTATCTCACTCCAGGCAATTATCTTGTGATATACAACGATATTACACGTTTCTATCGTTTCGTTCTCCAGTAATCAACCTAAGTCCTTTCCTGCTCCAGCAATGGGGCAGGAAGGAACTGAAAATCCAACAAAGCAATGAATAAGAAATTTTTATATGCCGTGGTTCTTGGTGCAGCAGCACTCGCTGCCTGTACCGATGACTACAAGGACTGGAGTGAACCAAAGAGCGTTCCACAAGAGTCCCCTGTATCCTTTGGCGATGGCAGTGTGTCAAGTGTCGGCACCATCGATTTCCGCACACTTGAGGCTGAGATGGTTCAGGTCTGCAACATCAATGCCCCCACAGCTTCTGTTGAAGGCTATGCTCCCGAGTACAAGATTACGCTTTCTACAGCTGACAACATCCTCGAAGCTGCCACCTACGACATCACCCCCGAAGGTTATATGTCGGCCGATGCCCTCCAGCGCTATCTCGAGGATTCTTACGGCAAGCGTCCCGAGGAGCGTGAGCTTCTGGGCGTCCTCTCAGTTTGGCAGACCAGCTCGGCTGCAAGCATTCGCATGAACGATTCGCAGGCATTTGCCATCAAGGCCATCCCTGAGGCTCCCGAAATCGAGGAGGTATATTATCTCACCGGCAATTTCAATGGTTGGGACAACACCAATACCGACTATGCTTTGACCAACGGTGGAGGTGATGTTTATGAGAATCCTGTTTTCACAGTGACCTTCAATGCTCCCGCCGACCTTACTGGCGACCTTGAGTTCAAGGTTACCCCGGCTTCCGGCATTGGTGGTGATTGGAGCAAGTGCCTTGGCAGTGATGAAGACAATCCTGGCAAGTTCAAGTATAACAACGAGGGTGGCAACTTCGTGGTTGCCTACGATCCTGATGCACTCTTCTATCGTGTTACCTTCGACATGATGAACATGACATGGAATGCCGCTGCTCTGTCGTTCAACGAGTACATCTACGAGATCGGTAACGAGTCGGGCTGGAGCACTCCACATGCCCTCCGCAGTCCTGCAAGCGATGGCTTATACAAGGGATACTATTATCTCGATGGCCAGTTCAAGTTCAAGCCCAACGAGAACGATTGGGATGGCGACTGGGAATGGCTCGGCGACGACCGCATCGGTCAGGGTAGCGACAACTGTCCCGATCCAGGTGCAGGATTCTATGAGATAAATGTGGACCTTTCGGCGATGACCTACAACCTCGTAACCATCAACCAGATCGGCCTTATCGGTGACTTCAACTCTTGGGGCGGCGATGTCGATCTCACCTACAACACCGCTAGCGGTGCTTGGGAGGTCAAGGGCGTAGAGCTCCCGAAGGGCGGCGTCAAGTTCCGTGTAAACGGTGACTGGGCAATCAACTTTGGCGGTGACGTGAACGGTCTTACTCAGGATGGACCTAACATCAGCGTCAGTGCAGGCACCTACGACATCAGCCTGATCCTTTCTACCGAGGGCAACCACAAGGCTGTCTTCACCGAGACTTCCGGCGCTGGTGAGCAGTTCAGCGACTTCATCTACTACGCTGGCAGCGCCAACGGATGGAGCGACTCGGCAAGCCCAATGGCTCACGAAGGCGCAGGCGTTTATCGCGGCTGGTACTATGTGCTTCCCGATGATGGCGAGACAACTTGGGGCTTCAAGTTCGTCGATGGCGGTTGGTATGGCGATGCCGGCGACGGCAAGCTTTCTACCGAAGGCGGCAACATCAACATCGCTGAGGGCTTCTACATGCTTGTAGCCGATATGGCCAACCTCACCTACGAGGCTACTCCCGCTACGATCGGTCTCATCGGCGACGCTACCCGCAATGGTTGGGATGGCGACACCGAGATGACCTTCGATACTCAGCTGGGTTGCTGGACCTACACTGGCGAACTTGCAACTGGTAACTTCAAGTTCCGTGCCAATGGCGATTGGACCTTCAACTGGGGTGGTGACCTCACCAACCTGATGAACAACGGCAGCGACATCCATATCGAGGCAGGTACTTACACGATTAAGTTCTGGCCAAATTGCGAAGGCAAGGCTTACGCTACTGTTGAGTAAAGGATAGTATTTTCTTGAGGAGCAAGTTGCAAGCTTTTTAGACTTGCCTTGCTCCTCATTTTTATCTCAAACTAATCGACAATGAAGAATTTCTTAACTTCCTTATTGATGCTTGCAGCAATGTCTGCCACTATCGCTGATGCCCAAGGTTGGCCCGCCAACTACGAGGGCGTAATGCTGCAGGGGTTCTACTGGGATTCTTATTCTGCGACCAAGTGGAGCAAACTTGAATCCCAGGCCGATGAAATATCCAACTATTTCTCACTTATCTGGGTTCCGCAGTCTGCCTACACTGGAAGCAGTACATCCATGGGCTATGATCCCTTGTACTATTTCCAGCAGAAATCCTCCTTTGGCACCGAGGAACAGCTCCGTTCCATGATCAACACTTACAAGGAGAAGGGCACAGGAATCATTGCCGATGTGGTGGTCAATCACCGTAAGAACGTTTCCAACTGGGTTGATTTCCCGGCCGAGACCTATAATGGTGTGACCTATCAGATGCAAAGCACCGACATCGTCCGCAACGATGATGGCGGACAGACTTTGAGCTGGGCCACCAGCAATGGCTACAGCCTCTCGTCCAACAACGACGAGGGCGAGGGTTGGGACGGCATGCGCGACCTCGACCACAAGTCAGAGAATGTGCAGAACTGTGTCAAGGCTTACACCAAATACCTTATCGAAGATCTCGGCTACACTGGTTTCCGTTACGATATGGTGAAGGGCTTCAATGCATCACGCGTGGGCATGTATAATGTCTATGCCGGCACCAAATTCTCGGTAGGCGAGTATTGGGATGGCAATTCGTCCAATGTCAAGAAGTGGATCGACGGCACCAAGGTCGATGGTGTGCCACAGTCTGCTGCGTTCGACTTCGCATTCCGCTACACTTGTCGTGATGCAGTCAACAACAACAACTGGTCAAACCTCAAGAATAACTCAGGCATCAGCGACGAGAACTATCGCCAGTATTCTGTCACATTCGTCGAGAATCACGACACCGAGTACCGTTCGGCCACTGCCTCCCAGGATCCCATCCGAAAGGATACGGCAGCCCTCAATGCATGGATGCTGGCAATGCCAGGCACACCCTGTGTGTTCCTGAAGCATTGGACCGACTGCAAGGAGGAGATCAAGAACATGATCGAAGTGCGTCGCTTGGTTGGCATCAACAACCAGAGCACCTACGCCGAGTGGTTGGGCGGTACGGCATACGTGGGACGCACCGTGACGGGCACCAAGGGCACGTTGCGTGTACTTTGCGGCAACTACACCTATAATGTGTCAAACACTTATCAGGAGGTACTTGCTGGCAAGAACTACAAATACTATGTGCTGAAGACCATCGAGGCTCCTTGGATTGGCAAGGGTTCGGGTGTCTATAGCGTTGGCGAGTCTGTCGACGTGCCCCTGCTTGCCATTTCTCAGGATGCCAATGCCAAGCTGGTCTATACAACCGATGGTTCGGAGCCTACAGCTTCTTCTCCATCTTTGGAGAGTGGCTCGGAGCTCTCCTTCGCTGTCACCACCACGCTGAAGGTGGGCCTATTGAGCAATGGTGTAGTGAGCAATGTGCAGAGCCGCACCTATATCTTCAAGGAGGTAGAAGTGGTTGATTCCCATCCGGCCACCTTGCATGTCTGCAACCAGTCCGGTTCGCTCAATCCGCTCTATATCTATATCTGGGCAGGTCCCGACAACGAGCAGCTCAATGGCGGTTGGCCGGGCGCTCAGGCCAAGGAGACTGTCGAAGAGGGTGGTTTGACATGGTATGTTCAGACCTTTGCCATCCCCAATACGGGTGACTATGCTGTCAACTTCGTATTCACTAATTCTGCAGGCAATCAGCAGTCAGAGGATGTTACGGGCATGACACAGGATGCCTATTACATCATCAACAGCACGAAGAATGGAGGTAAGTTTACGGTAAGCGATGTCACTTCGCAGTATGCTGGTCTCAGTGCCATCACTGAGGACGATGCTGCCGACTCTGAAGCCATCTACGACCTGCAGGGTCGTCGTGTCACCGAGATGAAGACCGGTCAGCTTTACATCCGTGGCGGTCGCAAGATTATGTTCAAATAAATCCATGAGGGAGCAGAACTTGAGTCACTGCTCCCCCTTTGATAATCATAGTATAAAGATGAAGAATAAGGTTATTCTGCCCATCGTCATTCTGGCAATGGGCATCGGATTTCAGCTATCAGGCAAAACGAAGGTTGCGCCTGTCAACACCAACGACGATGTGATTCTGCACGCATGGTGCTGGTCGTTCAACACCATCCGCGAGAATCTCGCCGACATTGCCGAAGCCGGCTATACCATCGTTCAGACCTCTCCCGCTGAGAAGTGTGTCATCGAAGCCAAGGGTGATAAGGGCGGTGGCCCGCAACTCTTTGGTCATGGTCGTTGGTATTACTATTACCAGCCTGTCGATTGGAAAATCGGTAATTATGTAGTAGGTACCCGCGACGAACTCAAGCAGCTCTGCGATGAAGCCGGCAAATATGGCATCCGCATCATCGTCGATGTCTTGCCCAACCATACGGCCATCGACGATACGCGTGTGAGCGACGAACTCGACGCTGCTGTGGGCGGTCATGAGAAACTCTATCATTCCACAGGTTTCATCGAGATCCGCGACTATAACGACCGTCTGCAGTGCACCACTGGCCAAATGGGCGGTCTTCCCGATGTCAACACCGAAAACCCCGACTTCCAGGCCTACTATCTGCAGTATTGCAACGATCTGATCAAGTGCGGCGTGCGCGGCTTCCGCTACGACACAGCCAAGCATATCGGTCTGCCCAGCGATCCGAAGGACGAGCTGTCGCCCAAGAACAACTTCTGGGCTGTGGCCACTGGCCGTGAGTCGGCCAATGGTGTGAATCTCTGCTTACCCGAGGATAGTCTCTTCATTTATGGTGAGGTGCTGCAGGACAAGAATGTCAAGGAGGAGGAGTATGCCGAATACATGGGCATGACGGCCTCCGGCTTAGGCTGGGACCTGCGCTATGACCTCGAAAAGGCCAACTGGATGGACAAGGATGTCAAGGGCTATTGCCATCCCGTCGATCCTAGTAAGCTCGTCACCTGGGTTGAGAGTCACGACACCTATTGCAACGACCACGAGTCGGCTGCACTCTCCGACCTGCAGATCCGTTTGGGTTGGGTTTATCTCGCAGCTCGCGCCAATGGCATGCCGCTGTTCTACAACCGTCCCGATGGCAGCGATGGTCCTGCCGGCAACTTCTGGGGCAAGAACCTGGTAGGCATCAAGGGCAACGACAACTTCAAGCACCCGCTCGTAGTGGCTGCCAATCGTTTCCGTCATCAGATGCAGGGTCAGCCCGAGAGCATCAGCTGCTCGGCCGATGGCGCTGTCCTTCAGGTTTGCCGTGGCATCAAGGGCGTTGCCCTCATCAACATCGCCTCCGATGCGAAGCAGATCTCACTGGCTACCACCCTTCCCAATGGCAAGTACAAGGATGCTCTTACGGGTAAGGTATTCTCGGTGAAGAAAGGTATCATTCATGGTCAGCTCGATGCTCTGTCGGCTTACCTGCTCATCAAAAAATAACAAAAATGATTAGCAAACTTTCTTCTTGTTGCTTTGTTGCAGCGCTGGTCATCTTCTCAGCCTGCAACAAGCCGTTTGCACCTGAGCAGATCCCGGGCAACGAGCATCGTTCGAGCGTGGTGTTTGTGACGGCTCCCAATCAGGAGAACTACTTCACCGACTACTTCCCGTCCATCGATAAGTTCGATGCCGTGGTCGCAGGTCCGGGTGTCACCATCAACAGTTTCACCGATTCCACCTTCTTCGTGACCGCCAATGCGATGCTTGGTACCATCGACCTCATGAGTCAGGGCAAGAAGCTTACCCTCGTCGTCGAGGATGGCAGTCACTTCACCTCGGGCTATGCCCATCTCTATACCACTTGGACACGTGACAATAAGGTCGGAATCGGGTTTACTCAGAAACCAGAGAAGGTATTGGCCCTTTGGCAGAACACCCTACTTCCCGAGAAGAATGTCGTGGTCAGTGATAATGAGATTGTGGTGACCTTGCCCAAGGTCCCCGAGGGAAGCCGTGAGCGCACTTATCTGCGTGTCTATGGCGCAACTGCCGACGCTCCAATGAGCGACATCCTTATTCCGCTCCAGAACGGAAAGGTAATCACCTCAGCAAGCGAACTCAATCGACATGATCCCGAGACACAGATCCTCTATTCGCTGATGATCGACCGTTTCAACAATGGCAAGACCGAGAACGACTGGAAGATCAACAACCCGAAGCTTGTCCTCCCGCAGGCCGACTATCAGGGTGGTGACATCGTGGGCATCACGCAGAAGATTCAGGAAGGCTTCTTCGACAATCTTGGCATCAACACCATCTGGGTAAGCCCCATCACGCAGAACCCATATAGCGCTTGGGGCCTGAACACAAAGCCGCGTACGCGTTTCTCAGGCTATCATGGCTATTGGCCCATCTTTATCACGAAGGTCGATGAGCGTTTCGGTACTGATGACGAGTTGCACGAGATGCTTCAGACCGCTCATGCGCACAACATCAATGTGGTGCTCGACTATGTGGCCAATCACCTCCACATCGAGTCTCCTCTTTTCCAAGCACATCCCGATTGGGCTACCGATTCGCTCACAGCCGATGGCAAGCCGAATCTTGAATTGTGGGATGGCGACTATCGTCTTACCACCTGGTTCGACCGTCATATCCCGAGCCTCGACTTGACAAGACGCAAAGTCGCCGACCAGCTCACCGATTCGGCTCTCTATTGGGTGCGAAACTTCGAGTTCGACGGCTTCCGTCACGATGCGTGCAAGCACATCCCGTTGAACTACTGGCGCACATTTGGCAAGAAGCTGGCCGTCGATCCGCAGCTCAAGGATCGCGACATCTGGATGATTGGCGAGACCTATGGTTCCCCCGAGCTTATCGGTTCATACATCAAGAGCGGTATGCTCAATGCCCAGTTCGATTTCAACATCTACCATACTGCTATCGATGTGCTTGGCGAACGCGAGGGACATTCGATGCGTGACCTGGCTCGCACCATCGAGGAGAGTGGCGCTGCCTACGGTGCCCATCATACCATGGGTATCATTTCGGGCAATCACGACAAGACGCGCTTCATCAGTCTTGCTGGTGGAGCCGTCAGCTGGGACGAAGATGGCAAGGCAGCCGGTTGGACGCGTCACGTAGGCATCGGCGATTCCGTGCGAGCCTATTCCAAGGCATTGTTGCTCGAGAAACTGAACCTCACGCTGCCTGGCGTTCCCTGTATCTATCAGGGCGACGAGTTCGGACAGGAGGGAGGCAATGACCCCGACAATCGTCGCTTCATGCGTTTCAGCGGCTACAATCACTTCGAGCAGCACAACCTCGACGAGGTTCGCCGTTTTGCCCAGCAACGTCGTGAAAACATCGCCCTCCAGTTCGGCGACTATCTGCCACTCTATGTCGATGACAACACGCTCGTCTATCTCCGCACCTATATGGGCGAAGGCGTGCTCGTGGCCATCAACAATGCCAAGACTGCCGTTGATGTCGATGTCACCATCCCCGCTGGCTTAAAGGGCACAGGCGACAGGAAGTTGCATGTCGAGGCAAATGATGTCGTTTGTGAGTCTCTCTAAAAACCTAGTTTAGAGATTATTTTATCCATATCTTCAGTTTTTCCTTCGAAAATTTGGAGATATGGATTTTTCGTTGTATCTTTGCCTCGAAAAACAACCATCAAATACCTTTTAATTATGGCAAAACGAAATACCAAAGGCACAGATAAACTGGTAGCAAGAATCACCGAGTGGTTCAACGCACATCCCAAGGATTCATATAATTATCTGCAGATCTCGCAGGAGCTGGGCATCTTTGGCCGCAGCAACCGCAGCGATGTCTATGACCTGCTTGTCGATCTGCAGCAACAAGGCTTCCTCAAGGAGGTCAGCCCTGGCCGTTATGGCTTGGCCGACCGTCAGACACAGGCCGAGCTCATCGGTGTGTTCGAGCGTCGTCACAATGGCATGCATGCCGTGCGTATCGAAGGCAATGATGAGCCTTACCTCGTGTTCGATGGTGACGATATGCAAGCCCTCACGGGCGATAAGGTTCGTATCCAGAAGATCCTGGGCCATCGTAACCGCATGGGTGGGCCACAGGCACGTGTCGTTGAGGTCGTCGAGCGTGTCAAGCATCGTTATGTGGGTGTGCTCCAAAAGACTTCCAAATATGCGTTCGTCACTCCCGACAACCGTTCGCTCGACAAGGACATCTACATTCCCAACGAGTTGTTGGGCAAGGCAAAGAACGGCGATAAGGTCGTTGTCGATTTCGAACGCTGGCCTGCCTTCTCCAAGAACCCTGTTGGCCGTATTGCCGACGTCCTGGGCAAGGAGGGTGAGAACAATACCGAGATGCACGCTATCCTCGCCGAATATGGTTTGCCTTACAAGTATCCCGAGAATGTGGTGAAAGCTGCTGAACGTATCGACGACGGCTGTACACCCGAGGAGATAGCCAAACGTCTTGACTATCGCGAGGTCACCACCTTCACCATCGACCCCGCCGATGCAAAGGACTACGACGATGCCCTGTCGATCAAGAAGCTGAAGAATGGCATTTGGGAAGTCGGTGTTCACATCGCCGATGTCACCTTCTATGTGCATCCCGATTCGATCATCAACAAGGAGGCCTACGCGCGTGCCACGTCCATTTATCTAGTCGATCGTACCATCCCCATGCTGCCCGAGAAGCTCTGCAACAATCTTTGCTCCCTGCGTCCCAATGAGGATAAGCTGTGCTATAGTGTAATCTTCGAAATGGATGACGATGCCAACGTCCTGCGTCATGAGATTGTCCGTACGGTGATTCGTTCCAACCGCCGCTTCAATTACGAGGAGGCTCAGGAGATCATCGAGACAGGTCAAGGCGATTTTGCGCCCGAACTCCTTCAGCTCGACCGTCTGGCCAAGCAGCTTCGTGCCCGTCGTTTTGCCGAGGGCGCCATTGGATTTGAGCGTGAGGAAGTGAAGTTTGTCCTCGACGAGAAGGGTAAACCATTGGATGTGTATTTCAAGGTGTCGAAGGATGCCAACAAGCTCATCGAGGAGTTCATGCTTTTGGCTAACCGCACCGTGGCTGAGGCCATCGGTAAGGATGTCAGACCGCAGAGGATCAACGGTAAGATGCAGAAGAAGGCCAAGTCGTTCGTCTATCGTATCCACGACCAGCCTTCGCAGGAGAAGCTTGAGAGTCTCGCATTGCTCGCTGCCCGTTTCGGCCACAATGTGAAGAGTATCTTCAGTGGCAAGAAGTCCGACGTGGTCGATTACTCCAAGAACAAGCAGATCAGCCAAGGCATCAATCAGCTGATGAAGGACATCCACAATCGTCCGGAAGAGAATATGCTCTCCACGCTTGCCATCCGCACGCAGGCCAAGGCCGTCTATTCCACCGAGAACATCGGTCACTATGGACTTGCCTTCCAGTATTACACCCATTTCACCTCGCCCATTCGTCGTTATCCCGACTGCATGGTACATCGTCTGCTCGATCGTTACCTCAACCAGAAGGGTCGTTCGGTAGTGCGCGAGCAGCTCGAAGAGGAGTGTAAGCATTGTTCCGAGATGGAGCAGTTGGCTGTCCAGGCCGAACGTTCCTCGATCAAGTACAAGCAGGCCGAGTTCCTCAAGGATCGCATGGGACAGGTGTTCGAAGGTGTTATCAGTGGTGTGTCCGAATGGGGTATCTACGTCGAACTCAAGGAGAACCTTTGTGAAGGAATGATCTCCTTGCGCGACCTGCGTGATGACCATTACATCTACGACGAGCGCAACTTCTGTCTCATAGGCCGTCGTACTCACCGCCGCTTCACCTTGGGCGACACGCTCAGGGTTACTGTCGCCAATGTCAATCTTGATCGTAAGACCATCGACTTCGCCCTCGTCGAAAAGACGAGGTAAGCGAGCCTTTGCCCGCTTACCTCGCTCACCTCTCTATACAACAAGCCCTATAGTTTCTAAATTGTCTATAGTTACTATAGGGCTTTTCCTTATTATTTCACTTCGATGCGCACCATCTGCGGTTTTTCCTTCGCCAGTTTTTTGAGTTCATCGGTCATGACGGTGAGTGAGGCGCAGTCGCCTTTGCTCCATCCGCTGCCCATGTAGTAGGTGAAGGTCTCGCCTGGCTTGTATTTGGCGATGCCCAGCAGGTGGCCCTGTTCAAGGGCAGTGCGGGTCAAGGTAGGCAGATATGCGCCAATCAGGACACGGCCTGGATCGCGGCCCGGCTGGTCGGTTGGGTCGGAATAGGCGATGTACTTGTTTCCCTTGTCAAGTCGCACGCTGTCCTCATCACCGTGGAAGGCGATGCCCACGGCAATCTCATGCGGTTTGGTCAGACCCTCATACTCTACGTTGATGATGTTGAAACGTGTGCCCTTCTGCGCGATGATGGTACGGTGTTCCACCACGGTGTCAGCATCGACATAGAGAGTGTCATAGTCCAGTCTTACAGCTCCAAGCAGTGGGCCGTTGGCCAGTATCTTGTGTGTCTTCCAAGCCCATGGGAAGACGATGCCACCTTCTTCGTTCAATAGGGCGGCTGTGCCACCTCCCAAGGTAGGTCCTACGGCGTAGCAGTCCATGCCTTTGCCATGATCCTCGTGGAAGCTTCCTGCATGACCGATACTATCGGCCAGATGATGCTCGCCCAAGGCATGAAGGCTGTCACGTATAGCCCAGCCGCGCAATGCTGTCAGCATACGTTCGTCGCAAAGCAGCTCCTTCGTGTTCTTGACCCAGATGTCGTAGCCGAAAGCGCGTTCGTTGGTGGCTTGCAGTTCCGGACCGTAGGCACGCCATATCGACGATTCGTTCTCCCAGCACAGGTCATCTTTGCGCTGTGGATAGTGTTTGATGAAGACGGCACTGGGAACTGTCAAAACGGGATCCGATGTTTTGCGTACCGACACAAAGTAAGAGCTCTCGCCGTTGGCCAAAGTGTTGGACTCGAAGAGAAGCAAATCCTCTTCCCCGTTGTTGAAGATCTGTGTGGCTACGAACTTGCCCATCTCGTCAATCAGTTTGATGGGAGTGCCTGCATTTACTCCAAGACTATCGAGGACTGCCTTCAGCGGCACGCCTTCTATTACTCCCATGATGTCACGGTCAGTCGGATTTGTCACCACGATGGTCACGTCGTGTCCATTCTTCTGTTGGCAAGCGCTGAACATGCCCAGTGCCATTGCCAGAATAATCGTAATCTTTTTCATAATACTCTTGTTTATCACGAATTATCGAATTATAGAATTATTTATGTTTGTACCTTCTTTATTATGCAATTCTCTAATTCTCTAATTCGTGATAAGAAAAAAAATTCGGGATGATTCGTGCCTAGTCTTCCATCAGTTTGCGATAGCGGCTGCGCTTCGGCTCTTCGATGCCGAGACGTTTGGCCTTGTTGATCTCGTAATCGGTGTAGGAGCCCTCGAAGTAGAATACTTCACCATTACCCTCGAAGGCGAGGATGTGGGTGCAGATGCGGTCGAGGAACCAGCGGTCGTGGCTGATGACTACCGCGCAACCAGCGAAAGCCTCCAGACCTTCCTCCAGGGCGCGCAGCGTATTCACGTCGATGTCATTGGTCGGCTCGTCGAGCAGGAGTACGTTGCCTTCCTCCTTCAGCGCCATGGCAAGATGCAGACGGTTGCGTTCACCACCCGAAAGCACGCCGCAGAGCTTGTTCTGGTCCGCACCATTGAAGTTGAAGCGGCTCAGGTAAGCATGCACGTTTATGTCTCGTCCACCCATGCGTATTAGTTCGTTGCCACCGCTCACCACGTCGAAAATCGACTTGTCGGGCTCGATGTCCTTGTGCTGCTGATCCACGTAAGCCAGCTTCACGGTCTCGCCTTCGGTGAACGTGCCGCTATCGGGTTTCTCCATGCCCATGATGAGGCGGAAGAGGGTAGTCTTTCCCGCACCATTGGGACCGATGACGCCTACAATGCCGTTGGGTGGCAGCATGAAGTTCAGGTCCTTGAAGAGCACCTTGTCGCCGTAAGCCTTGGCTACATGCACGGCCTCCAGCACCTTGTTGCCAAGACGTGGACCATTGGGGATGAAGATCTCGAGCTTCTCTTCGCGCTCCTTCTGTTCCTCGTTGAGCATCTTGTCGTAGGAGTTCAGACGAGCCTTGCCCTTGGCCTGTCGAGCCTTCGGTGCCATGCGTACCCATTCGAGTTCGCGCTCCAGCGTCTTGCGGCGCTTCGAGGCGGTCTTCTCTTCCTGAGCCATGCGCTTGGTCTTCTGGTCGAGCCAGCTCGAATAGTTGCCCTTCCACGGGATGCCCTCGCCTCGGTCGAGTTCGAGAATCCACTCCGACACATCGTCGAGGAAGTAACGGTCGTGGGTAACGGCAATGACGGTGCCTTCGTATTGTTGCAGGTGCTGCTCCAGCCAGTCGATGCTCTCGGCATCGAGGTGGTTGGTGGGCTCGTCGAGCAGCAGCACGTCAGGTTTCTTGAGCAGGAGGCGGCAGAGAGCCACGCGGCGACGTTCGCCACCCGACAGGTTCTTCACTGGCCAGTCACCTGGAGGACAGTTGAGAGCTGCCATGGCACGGTCGAGTTTCGAGTCGATGTTCCACGCATCCGTCGAGTCGATGATATCCTGCAGTTCCGCCTGTCGGTTGATGAGCTGGTCCATCTTGTCGGGATCCTCCAGGTATTCCGGTTCGGCGAACTTCATGTTCACCTCGTCATACTCCTTCAGAGCGTCGTAGATGTACTGCACACCTTCCATGATGTTCTCCTTCACGTTCTTTGTCTCATCCAGCTTCGGATCCTGCTCCAGATATCCCACGCTGTAGCCTGGGCTCCACACCACTTCGCCCTGACTGGGCTGGATGATGCCGGCAATGATCTTCATCAGCGTCGATTTGCCGGCGCCGTTCAAACCAATGATGCCGATCTTCGCTCCGTAGTAGAACGAGATATAGATGTTCTTGAGTACCTGTTTTTGAGTCTGCTGGATTGTGTGCGAGACGCCCACCATCGAAAAGATGATCTTTTTATCATCAACTGTTGCCATAATTATTTATTTAAGGTAGTAAAATTGTTTGCTGCAAAGATATAAGTTTTTTTTAACACCTCCAAATTATTTCATTTGTTTTTTGCTTTTAGATATAAAAAATATCAGTCATACAATAAACAACGTTTATTTGCGTTATCTATACATGAAAAGTACTTCTTTGAGATTATTGCTTCCTGTGATACTTTCTGTGTTTGTAGGTCTTCCGTTCGTATCCTGCAAGCATGGGAATCCCGTGGTTGACCAGAGCCTTGACCGCATCGAGCAAGTGGTGCAACAGCATCCCGATTCGGCGCTTCTTGAACTCATCCGTCTTGACAGTCTGATTACATCGGGTAATGTGCCCCTTGAGGGCGATGCCCAACATGCCCGCTATGCCCTGCTCAAGACGCAGACGCACGACAAGAATTGGATTGACGACACGAACGATAGCCTTATCCTCCTTGCTGTCAGTTACTATGATGACCATGGCAGCAAGCGGGAACAGATGCTGGCACATTATTATCATGGTTGTATTTGGCGCAATGCCAAAGCATTGGGACGTGCCTATGCTTCATTCTTCGAGGCCGCGCAGATGGCCGAAGAACTCGAGGATTATACTTTTGCGGGATTGTCATTCGGCAATATATCCAGTATCTGCCACGAGATGTACAGTGGCGAGGACTTGCTCTATGCCGAAAAGTCCTACCAATGTCATCAAGCAGCAGGAGACACAGCTCGAATGAACTGGGCACTCATGCTTAAGGGCATAGCACTGAACTATCAGAAACGCTATGATGAAGCGGATAAGATATTCAGTAGCCTTCTGAGCTCCGATATCGACGAACGGCTTCGACTTGAGGTTCTCACCTATTATTTATTTCAATGTGTGGTGAAAAACCAATATCAGAAGGCCGACTCATTGATTTTGCTCCAAACTTCTCCAAGATACACCATTGACTATTTGTGTCGTGCTATTGTTTATGAGAATAACGGGCGCCATGTGGAGGCCGATAGCTGCATGAGATATGCCGAGGAGCTGTCAACAACTGAAACAGAGAAGGTCTTTGAACTTGCCACCTTGGCCGACCTGCAGAATACCCGTGGTAAATATCAGGAGGCTTATCAGTCGCTACTGCGAAAATCAGATTTGCAGGATTCCATTGTCCGTGTCATCAATACTACTTCGGTTTCTTCTGTACAACAGGACTATGTGCAGCAACAGTTAGACACTAACAATCGTCTTATGAAGGAGAGGACAAATCGCTATAAAATCGTTCTTGTCTTGTCAGCCCTGCTCCTGTTATTGGTTGTCGTGATTGTACGTCAAAGGCTTCGTCAAAAGGATATGCTTGTCCGCTCTTACTTGGATGATGTCTTTCAACTCAGGCAAGAGCTTGGCATGGAGCAGCAAAGGAGACAACAATCAGACATCTCCCACTCTGCGGCAGAAGCTGAAGCCAACGAATCGACCCGTAAATCAAGGATGACCATTCGTCGATTATTTAAAGAACGGATGGAAAAGATAGATCGCATCGGTCTGAAATACTTCAGTAATGGAGAGACGAAAGAATCACTTAAGCTCATCTACAACGAAGTCCAGAACGAGATCAATGCGTTCAAGGATCAAGAGTTTTTAGCAAAGCTCATGAAAGCGACCGATGAAAACTTCGAAGGTCTGATGTCCAAGGTGCAGAAGGATGGCCTTTTCACCAAAGATGACGACCTTCATCTTCTCTGCCTGATGATTGCTGGGTTTTCAACAAAATCAACATGTCTGCTGATGAAGATAGACAATCGTGATATTATCTACAAGCGTCGAAGCCGATTGAAAGAACGTATCTTGGCATCTGACTTGGCTTATAAGGATGATTTGTTGCAACTTTTGGCCTAATGTCAGACTTCTCAAACGCTCCCAAATGTTAAAAATAATTAAGTCTTTGATAAACAAAATAAAACGCGCCATTTTCTGGGCGCGTTTTTTTGCCTTTGTCCGATGATATTTCAAAAAAAATGTGTAACTTTGCCACGCATTTATTGAAATTATAAAAAACAAACAATAATAATCATATTCTATGTTCATGAAAAGACTTTTCACTATCAGTTTGCTCTTGTTGTCGGCTCTCGCCATGTCACTCTATGCAGCAAACGCATCACAGCAAACTGACAAGCTGAACATCCCCCTTCATCCGGTTCCCGCTGGAGGGACACATCCTCGTTGCCCTGCGCAAGTTTCTATCCTGTGTTACTATATGGACGGAAGTTTGACATTCATCTACACTGCCAACCTCGGCACTCTTCATTGTGATGTTGTCCGTCAGTCTGACAAAACCGTTTACGAGGCTACTTTTTTCGCTATTGCAGAAGGATCTGACAGTCTCTATGTATCCGACAGCGCCGACGATTACATCATTACGCTGACAAGTGCTGACAGTACGCAATATATGGGTGAATACGTTTTGTATCCCGAAGACGCGGGCTATTCCGCTGTCGGCTATGCAGTTCAATTTGGAGGATCTTTCACTAATGGTTATGTGGCATTTTTTGGAGGCTCTGTCTTGGTGAAAGATGCCGTTGTTTCACCATCTTTATTGGTCCCATCCGACATAGACAAGATGACCAATATTAACAGCATAAGCGATGAAAAAGGCTATCAGGGAGTCATGGAGCTTGCTCCGGTGGAATACACATTCAAACAAGACGAGGCATCACCAGAGACTCCTTCCTATGGACTCTTGGCCGAAGAAGTGCAGAAGGTTTTTCCCGAACTTGTCCACGAAGACACTCTCGGTGTCAAGCAAGTGGATTACATCGGGCTGATACCCTTGCTCATCCAAACAGTGCAACATTTATCTTCGGAAGTAAGTGTCTTACAGCAGACTGTGGAAAAAGTCAAAGCGAATAACTTCGATTATGGTACAGAAGGCCTGGATAATAATGCTTTGGTTGACCAGGACGCATGTATTTCTATCAATGGAAAATGCGAAATTGCTTACACTTTGTCAGAGACAGTAAAAGTGGCAATGCTCTACATCTACGGCATTTCCGGCAAATTGGCCGGCAGCTACATGCTGGAGAACAGAGGAAATGGCACACTTGTTGTTGACACCAGCAGATTTGGAAAGGGCTCCTACATCTATGTGCTGATAGCAGATGGCCACCCTGTTGCCTCTCGGCAGATGATTGTAAAACAATAAAAGCAAATGTTGAACCTCTATTCCGAAGAAATAGACTTGCGAACGATAGGCATGAATGTCTATTATCTGCTTCGCAAAAACCTGAAGGAGACCCTCATCTCGCAGCGCCAGGATCTGACTTATCAGTCCATCCTTTTGCGCTCTCAGATGAGCGAGGAGTATCGACGGAAATACGAACGCGAAATAACCCGTTTGATTGAGTTAGGTCATTTTACGCCCTATCCGTCACAGGATGCAATGTCCATTGACGTTGAGAGCGACTATGATAAATCTCTCAAGCTGCCCTTTGTAATTCATAATGGGAAGAAGCTCTATTTCCCGCACAAATACACCGTTGCTCAGGCCGTAGAAGCTTACAGAGGTTATATCTGCGGTGACCGTCTGCTTGGGAAGGGCGAGGATTTTGCACCACACCAGTACCAATCGAAGGATTATTGCGTCCATGACGGTGATGTCGTTGTTGATGTGGGCTGTGCCGAGGCGCTATTCTCCCTCGATTTGATTGAACAGGCATCGAAAATCTATTTGATAGAGCGCAACAGTATTTGGAAGGCACCCTTACAATCAACGTTTGCCCCATTTAAGGACAAGGTGGTATTCGTCCAGAAACTCGCTTCGGACAAGGATGGACGCACCACGGTTTCCCTGCCATCTTTGTTGCGAAGCGAAACATCCTCACCTCTATTCATTAAGATGGATATCGAGGGATACGAATCGAAAGTAGTTCGGACGCTTTTGCCTCTGCTGAGGGAGAAAGAAGGTATCACAATGTCATGCTGCACTTATCATAACAATAATGATGCCACCACTCTCGAACAGCTTTTCCAACAGATTGGCTACCAATATGAATTTTCAAAGGGGTATATGCTCTTTGCTCGCTATGATCAGCCTGTCGCTCCTTATTTTAGGCACGGAGTAATACGGGCTTCCAATCGTATGTTCCACTCTTGATGCTATACTTCTTCACAATTACATAATAGAAACAACAATATGAATTGACATAAAAACAAACTCACTATTATTAACATTTAAAACAGTATAACTATGAAAAAAACAATTATGGTATTATTCAGTTGCTTTCTAACTTTCAATGTTTTAGCTCAGCTCACCGTTGATGTCAATGGCAATGTTGGTATTGGCGACACTCTAAATTGAGCAAAGGCGTTTATATCTATACGTTGATAGCTGATGGACAACCTGTCAGTTCAAGACAAATGATAGTTCAGTAAGACTGATGACATTGATGAGTTCAATACACATTACTATATAACAAATAAAACTATTACTACAATGAAAAGGATACTTATATTATTACAGTTGTTCTTCATCAGTATTATAGTATTTGGTGAGAGCAAATACTTTCCAGTTGGAACGACATGGACGGAAGTGACAAGTAAATATGGTTCGTTTGGAAGAGATACTTCTACTTATGTGGTGAAAGAAGAGATGCCTATTGATGGAGTTATTTACAACGTAGTTTATCGTAATGACGAACCAGAACCGTACTGCCTGCTTCGTGAAGAAGGCTCGTTGGTTTATATGACGAACATTGTGGCACCTTTTGAGGACGAGGGTCTTCTGTATGATTTTGATTGGTGGGAAGGAAAAGAATATGTGACAGACGTTATCTATTCTGGTGGAGAAAAGTTCTGTGAGGTAATTGAAAAAATAGATGAGATGGTTCTGGAAGATGGCCAAACATACCAGATTTGGGCTCCAGAGGATTTCTTTGGTGACTTCATCATCTGCGGGGTAGGAGCAACGAACGGTATTTTTCGTTATTCTGAACCTGCAGTTACTGGCGGTGCTCAGACAAGCCTGCTTGAGTTCACCCGTGATGTCCTGGTATATAACAAGGAAAACAACACAAATGGACTCAAAGATGTAAATATGGTTACTAGACAGAAGACTCGGTCAATTCGCCTAAAGAGGAATACAATAGGGGGATATGACCTGCAGATGCAGAATGCAGATGGAACTTGGCAGATGGTATGGTAATATAGTTTAATTGTTATGAGACACTTTCTCTTTGCAATTATTGCATGCATCTCATGCGAAATGCTTGCAGCAAATAATAAGGAGGTCAAGACTCTGCATTTTGGCTCTCCATTACGTCAGTGAAATGTGAAAATGAATCCATTTACAGTAGATTGGAATACGAGGGCATCGATACGAAGACAGAAGACCCCGGACATCCAGCTCTCCCCATCTACTACATGAATGTTTCCTTGCCATTGGGAGCCACTAATATTGAAGTGGAAATTCTGAATAGGGACATTTTAACTTTGTCTTTGGACTATCCAGTAATCCCTGTTCAGGAACCGGCCACGACATCGCTGTTGACAAAAGAGCCTGACTTCTTCTGGCCAAATGAGGATATTTATACGAAGGATGGCCTGTATCCTGACAATGCAGCATCAGTGGCTTGGACCTCAAACATTTCGGGAGTGAGCAACGAAGCAACTATTGCCTTATATCCGATTGTTTATCAACCTAGAATGAACAAGGTCGAATTATCGCAATCCATGACCGTTTCCATAAAATATTCCATTGATAAAAAGAATCAAAACAATCGAGCGACGCAATCTCGCAGTTCAATAGGACTTCCCTTTTACGAGTATTGCATCATAACTCGTGACAGTTTGATTCCATCATTCGAGAGAATCATTGCGTGGAAACGCACAAAGGGCATTGATGCAGGGGCAGTATCAATAGAGTCTATCCTGTCTAATTCCTACTGCTACGAAGATACGGTATCGGGAATCAGTGATGGTGCTGGGAAAATCAGGCAGTATCTTCAATATGCATATCAGTCTGGGAAGGGTAAATATGTCCTACTTGGAGGAAATAATTCTATTCTGCCAATTAGATATGCAACTTTATACCGAAATACTTGGTACGCTTACGGAGATTCTATTGAAGGGAAAATACCAGCTGACTTTTATTTCAGCGAGTTGAATTCCAATTGGAATCATGATAATGACATTTATTATGGAGAATCTAACTATGCAATGAGTTATGATCCTGAAATGTTTGTCGGAAGGTTATTGTGTGAGAACCGCAAGGACATCGAAAACAATGCGGACAAACTGCTCAGATATGAAAGGAATCCCGGCAATGGAGATTTCGGGTATCTGAAGAAAGCGTTCTATTGCCAGTCTGACCAGATGCAAGACACTTGTCTTGCACAAAAACTGATTCCCACTTGCAACGATGTCTTTACGACCAATACCATTCTCGAAGAACTTCCTTGTTATGATGCATGGAACCCTACATTCCCGTCTGGAACCGAAATCATTGAAGCAATGAATAATACGCACTATGGTTATTTGAATTGGATGGGACATGGTCATCCCTTGGCCATTTGTACCAAATCCGATGGTGTTAGGCAATCGGACTCAGTTTATGGTATCACCCCCGTTCAGACTGATACCGTTCCTTATACTTTCCAGGAAGAAGGGCATGGTCTCGACAATCTGAATAACAAGGATTATCCAGCCATTGTATATTCCATATCATGTACAATCACACCTTTCGACAGCTACCATTACCCATTTAATACTCATCCCAACATAGGCGAATCTTTTACAATGGGCAAGGATTATGGTGGACCTGCTTTGATTGGAAATACCAGAGTGGGGTTAATTTACTATTCTTATCGTTTACAGATGCTCTTCAATGGAAACATCAAGAATAATTCTTTAGGAGAGGCCCTGTGTTATGCTAAGAGGGATTACAATAGTAGTTATAAGCGTCTCATGATTTTTACAACGAACCTCATAGGTTGTCCCGAGCTGCACATGTGGACGAATATTCCCAATTATTTCGGAAACATCGTGAAGACCGACAGCAGCACATCTGACACGAATCTGTCATTCACCGCCTACAGCGATACAGTTGAAGTGGCTGTCAGGGATGTATGGGGAAATGATGATGTCGCTTTATACACATTCCATCCTTCATATAGCAACCTGACTATTCCAAACAGCCAGGGCAAGCTGATTACCTTGAAGGCATTGAATCACATTCCCGAAATACTGCATATGGAGAATGGTTCGGCGATTGTTCATGGCAGAAGATACGTCTATGCTTCCAGTGCGACACTCGGTGGAGAGGTCAACTCAACATTCACAGTCGATAACGATGCCGACATCACCATCGAGAAAACGGGTGTCCTAAGGCTATCCAGCGGCTTCAAGGTAAAACAAGGTGCTCGTTTTGTTGTCCGATAATTCAATCGAAAACACATTACCCATCAATGCTGTTCAATAAATAAACGATTTATACAGCTTACCAACCGACCACATCGAAATCTATTCCATCGATGGTAGGTAATTGGCTTAGCTACTGACCAAAACGAGGCGGCCAGCATCGTCAACTACTTGCCATCTGGCACAACCGCTATCGTCAGGATAGGCGATAAAAGCGTGAAGCTTTTTGTTGGAGGTGATTGTTGTTTTGCCTTGAAATAACTTGACCATATAATTTATCGAAACAAAGTAGAATCAGTCCTTTCAAACTCGAACTATTCAACCGAAGGCGCGGCATCGTGTGGTGTCGCGCCTTTGATGTCTTTATTTTCCAATAATGCTTCATAAGGAGTAGAATGTTCTAAATTTACACAAGTAGTGCAGTATTGTCGTGAGATTGCACTACTTTGTACCAAGTAGTACAGCATTGCCGCGAGATTGCACTACTTCGTACCAAGTGATGCAGTATTGCCGTGAGATTATTCTACTTCGTACCAAGTAGTGCAATATTGCCGCATGTATGGTATCAAGTGTACGCAAGTAGTACCATATAACGGGAATCGTTGTACTATCTGTATGCAAGTAGCGCAATCTTGCGGCAAGATGGTACTATCTGTGCGCAAGTAGTGCAACTCGGCAATTATTCGGCTTTAGCAAGCCGGAAAATACTTTTTCTCGAAAGAATATATAATTTTCGGTGGTTAATCGATTTCACAAGTCAATTTCTATGGATGAACGAGGGAAAAACTAAAAAAGTCAGCGTGTTTTGATTGACGGAACAAAAAAATTCATATCTTTGCAGCCGTACAACAGTTCCCGTCCAATGCTCCTTTTCGAATGGAGAACAGACATTCACATTTTTCACTAATTTTGGTACAATAGAATGTAAAGTCATTATTGTGAAAAAGATATTATTAACTAAATCATTATTAATATGACATACAGATATGAAGTCGAGAAGGCCGTAAAGTCTTACTTTTCTCAATTAGGATATAGATATTACAATAAACAAGGTTTCTTTGTAAAATCTTTACCAACAGACATAAAACGGAGTATTGGTTTTGCTTATGAAAACCATGGAAAATCCCGCTATTATTTTTTGCGTACTTTTGTAAGTGTGGCGTCCAAATTTCTGGATGAGATTCTTTTTGAAGTGACTGATGGGAGAATAGATTACAGAGATTTCCAAATAGGCCCCGTATATCAATGTAGCATCAAAAAGTTGACTTATGGCGATAAAGATTATACTCATTGTGAATTTATCGGAAATCGGT
>JAFYZW010000065.1 GCA_017548545.1 Bacteroidales bacterium | reverse complement strand
GCCTTGATGCAATCGACAACGGTAGCAACGGCCTTGTCGATGCCGCGCTTCAGGTCCATTGGGTTGGCACCTGCAGTGACATTCTTGAGGCCAACGCTGATCATGGCCTGAGCGAGGACGGTAGCAGTTGTGGTGCCGTCACCAGCCTTGTCGCCGGTCTTCGAAGCTACGTCCTTGACGAGCTGGGCACCCATGTTCTCGAATGGGTCTTCGAGCTCAACCTCCTTGGCTACGGTTACACCGTCCTTGGTGATCTGTGGAGCTCCGAACTTCTTGTCGAGGATCACGTTACGACCCTTGGGGCCAAGGGTCACCTTCACTGCATTGGCAAGCTGGTCAACGCCAGACTTGAGCAAATCTCTTGATTCTGTATTGAATTTGATAATCTTTGCCATAATAGTAAAATTTTAATCGTGTTGTTTATGCGAGGATAGCTACGATGTCGGACTGACGCATGATGAGGTACTTGACACCCTCGAACTCAAGTTCCTGTCCGGCATACTTGCCGTAGAGAACCTGGTCACCTACCTTGACGACCATCTCTTCGTCCTTGGTGCCTTTGCCACAAGCTACAACTTCGCCCTTCAAGGGTTTCTCTTTAGCGGTATCGGGGATAATGATGCCACCGATTGTCTTCTCTTCTGCAGGTGCGGGTTTGATCAACACGCGGTCTGCCAATGGTTGAATCTTCATAATGATTTTGATGTTTTATATAAGTTTTGAAATAGAAAATTTCAGGTTTCTGCCTATACGAAAACGCATGGACACTCCCATCTTTGCAAACTTCGTGCCAAAAGTTTTAAGTGGGACAATCTGACAAAATGTCAAAAACAAATAGCCGAGGGTAATTATTCCCTCGGCTTTGCTTGAATTTTATTTCTTTTTAAATAATTAATGCAAGCGATTGAAATACTCCTTTGCGACAGCATATATCAATGCCTTCTCAAGATGTCCGTTTTGAAATTGCTTGACGTACTCGTGTGCATGACGGATGATTTCTTCTGCCTCGTCGGGATGTTCGATGTAATACTGCATACGTTCAATCAAATCGCTATAATCGTCTTTGATCAGGACATAGTGATAATTGGGAATGAGCGTGCCTTCCATATACCAGGTCTCGTATTTGGGACGAGGCATCACAGCGAGCGAATTGGACGACATGACCCATTTGAGATTTGTGGCCACGTCGTTGCCCTCGATGCAAAGGATGAACTTGTAGGTCAGTTGTTCAGCCTGAGACATGAATTCCCTCTTCCATTCCGGATGTTCAAGGTAGGCATCTTGGTTGGTCATGCCAAAGTTGCACATCGGATGATTGAAATACTTCTCCAGAAGCAGGGCGCGATGTGGTTGGTTACGAACGCAATTGCGGCTCACAGCCATGTCTTTCTTCTGCGAAAAGGACAGTTTGTCATTCACCCACTGGAAATGTCGGAATTTATTCAGTTTGAGCAGTACCGAGTTCGTTACCTCCTTGATGGGGCGCGATTTAACGAAGAACGGATAATCGTACTCGCTGATGATGTCACCATAGAGGTAGAACATGCGATAATCGTCGGGGAAACTATTGATAGCTTCATAAAGATCAATAAAATAGCGGCTGTGGCGATCCTTCTTGAACCACGGGAACTTGTAGTCCTTCAAAATCACCATACGTGGACCCTTGCCCTCGGGGTAGGGGTTCACTGCAGGAAGCTTGGGATTGCCCTCAAAGCGACAATAATAATTGACTCGTTTTTTCAGCTGTTCCGATTCGGCAGGAGACAGCGTCTCAAGCAGACGCTCCATCCTGTAGCGATGCACGAATTTGGGCGTAAAATAACTTATAAAACCATTCGCATAATAAGAGACTCTTTTCCAAGTCTTTTTCCCTTTTCCCATGTATGTGTAATTAATTGTTAAGGCTTAATTGTCATTGTTTCATCAGAACCTTACGGCCATTGATGATATAGATTCCTGGAGGCAGGTCTCTGCAATTTTTGTCCATCGGTTTGCCCAGGAGATTGTATACGGTTGGTTCTGCATTTGCATCGGTAGATATTGCATGGATGGCGGCATCGCCACTGCGCAGTTTCTGCAGTTCATAGAGGGCGCTGAGCGCCTTGTGGTTGTTGTCATTCCATAGTCCTCGATTGAGCCAGCTGTCGATGACGATGGTGTTGGCGTTCCATGATGGGCCACCATTGCCATTTTCCTCGGGGAACCACCAGAACAGGCCGTTCGCATTGTCATGCTTGAGGAGTTCGGCGACAAGGTCCTGGGTGAATGCGCATTGTCCGGCTTCGGTGGCAGGCCAGGTGGATTGGAAATTGTATTTCGCATCGTTGGGATAATACTGGTAAAAATAAGCGGTCTCGACAATCTGTACGGGCTTGTCGGGCAGTTGGCTCTGGAGTGAAGTGAGCGTGGCACCGAGTTTCGCCAGACTGTTGTGCCAGAACGGATAATAGCTGAGACCGATGATGTCGTAGTCAACGTCGCTGATGTAGTTGTAGTAGTTGGTCGTCTGGGAACTGTTTTCGGTGCGTTCGGTATGGATGATAATCTTGCAGTCGGGGCACACTTCACGCACGGCCTTCGCACCACTGTTGAGCAACAAACTGAGGCGTGCCCAACCTGCGCTATTGCTGCTCTTGCTCTGGGAGGGATAAACCTTGTCGCTGTTGTTGCGCCACAACATTCCATAGCTTATCTCGTTGCCCACCTGCACGAAGTCCGGCTCGGCACCGTAAGCCTTGAGTTCGGTGAGGCAGTTCTTGGTAAAGGTATAGACCGAATCGGCCAGCACGTCGTTGCTGGTATTCCCCTTCCAGCGTGCGGGGATGTCCTGATAGGAGGGGTCGGCCCAGCAGTCGGAGTAATGGAAATCGACCATCAGTTTCATGCCGGCATCTTTTACACGCTTGCCCAGTTTCTTGACATAGGCAAGATCCTGCACGACGCCCGATTTGGAGTTGCCACGCTCCTTGGGATCGACAAAAAGACGCACACGGATGGCATTCCATCCGCACGACTCATGGACGTAGGTGATGACATCGCTGATCGTCTTGCCATCCTGGTCGTAATAGGGGGTATTGTATTCTTCGTAGCTTGGAAGCAGAGAGATGTCGCCACCCACAAAGTGCTCGGTGGTTTCGGCTCTGGCGATGGTGAGTGACATCGTGCAGAGAGCTAATGCAAGTAATGAGGCCTTCTTCATATTCTATTGTATGTTTTACGGTGGCAAATATAATGATTTTCACGATTGGATGAACAAAAATCACTTGATTTTGAGAATTATCGCCTCAAAATTTGGACAAATCATCGGGAATTGCTATATTTGCAGCAAGTTTAACACACATAGCATCATTGATTTATGAATAAGCGAATCGTATCAATAACCTTAGGTCTGGCACTCGTTGCCACCTCACTTTTTGCACAGTATCCGACCATCCCCGACAGCGTCAAGGCTCGCGGAATGGCCGAAGAGATCATGTGGGCCAAGATGGATAACGACACTTGGCAGAAGGCTGTTCCCATCGTGATGGCGCAGATGCTCGATGGCAAACCATTCGTGCCATGGGCCAATCAGCCCTCGGATTTGCAACAAGCTACAATACCTGCATTCCCCGGTGCCGAGGGCGGCGGTATGTATAGTTTCGGAGGGCGCGGCGGCAAGATCCTTGTTGTCACAAGCCTTGCCGATGAAGGACCTGGCACTCTACGAGAAGCTTGTGAGACGGGAGGCGCTCGCATCATCGTGTTCAATGTGGCGGGAGAGATTCGCCTGAAACGTCCGATACACCTCCGAGCTCCCTACGTTACCATCGCAGGGCAAACAGCTCCCGGACAAGGAGTTGTAGTGACAGGTGAGACGCTCGAAATCGATACGCACGACGTCATCATCCGCTATATGCGTTTCCGTCGTGGTGCATTGGATGTGGCTCATCGCGATGATGCTTGCGGCGGTAATGGCATCGGCAATATCATCTACGATCATTGTTCGGCATCGTGGGGATTGGATGAGGTGATGTCGATGTATCGTCACGTCTATGCCCGTAAGGCCAATGGATATGGCGAGAAGCTGGCTTGCTGCAACATCACCATTCAGGACTGCATCTTCGGCGAAGGCCTGGACCTCTACAATCACGGTTTCGGTGCATCGATAGGAGGTTATAATAATCTCTTTACGCGCAACCTTTTTGCCAACAATATCTCACGCAATCCTTCGATAGCAATGGATGGCGACTTCAACTTTGTCAACAATGTCCTATATAACTGGTGGAACCGTTCGGTTGATGGTGGCGATCACAATTCGCTCATCAATATCATCAACAATTACTACAAGCCAGGTCTTATCACGGGTTTTGATGCAAACCAATTGGTAGATAACTATCTGCGTAATTACAAGAAGAATGTCAAGAAATTCGGTTTCGGCAATTCTGAAAAGGCAGCCGCCAACAAGGGTGCCACGAAGGCGCCGGAGATCTGTTATCGTATCCTGAAACCCGAGCATGGCAGGGGAGAGGCTCATGCCAATGATTGGGGCAAGGCTTACGTTGATGGAAACATTGTGGAAGGTTTCCCGACCATTACTGCCGACAACTGGGCAGGAGGCGTGCAGCCTGCCGGGCTTGGCGACGCACAGAAGATTCGTGAGGCTCTGAAGGTGGATACTCCATTCGAGTACAATGCACCTCAGCATATCATGACTGCGGAAGAAAGTTACGAGTATGTGCTGAATAATGTGGGAGCCACCAAGCCTTGCCGTGATGCTGTCGATGAACGTATCGTTCAAAGCGTTCGCACAGGTTCGGCGACGTTTGTCGAAGATGCCGAGGAGTTCAGCTCGCCCTATAGTCACAGACGACTGCCTGCCGACAGTTATAAGCTGGGTATTATCACTAACCCGCAGCAGGTGGGCGGTCTTCCAACCTATACGGGCGAACCTCGCCTGGACACCGATGGCGACGGCATCCCTGATGAATGGGAAAAGGCAAATGGACTGGATCCGAACGATGCTAACGATGCACTTCAGATACGAGAGGATGGATATATGGTGATCGAATGGTATATCAATTCCTTATAAAGGGCTATTTCTTCTTTTCCTGTCCTTTCACCAATAAGATACACAGCTCATAGAGCAGATACAGCGGCAGCGTCACAAGCAAGAGTGTGAACACATCGGGCGGCGTGATGATTGCCGCTGCTATCATGATGAGCACCAAGGCATGACGACGGTATTTCCGCATGAAGTCCGCCTTCAGCAATCCCATCTTAGCCAAAAGCCAGCAGACGACAGGCAGCTGGCACACAAGACCCATGGTGAACGTCAGGCCAGTAAAAGTGGAAATGTAACTGTCGAGAGAAATGAAATTGTGTACGGTCTCATCCACCTGATAGGTGCCTAAGAAGCGGAAGGAGATGGGGGCGAGAATGAAGTAGGTCATCAGGACGCCGATGACGAACTGCACATAGCAGCATACGCCGATGGTGAGAGAATATTTGCGCTCGTTGGAATAGAGGGCAGGTGTGATGAATCGGAAAATCTCGAAAAGAATATATGGCGACGCCAGCAAAGCGCCGATGCTCACCGATGCAGTGAGATGCATCATGAATTGTGCCGACAGTTGGGTGCTGATGAGTTCGATGGAATAGGGGGCAAAACGGAATCCCTCGCCTGAGCCGTATATGGACGCAAACCAATCGCTGATCCTTTCGATGGCACGGAAGGTGATGAAGTCGCTCTCCTTGGGTGCTAAGAGCAAACTGAAAGTCTCTTCTTTGAAACAGAACACGATGACAGAAAGCACCGCGACAACCAATGCGATACGTATCAGCATCTGTCGCAGTACCTCCAAGTGACTGCCGAAGCTCATTGTCTCAAGTTGTTCCTTCTGTGCCATATCCTCTTACCCCAACGGGGCATAAAACGCATCTTTTATGTAATCAATCTTTGCTTTGCCGGAACTGGGAATGACGATGGCAAAGACATCGAATCGGACGGGATAGTCGATGTTGCGTGACCGCATGTAATAGTCGGCAGCACGTACACAACGCATAATCTTACGATGGTCTATCGCTTCTTCCGGTCTTCCCCAAGTGCCCGATGAGCGAGTCTTGACCTCCACAAATACCATCTCATTGCTTGCAGGGTCGAAAGCGATGATGTCCATCTCGTAGGCATGGTCCTTCCACCTTGTCTCGAGTATCTGCATGCCTTCTTGGCACAGACGTTCGGAGGCAAGTTCTTCGCCTGCTTGCCCGAGTTGGTATGATGTCATGATGATGGGGAATATAAAAAAAAGGAAACCGGCTCTCTGGACGTGATGAAACTCCAGTATATAGGTTTTGGGCTGCGGTCCGCCTCCGTAATCTTTCGAATTCCCGCCGGTGGTACCAGTGTTCGTGGCGTCGTCAGGGTCGATAGCGCGCCTTCAGCATACGCTTCACCCGGTTCTTGTAATTAATCGATGAGTTTCCCGCTCTACATATCCGGTTTCCCTGCTGCAAAGATAACAAGTTTTTTCCTTTTTTCCAAATTTTTTGGGAACTTTTTTTGGTAAATGGGCAAATAACCCCTTTTTTCAGCGAAGAAATGCTATCTCAAACCAAAATGGAACATCTACGGACGCAGACGTATCAACTAGTATTAATAATCGCTTAGTACACTTGAATCACATTCGATGATTCGACCGCCTGTGGCATATAGTTTGAATCGTATATATTTGTCCTTGGGCCAGGCGGGGAAAAGGATGGGTTC
>JAFYZW010000064.1 GCA_017548545.1 Bacteroidales bacterium | reverse complement strand
TGCCTGGTCTGAGCCTCGGAGGCATCGGACAATGGTTCAATCGCCACGACACATGGGCCGAGAAGGCAACGGCATGGGTCGATTACATGTCGCGCTCGTGCTACATGCTGCAGCAAGGTGTCAATGTAGCCGACATATTGGTCTATTATGGCGAGAACAGCAACATCACCGCACTCTATGGCCGAGGTGGCCCCGAGGTGCCACAGGGCTATAATTTCGACTACTGCAATGCCGATGCGCTCTGCAACCTGATTTGTTGTGAGGATGGCATATTGACCTCTTCGGCCAGCGGGACTCGCTATCGTGTGCTCTGGCTTGATCGGAATGTGGAATATATGTCGCTGCCCGTGCTCCGCAAGTTGGACCAACTGGCCAAGGCTGGTGCCTTGATTGGTGGGCAGAAACCCCAGCATCCATACAGCCTGAATGAGAGTCGTGAGGAGTTCGATAGCTTGGTGAGTGAGATTTGGAACTGTAAAAACGTCACTGAAGGTGTGCCAATGGCCGATGTTCTGGCTAAGGCCAACATTACTCCCGACTGCCAACTGCCCGAAGAGGGAATGAAGTACCTACATCGCACCATGCCTCATGCCGAGATCTACTGGGTGAACCGTCCGACAAAGGAGGGTACGACACTTGACGTCAGTTTCCGTCAGACAGGCCTCAAGCCTCAGGTATGGCATCCCGAAACGGGTGTAATCGAAGATGTAAGCTACCGAATGAATGGAAAACAAACACATGTAACCCTTAATCTGGTAAAGGATGATGCCGTCTTTGTGGTTTTCTGTGGCACTGGAGCCAAAGAACAGACGGTTCCAGCCAAAACTCGCTCCACTATTGCCAACATCGATACGCCCTGGACAGTGCAGTTCCAAGAGCATCGTGGAGCCCCCTCTGAAGTCACTTTCGAAACATTGACCTCATGGTCTGAGCATGCTGATGCAGGCATCCGCTACTTCTCAGGCACAGCCAACTATCAAAATATGCTACACGTCGCAGTTGTCGATTCCGAGGCACGTCAAGTGCTACAGCTTGGCAAGGTGAAGAACCTGGCCGAAGTGAAGGTCAACGGCCAATCGGCAGGCATCGTCTGGAAGGAGCCTTTCGAGATTGATGTTACAGGATTGCTGCACGAAGGCGACAACAGCATCGAGATCGAGATAACCAACCTTTGGGTAAATCGACTGATTGGTGATGTTCAGCCTGGTTGCAAGAAGCCCATCACCTATACCGATGCCCATTATTATGCTCCCGATGCACCACTCGAAGAGGCTGGTCTGATGGGACCCGTATATCTTTTGGAAACTACCAAGCAAGAGGTACGATAAGCGAATTCATCTTACTATCAACATTGCGTAACTAGTTGAATTATAGCATACTGATTTTTTGAAAACTTACTATAGCCTTTCACTAAGGGGATTACCAACTCTTGTGTATCAGATAAAAAGGCTGTACCTTTGCACCGTCAAAACAGACGAAAATCCAATTATCCATACATTAAATAATTAAAACAAAAACGCATGAAACAGTATCTGAAAACCAAGAAGTGGCTGGCATCGTTGCTGATGCTCCTTCTGTGTTCTTCCGCATCATTGATGGCTCAAGTGAGCGTCAGTGGCGTAGTGGTCGATGTCTTGGGCGAACCAGTAATCGGTGCCAACATCCTTGAGGTAGGTACCATGAACGGAGTAGTAACTGATATCGATGGTAACTTTTCTTTAAGTGTAGCGAAAGTGGGTGCCAAACTGCAGGTTTCTTACATTGGTTACAAGACCATTGAGATCGCAGCCATGGCCAAGCCTATGTCCATCATCCTGGAAGAGGATTCTGAGGTACTTGAAGACGTAGTGGTAGTAGGTTATGGCGTTACCAAGCGCAGGAACTTCACCGGCTCGGTGGCTACAATGAATGTAGCCGATGGCCCCGTTGCCAATCTTGCACCAACAAGTCCTACAGATATGCTTCGTGGCCTGATCCCAGGTCTCTCGATGTCACAAAGTGGTGTTCAGGGATCTTCGTCAAGTATCCAGATCCGAGGACAGAAGTCCATCAACGGTGGCTCTGATCCACTGATTGTTGTCAATGGCGTAATCTTCAAGGGTACAATTAACGACATCGATCCCAACATCGTCGAGTCGATGAGCGTCCTGAAAGATGCCACCTCTCTTGCAGCATACGGTTCGCAGGCAGCCAATGGCGTAATCATGATTACGACAAAGAAGGGTGCCCAAGGCAAACCTATGATCAACTTCCGCGCATCGGTGGCACTCGCACAAGCTGCCTACAAGCCTGAGCTTCGCGACGGTGAGGGCTATATCGAACTCATCAATGCACGCCAAGGTCTTCCTGTTGGTACTACCACATGGATGACCGCCCTGGAGCGCGCCAACTATGAGAAGGGCGAAGAAACCGACTGGGTTGACTATTATTCACAGACGGGTGTGCGTCAAAAGTAGTCGCTCAACATCTCAGGAGCCAGTGAGAACATGGATTACTCGTTTGGCGGATCGGTTTCGAACAACGAGAACTTCATCAAGGGCAATCCCTTCAAGCGCGTAACGCTGAATGGACGGTTCAACACCAAGGTCACGAAGTATATCAAGGCTGGAATGAACTTCAACTATGCATCGATCAGCACCGATGGCCAGCGTCCCTATACCTCTCGCTACTTCTCGCCCTGGGGCGAACCCTACCTGGAGGATGGCGTTTCGCTGCGTAAGTATGTCACCGAGCATACTACCGACGACGTGAACCCGATGTGGCGTGTCGAGTCGGGTGTCGATGCACAGATGCGTATCTACAGCATCGCATTAGGTGGTGAACTGGAGATTCAGATACCTGGCATCAAGGGCCTGAGCTACAAGTTGACAGGGACATACAAT
>JAFYZW010000063.1 GCA_017548545.1 Bacteroidales bacterium | reverse complement strand
TCATCTCCTCGCCTTGTGCATATTCGCGGGTGATGTTGACTTTGCCAAAAGCAACGTCGCTGGCTCCTTCGACACCTTGCCAGATGTAAGCCTTGACGGGAACGAGCGCCAAATCTTCGCGCAAATAAACCTCGGCACCATTCGACGGAAGGATGTCGCCGGCAAACTCGGTGTTCTCCTCGGGGGCCGAGAGTTTGTCAGGAGTCATGTATCCGGGAACGATGCGGGCATCGTACTCCTCGCCGTCGTAGATAGCGGCATGCTTGACAGGTCCAGCCACCCCAGCCTTCCAATCGGGGAGGTTGGTGCCACAGAGGCGCTTCGTGCCATCGTCAAACGTCAGTTCCACAACACCACGAAATGCCACCTTGCGCCCAAGCATCCCCTGATGACCTGAAGGCGTGATGATCTTGTCGGCCCACCAACCTGGGGTGACTTGTACTGCCAGTTGGTTCTCGGCGTTTGGCTGCAAGTTCATGCCGCCCGTGATATCGTAGGTGAACGAGCGACGTGTCTTGGCATAATGTGTGAAGCCAGGCTTCAATACCTCCTGCCCTACAGGTTGACCATTAACGTAGAGGCTATAGATACCCAGGCCAGTGGTCATCCATCGGGCTGACACTACACGACGATCGTTCTTCAACGTCGAGACAAACCATACAGCACCGTCGGCAGCACGAAAATTGTCGTCAGTGACCACATCAGTGACTACAGGTGCATCGGCAGCCGAAATCCACATCGACTGCTGCCATGCAGTTTCGTCGAGCGCATCAGTACGCACACCAAAAGCTGGCACTTCGGGTGAGCTGCATGAAGCAAGGGCGACAAATGTCATGGCTGCGGAAAGATTTAGAATTGTGTTTGCATTGATTTTCATATCGCTTGGTTATTATTAGTGCAAAAGCATCCTTGCTGAAATGGTTCATCACAACTGAGTAGAGAAGAATAGCGTCTTTTCTTATTTAAAGATACGCTGTGCAAGATCATAAAGATCGGCACGCCACGTACCCCAGCTATGGCCTTCCTGTGCATTCTCCTCATAGAGATACTTGATGCCGGCCTTGTCGAGTTCCTTGCGTGTGTTCTCGCAGTTCTTGTAGGCGATATCGGAAGGACCGCCCTGGGTGAAGACGAGCACCTTGAAGCTCTTGTTGATCTTGGCAGCATTGGCCGCTATATTGAGCCGCTCGGCCTCCTTGGCGGGTTGAGCCATCGGGTTGAAGCTGCTGCTCAATACCCAAACATAGGAGAAGAGGTCGATGTTTTGGAAGGCTGTCTCCATCGTCTCCATGCCCCCCATCGAAAGACCCGCAATGGCACGATGATTCTTGTCGGAGAGCACACGGTAGTTGTTCTCTATGAAGGGGATGATGTCGGTGATCATATCTTTGGCGAACGGAGCCACTTCATCGTGTATATTGGGACCGACGATGGTTCCATTGGGCATCACGACGATCATGGGTTTGATCTTGCCATCGGCTAGAAGGTTGTCGAGGATGTTGCCTGCAGCTCCAGCATTGGGCCAACTGGTATCGGTGTCACCACCACCATGGATGAGATAGAGTACGGGCAGCTTCTCCTTACCCTTCTCGTAGCCTGCGGGAGTCCAAACGCGCATGGTGCGTGTCTCGCCGATGGTCTTCGATTCGTAAGAACGCACGGCCATAGCGCCATGTGGGATGTCCTTACGGTAAGCAAAGAACTCGTTGCCTGTGGGAGCTACTGTAGCTACAGCCGTGAGTTCGGTGGTAGCAGGAGCTTTGGGATCATAGACGGGCAGACCGTCCACAACGAAGTGATAGCGATAGACGCCGGGCTTGACGTTGGGAACTTCGATGGTCCAGACGCCGTTGTCGTGTTCCTTTGCCTCAACCTTCTGTCCCCATGGCATGGCGTCGCCAGCGAGCGAAACAATGTGTGCCTTGGGAGCATAAATGCTATAGACTACATTGCCATTGTCGAGCACGCGCACCGACTGCAACGTGTCGTTGGGGGTAGGCTTACGAAGCCACTGGGCCGAAACAGAAAGACTAACGGCCATGAAAAGTACAAGGGTAAATAGTAATTGTTTCATAATAGATTTGTTTTATGGTGTAGATTCGGGGGCAAAGATAAAGAATTTATTTGAGAAAAGCAAGAATAATTCCAATTTTTTGTTGGTGTAACATCTAGTATATAACGTAGAAGAGGGAGACCTCACGGCCTCCCTGCTCCTCTAACACACATTATTATAAATTCTTAACACATCTTTATAATCAAATTTTCTTCATTTTCACGTTGCAAAGATAGAGACTTTAAAAAAGATACACAAATAATTGTGTTCCATTTTTCCTTTACTTTGTTACATAGATGAAAAAAAATTTTCTGCCAAGAGAAATGATATAAAAATGATAGAAAAAGGCATGGCTACCCGATGAACGAATAGCCATGCCCACTTCAGAGATTATAAATAAAGAAGCACAAGCGATCATTTGAAGAGAAGCGGAGCCATCTCACGGACGCTGCGACGCCAGGTAAGGAACTCATGAGCAGTGCCTTCCGAAATATAACCGGTGGCTTTGTAGCCTGCAGCGTTAAGGCTCTCAACGGCGGCGTTCACTCGATCGCCGAATTCCTTGCTGCCGCACGAAATGAAGATGTGGCGTGGTGCCAACACACCCTCCAGATCCTTAGGCTCGTAAATGCCACCACTGAGCAGACCCCAGTAACCGAACATCTCGGGACGGGCGAGCGTAGCCATGCGTGTCTCCATACCGCCCATCGACAAGCCTGCCATAGCGCGATGGTCGCGGTCGGCGATAGTAGTGAAATGCTGGTCGATATATGGAACAAGCTCATCCATCAAGACACGCTGGAAGGCTGTCCAGTCGAATTCCTGCATGTGTCCCCATTTCAGTTCGTTGGTCATGCCATAGGTCATCACGATGATGAATGGGTCGATCTTGCCTTCTGCAATGAGGTTGTCCATAATCAGACCAACATGACCCTGACGGCTCCAAGCTGTCTCGTCTTCACCCCAACCATGCTGCAGATAAAGGACAGGATACTGAACAGGCTTCTTGGCCTTCTTGCCCACCTTCTCTCCATAGAAAGGAGGAGTATAGACCATGGCGCGACGTACGGTCTGAGTGCTCTCGCTCCAGAACAACACTTCCTGAACACGGCCATGAGGAACATTCTTATTGGCATAGAAGTCGCGGTCGTGGGCAGGAATCTCGATGCCCGACTCCCAACGTACCGAGCCGTAATAGTTGCAAGCACCGGGATCGTTGAACGTACCGCCATCGATAGTGAGATGATAGTAGTGGAAGCCTTCATCCATTGGTGCTTCGGTTGTGCCTACCCACATGCCGTCCTTGTCCTTATGAAGCACGGTGCCGCCACGTCCACCAAGACCGAGGCTGACGATGACCGAACGAGCCTGAGGAGCATCGATGCGGAAGCGGGCATAACCCTGCGAATTGACCATCGGGTATTCCTGTCCGGGCTGATTGAGCTCAGATGGTTTGAAATCCTCGATGACAACAGCATTGTCGAGAGCTGGATCGAAATCACGCACGGTATAATATACATGCTTTTCCTTCAGGTCCTTGTCGAAAAGAAGCGGATAGTTCGAAGCGCCTACCCACGAATCCTTGTCGGAAAGGTTCCAAAAAGTGACAACGTCAATCTTGTCCTTATAGCGACGGAGAGTACGGAAGAGCGAGTTATACTGGTCTTCGTGCAAGGTGCGCACGTAGGGCTTGATCTCCATGCCCTGACGGCTGAACTGCAGCTGGCCGCCCATCTGCTCGTTGGCACGGATGTCGAGCTCGGTGATATGGAGGTGATCAACGACTTTTGAATAGAGCTCGATGGCTGCAGCAACGTCTTCCATCGAAGGACCATAGACATTGTAATGACCCTGCATACCGATGCCATCAATAGGCACACCGGCATCCTTCATCTTCTTGACCATATTGTAAATACGCTGGCTCTTGCCGGGGTCGCATTCGTTATAGTCGTTGTAGAAGAGCAGTGCGTTGGGGTCGGCTTCACGTGCAAACTCGAATGCCTTGGCAATGAATTCGTCGCCACAGAGCTTGTAGAGTTCAGACTCGCGATAAGGGTTGGGAGCTTCGCCCCAGCGTCTTGGACGACCATCGTCGGACATGGCCTCATTGACAACATCCCAGCAATAAACCACGTCCTTGTAGCGGTTGACTACGGTATGGATGTGCTCACGAAGCAGCTGGTAGAAAACTTCCTTCTTGACAGGATTGCCTTTCTTGTCGGTTAGCATCCAGTTGGAGAACTGGTTATGCCAAACCAGGCAATGTCCGCGCATCTTGATGCCGTTGCGACGGCAGAAGTTAGCGATAGAGTCGGCCTGTGCCCAATCCCAGACGCCACGCTCAGGATGTACTGAAACAGGCTTCATCGCATTCTCGCACGTCACACTGTTGAATTCACGTACAACGATGGCTTCCTGATCAGGGGTAAGGTTGCCGACATTGAGTGCTACGCCCACTTGGAAGTAGTCCTTATAGGCATCCTTGAGGCCCTGGGCAAAAGTGGTGGGAACAAGTGTGCAAAGCACACAGAGGAGTGATAAAAGACGATTCTTCATACTAAAAGTATTTAATAATTAATAATGAAAAATGTGGTGATTATTTTGGATATCTCTCTAGGATTCTATTTGACTACGAAGATGAAACCTCCTCGCGGGCGACATTTCACCGAAGCTGGAACACTGGCAGGATGAGTGATCTGCCATGGTTTACCATCGGCAAAGAAGGTGATGTCGGTCCCAAGATTCGAGAGTCGGGAGGTCGAGAATGTGAGCGTCTGAGACTTGTCAGTACCATTGATGCCACAGATGTACCACGTAGTACCTTTGCGTCGTGCCATGACAACCGACTGGGCGGGATAACCTGCGAGAAGGAGCGTCTCGTCCCAAGCTGTAGGAAGTGTGCCGAGATAATCGCGCACCTCCTGAGGCTGGGCAAGGAAACTCTCGGGACGATCAGCCAAGTGCTGAATGCCAGATTCGTAGAGAACAGTGAGTGCCAGCTCATGGGCATGGGTGGTGATGTGTGGATGCTGGGAATCGGTGAAAGCGCAAGGAGTATAGTCCATCGACCCAATGACATTGCGAGTGAAGGGCAACGTAGCATTGTGGGCTGCAGCTCGCTTGGTAAGCGTGGGCTTGTTGTTGTACCACTCGGCACCATAGACAGCCTCGGTGCTCAGCAGGTTGGGATAGGTGCGTTGCCAGCCGCGTGGGATGGTTGCACCGTGGAAGTTGACACAGAGATGATAGCGTGCAGCCGACTCGAGCAGGTCGATCATATAGGACATATTTTGATTGGTATCGCCCGAGAAGAAGTCGATCTTGACACCCACCACACCAAGGCTCTCGATATAGGCAAACTCGCGTTCGCGGTCCTCAAGTTTGTTGAGACGGAACTTTGGACCAGGAGCACCATCGATCCAACCGATGCTGCTGCTATACCATATCATCGGCTTGACACCCTTCGAGACGGCATAACGCACAGCATCCTCCATGGTCTTGCCGTTCTTCATCTCGTCCCATTCGGCATCAATCAAGACATAAGGGAGATGAAGGGTCGCTGCCATGTCGGTGTAGCGCTTGATGATGTCGTAGTCATTCGAACCATGGTTGTATGCCCAATAGACCCAGCTGGCCACACCTGGTTGAATCCACGAGGTATCGGTGAGCTTGCATGGAGCTGCGACATCAGAGATGAGAGTACTCTCGACGACATCTGACAAACTACCCACGATAGCCACTTGCCAGCCACCATCCTCATCGCCATCGGGACGAATATTGTAGATGGCACTCTTATCGGTCGAATAGATGCTGGATGCAGCGCTTTCGCGTGTCATGTTCGACTCGGAGAGCAGCATATAGCACGTGTCGCTCATCTCGAAGAGGGCTGGATAGCCCCAGCGGTCGCCGGCGTGCTGTTCGGGATTGCATTCAAAGAAACCCTCGTAGGCTTCGTTCCACTTCATGAGCCAGCCCTTGCGGGCAGAGGTCACATCGATGGTCGATTCACCGGATTGACGCCAGGCGAAACCATCGTCGTAGAGACGCACAGCGAGTGTCTTGCCGTCGGCCAGCAAGTACTTCCATTCGGTGTATCGGTTGCTGCAATGGCTGCGCTTGCCCATAATCATGTCGTAGTCCTCCGTACCGTAGCCAGATGAAATGGTAGAAATGACGTCGGCATCGATGGTGAGGATATCGGTCTGCTGAAGGTAGGAGATGTTGACCTTGCCATCGCGGGCAACGCTGGTCAGGCGGCCATTGGGCGACTGCTGGTAGTAGGCCTCAGGCTGGTCGTAGCACTGCTGGAAGAGCTGGTTGGTCTCGACTGTCCAGCCTTCGCGCTGCTGTAGTCCGCAAGGCTGGCCGAGCAGCATCTGGCGGGCATCGGTTTTGCCCTTGAGTTGCCAGTCGAGCCAAGCGATGGCAGGGATACTGAACTCGCCACCATGAGGCTGACGATAGGTTCCACCATGACCAACAGGATAGTTGATAGCAATAGCCGGCACGTGGTTGAGGCGATGGAAGTCATCCATGCCGTTGGCGTAGGCGATGTCGGTCTCGCCCCCGAGCATGTAGAGAACTGGCGTGTGAACGCGGAGCAGCTGGTCCTTGCCTGGCATCGGCATGTTAGGCATGGCGACAGAGGGGTCGATGAAAAGGCCGCTGTTGCATATCATCAGTAGCGTGATGCGCGTGTCGGCACAGTTGTAGAGCGTCTGCAGGCCTCCACACGACATGCCTGAGGCGCAGATGGCGTGCTCATCGACTTTCTGATAGAGGACACTGTGCGGGTCGCGATTCTGGGCAATGGCCCAGTTGATG
>JAFYZW010000062.1 GCA_017548545.1 Bacteroidales bacterium | reverse complement strand
GCGAGGGATTCATCCCGGCTATCCAGGCCATCTGGCATTTCAACGACTCGTTGCACCTCGAAGGGGGTGAAGAGATTGTAATCGCCCTCAACGGAGCCGTCGATCATACGGTGTCCTATTCCCAATCCGTCAATCTGGGCAAGCCTGAGTATTATTGCACCTACGATCCGCTCACGTTCACCAATACGAGCTATTATCCTGTTCCTTCCGAGCTGATTCCGACCAGCCATTACCTCACTGCCGATCTATACGGACAGGGAAATGCTTGGCCGCTCAGCCAGGTTTCCCCAGCCTTCTACATCTTCAGTGTTCCCGAAGGTATCGACATCGATGCGTATGCCAATGATGCCGACAATATCTGGTATCACAACAACGTTGTGTCGGCTGCGGGAGCTTGTCTGCGCATTCCTACCGAATGGATTCTCGATGGGGTAGAAGTCTATACCACCACTTCGACCAAGAATGCCAAGCGTCTCACCGATGAGGTGGATGCCGGCGCCGTCTATCTTACCAATACGTTTGGTTACAGTTTGCACCGCAATGTTGATGCAGCGGCGACAAAGGCCATTGTCGGCAACGAGGCATTGTTGGTCTATGGCGTACCCTCGACGCCCGATGCATCGCAGGGTGTCGTCGTAGCCGATCCGTCGGGCATCAATGCCGAGGCTTCGGTCCGACAGGGCGCATTCATCATCTATCAGGACACAAACAATTCGACCAATGACTTCTTCGAACGTTATCAGGCTTCTCTCCGCGATTAGTTTCGCGTGGACTTTCATGCAGCCTCTTGATGCTCAGGAGCATTTCGAGGCGTTGCGTGACACGACACCCTGGCTGCAGAGCCGGAATGTCGCGGGGCTTACTGCGCTCCCTGAGGGCGTTCGCACCAATTTTGCCGAGGCATATTTCCTGAAGGAGGATGGTGGATGGGGCGAATATTTTGCTTCGCCCGACAGCTATACATTTGGAGCCCGCACAGCATCGTTCTTCCGCGTCAACGAACGTCTTGTCGTGAGCGGCAATGTGAGTTATTCCAACTTCAAGGGCAGGGAGATGACAGGTTCTGTGTGGCTCAATCCCGAAGACCAGCCTTTCGACATCGTCGAGATGGATTCGCAGTATGCAGGCACCAAGAACAAGGAGCAATATAACCTCATGGGTGCTTTGGGACTTGAACTGGGACACGGATTTTCGTTGGGCGCAAGTGTGGACTTCACATCGGCCAATCGCGCTAAGCGTCGTGACCTTCGTTCGCAAAACAAACTCATGGATATGCTTGCTACAGGAGGGTTGCTTTGGTCGAACGAGGTCGTTCAGGTCGGTCTTTCCTACACCTATCGCCGCACGTTGGAGGAATTGCTCTTCAAGACCTATGGGACAACAGGTATCTTCTATGCTTCGCTCATCGACTATGGAGCATCGTTCGGCGTGAACGAGTACAGCGATGCGAGCGGTCTGACCGATGAGGACGAGGAGCGGCCGATGCTCTCCACCCGTCATAATGTGGTTCTGCAGTTGGGCCTGTCGCTGGGCATGTTGAAGTGGCTTCATGAGGGTGCAATGGAGTGGCGCGATGGCTACTACGGCAAGCGTTCGCTCTATACGCCCGTCTTCATGGAACATTCGGGAAATGCCTGGAGTTATCAAGGGAAGCTCTCTTGGCAAGGCAGGCATGTGTTGGCCTACGGCATTGAGGGTAATCATCTCAAGAACTGGCAGAACCTCTATGATTATGTCAATCAAGGCGGCGGCTTGAACGAGTACCTCTATTACGGAAGACTCAAGACGCGTGGTCAACGCACGTTGCTCGCCAATGCAGGGTACAAGTATTACGGTGGTGCTTGGGTTCATCAGGTCAGCGCCGGCTATTACGAACGTCGCCTCACCGCCAGTTTCTATCCCTCATATCGTCGTCAGCGCATACATTTTGCTAAAGTCGATATCGCCTCACGTCGTCTTTGGTGTTCCGGTCTCCATGATTGGAGCGCAGAACTCCAACTCGGTTATCAGAAAGGTGGAGGCACAAAGGCTGAGGATGGTCGTTATGACGAAGCGGGGACCGGGACGAATAATTCTGTCGGTTCGACACTCATTCGCACGAGTCTCGTCACGCTGCCTGTTGCCCTCGATCAGCATTACGACTATCTGACTGCGTCGCAGGGACGTGTGGGCATTAACCTCCTCTATGGTCGCCGATTGCGTGCCGAACAGCTTCGCATCTTCGCCCTTCTCTCTGCACAATATCAGCGGGCATGGTCGGTAACTGAAGATATCGAAAACCACCATCAAACAATCTCTTTAACCCTCGGCTGTACATTTTAAGCCTAAATATTTGCAATTTCAAGGATAAAGAAGTATCTTTGCCCAGATTTCTGATTATTCAGATTACTCCGAGTACTCTGATTACTCCGATTATTCCGAACTAAAAACCATAAAAATATCCACAACAATGAAAAAAACACTCTTTACTTTGGCCTTTTGTGTTGCACTTGCTGCATTCACTGTATCATTCACCTCTTGCTCCGGCAATAAGCAAGCCCAGCAGGAACAGGCTGTTGGCGAAGCTATCGGCATTGACGATGCACTTGCCCAGGCCGACGCAAATGTTGACAAACTGATCACCGTTGAAGGTGTCTGCACCCACACCTGCGCACATGGCGCTACCAAGATCTTCCTTCAGGGTTCCGACAACACGAATGTGATCCGTTGCGAGGGTCGCAATCTCCCAGGCGGTGCCTTCTCGAAGGACTGTGTGAAGAACGTGGTTCGCGTGACGGGCTATGTGCGTGAATCGCGCATCGATGAGGCCTATCTCCAGAACTGGAAGCGTCAGTACGAGGAAGCTATGCTCCAACAGCAGTCCAACGTTGAGCAGGCTATCGAACAGGGTCTGGATGAGGAGGAGCAGGAGAAGATCGGCACCTCAGCCGGTTGCTCCACCGAGGCCGCTGCACGCCGTGAGCAGGGCAACACCATCGACGAGAAGATTGCCAACTATCGTGAGCAGATTGCTGCCCGCAAGGCTGCCGAGGGGAAGGAGTATCTCTCCTTCTATCACATCGAGGCAACCGATTACGAGATTGTTCCAGCAACCGAAGAATAATGGAAAATGTCATCGAGTGCATCAACTTGACCCATTACTATGGGAAAAGGAAGATCTACGAAAACCTGAGCTTCAGCGTGCCCAAAGGCCGTATTCTCGGCCTGTTGGGCAAGAATGGCACAGGCAAAACCACCACGATCAATCTTCTGAGCGGATACCTCCAGCCCCGTTCGGGAGAATGCCGCATCTTCGGGCAGAACGTCCAGACGATGGACCCTGCCTTGCGCAAGCAGATCGGTCTGCTCATCGAGAATCATGTACAGTATCAGTTCATGAACATCGAGCAGATCGAGCGTTTCTATGCCCGTTTCTATCCTGGTCAATGGCGCAAAGAGGCGTATTATGAGCTGATGAAGAAGCTCAAGGTGGCTCCTGGTCAGCGCATCAGTCGCATGTCGAATGGTCAGCGTAGTCAGGTGGCCCTCGGTCTTCTCTTGGCGCAGAACCCCGAGCTGCTGATCCTCGATGACTTCTCGGTCGGCCTTGATCCGGGGTATCGTCGGCTCTTTGTCGAATATCTGCGCGACTGGGCACATAGTGAGGGAAAGACAGTTTTTCTGACTTCGCATATCATCCAGGACTTGGAACGGTTGGTCGATGATTGCATCATCATGGACTATGGGAGCATCCTGATGCAGTGTCCCTTGAACCACATCAACGATGGGTTCCATCGTTTCCATTGCCAGTTGCCCGAGCGTCTGAGCGACGTTCCCGCACCGTTGTTGAACGATAAGGAACTCTATCATCCCGCCCTTTCATTGACAGGCGAGCTCGAGCTCTATTCGTTCCTCGAAAAAGACGAAGTGGAACGGCGTCTGCAGGCCATGAACATTCCTCATGGTCCCCTCTCGATCGACAATCTCGACCTTGAGGATGCTTTTATTGGCTTAACGGGAAAGTATTAAAATAATAAATCAAAAATGTTTTACAAAGAGTGGATCAAGACCCGATGGGCGTTGCTGCTTATCCTGATTGTCACCTGTGGCTATGTGGGATATGAGCTGTTGAATTTCCTGCGTGCCATCGGTGCGATGGGAGGGGCGCATATCTGGATAGCCATGATTACGAAAGATGAGCCTATGTTTGTGCGCCATCTGCAATATATTCCGATGATGGCAGGCATTGCCTTGGCATGCGTACAGTTCTTCCCCGAGATGTATCACAAATGCCTGAAGCTTACCCTGCACCTCCCATGCTCGCATCTTCGCATGATGTTCCAGATGTTGGGCTTCGGATTGGCCGCCTTGCTTGTGTGCTTTGGTCTGAATTATCTGAT
>JAFYZW010000061.1 GCA_017548545.1 Bacteroidales bacterium | reverse complement strand
TGTCTAATAAACGATTCGACCCCGGACTTGAAAAGAGTCCGGGGCCTTTTTTTGTGACAACGACACATCGTCATCCACAATTCATCAATTCGATAATTCGTGAAAAAAAAGATTCAAAAATTCGTGAAGGCTTCCATGATGGCTGTCGGATGGCCGTCCTCGGTGAAGGCACCCAATCGATACTGCGAGGGCCGGCATTCGGGCTCCCAATAGAACACACCGCGACAGATGCCGTTCGTGTTGTTCTTCGACTCACGCAAGACACGGAGCAACTGGCGCTTGCCTTCTGCTATCACCTCGGGTCGCGACTCATCGACCTCGAAACCCGTTTCGGTAATCATGACGGGACACCGGTAGATCTCGCCCACCCGCTTGATGTTTTCGATGCAATCGGTGATGGTCGGGTCAGCCTGGCGTGTACTGTCGGTCTGATGTGCCCAGTAGGGATAGAGCGACATGCCAATCATGTCCCACTTGGCGCCATATTTCTTCAGGCCGCCGAGGTTCCAGTCGTAAAGAGCGGGGTTCCATCCGTTGTCCAAATGAACGATGCCGATTGTCTTGGGGAAAACCTTTTTCATGGCATCATAACCGGCGATGAACAGCTTGGCATAATTCTCGCACGAATCGGGCGCAGCATGTCCCACGGGCCATATCATGCCGTTGCTGGTCTCGTTGCCAATCTGCACCCATCGGGGTTCGATGCCATTGTCCTTCAGCAAGGTCAGCACCTCGGTAGTGTGTGCAGCAACATCTTCACACAGTTGCTCCACATTATGGTCGGCCCAAGCATGAGGCACCGGCTGATGTCCCGGATCGGCCCACCAATCGCTGTAATGGAAATCAACCATAATGTCGAGCCCCACCTCCTTGGCACGCTTGCACTTCACAAGCAGGTCTTGCGCATCGCACCAGCTGTCGGCTTTGTAATCGGGGAATTGATCGGCCCACTTCGGACGCGGACGACCAGCAGGATCCACCCAGATGCGCAGACGCACGGCATTCAGGCCGCAGTCCTTCATCACCTGGTTGCAGTCGCGCTCCTCGCCCTGCATGTTGTAGAACTTGTGCCCGCGGCTCTCGTATTCGGTGTACCATGAGATGTCGGCACCCAGGGCGAAGTCATCGTCGGGAGCATCTTGTGTCTTGTTGCTGCAAGACGTGGTGAAAAGTGTAAAAAGGGTCAAGAACGTGAAGAAAGATAGTTTTTTCATAGCTGTAATGCAAATAATGAACGTTTTGTCGAAATGGACGCTGCAAATATAAGGCAATTATTTGATATATGCAAAACATTGTCGAAAAAACATCAGTTCATGAAGCAATTCTTGAGTAATTGATGCAGATTCATGTTAGAACAATAAAGAAAACTATCGTTCAAGATTCTTTAACACTACCATTGCGGAGCACCCCTCAACTGTTAACATCTGCAAAATTGGCCCCGTTAAAAATACTTAATATTTAACACTTTTCGGCACCATTTCTTGCAAAATTCTTATTTTTTACATACATTTGCACCGTCTTATAGTTCATTATTTATTACCAACGACTTAAAATCTATTATAAACTCAAACCATAAATTATTAACTGAATGGAAACACAAAAAAACTCTGCTGCGGCTCACGCTCTTCAAAAAGAAGCTGAGTTCGACCGTAAGCGCCACATCTTCGGTGCCATTATGGGACCGATTTGCGCTTTGCTAGTTTGGCTTATGCCTATTTCTGGCCTTGCCGACAATCCTGAGGCCCACAAGTTGCTTGCCATCGTGACATTTGTCGCTTTCTGGTGGATTTGTGAGCCGGTACCCATTCCCGTCACATCACTTTTGGGACCGACGCTCTGCGTTGTTTTTGGCGTAGTTCCTGTGAAAGATGCCTTTTCAGCCTTCGCCAGCCCTATGATCTTCCTGTTCATGGGTGGCTTCTTGATTGCCAAAGGCATGATGGTGAATGGCCTAGACAAACGAATTGCGTACGGCATCATGTCGATGAAATGGGTGGGCGACTCGCCTCGCCGCATCTTCCTGGCCATCGGTCTGGCTTGTATGCTCTGCTCAGGTTGGATCAGCAACACCGCTACCGCGGCTATGATGTTCCCCATCGCCCTCGGTCTGCTCGAGGCTATCCGCGAAATGATGGCGCATAATGGAAAGCATATCGATCTGTCAACTTATAAATTCTCTACCGGTCTGATGCTGATGACGGCTTATGCCTGCTCCATCGGTGGTGTGCTCACCCCAATCGGAACTCCTCCTAACCTCATCATGGTAGGCTTCATCCGCGACCTTGCTCCCGCAGGAACCCCACAGATTTCTTTCTTCCAATGGATGATCTGGGGCTTCGCTGCCATGGCACTTTACTTCCTCGTCACTTATTTGCTGCTTTATAAGATGTTCCCCGCTGATGTGGAGCACATCGAAGGTGCAGAGAGCTTCATCCAGAGGAAAGTGAATGAACTTGGCACATGGACACGCGCACAGAAGAATACGCTGATTGCCTTCATCGTGGCTGTTGTGCTCTGGGTGACCCCCGGTATCTTCAGCGCTATTCAGAACATCAACCCCGATTTGCTGAGTGCTGATTTTGTGAAAGACTATAACAGCCATTTCCCCGAAGCTATTGCTGCTATGATTGGCGGTCTGCTGCTCTTCCTGATGCCTACCAACCTGAAGAAGGGTGAGATGACCCTGCATTGGAAAGACGGAGTGAAAGGCATCGAGTGGGGCACATTGCTGCTCTTCGGTGGCGGTCTGGCTATCGGTGGTATGGTGTTCAAGACTGGTCTGTCACAGTGGATCGGTGAATCTCTCACCGGTGCATTAGGCGGAAAACCTTCGGAATTGGTCTTCATGACCGTCTTCGCAGTAACCGCGCTACTGCTCTCTGAGCTCACCTCAAATACCGCTGTTGCAACCCTCATGGGCCCGATTGCCATCGCTACCGCTGTTTCGCTCGGCTTCAGCCCGGTTCCAGTATGCGTTGCTATGGCACTCTGCACCTCGCTTGCCTTCATGTTGCCTGTATCGACGCCGCCTAACGCCATCGTCTATGCTTCCGGCTACATACCCATCACGAAGATGATCAAGGCAGGTGTGCTACTCGACCTAATCGGTGTATTCATTATCACCGTACCTCTGGTCTACTTCCTCGTCAAGGCCATCATGGGCGTTTAATCCTTTTACACCCCGTTAACTCCCCTTGACAGGCCTTATTAAGCCAATCCCCGACCAGTTGCAATTCATGAAGAAATTCATGAGTATTCGTGTTCAAAAGAACGGGATCCGGATGGTCATGTGACCGGAAGGCCTTTTCTTCTGGCGCCAGCCTTTTTTCAGCCTCCAGAAATGGAGGCTTTTTTCTCTTCATTATTCCTCTTTGTCACCAGAAAAATAGGTCACCACCAATCGAATGTTTGTTTATTCGAGGTGACAAAAACACGAAAATGGTTGTCGGATGGTTAGAAAAACGAGAATAAATCGTTTTTCTGATGAAATTATGACTATATTTGCCTCGCCAAATAAATGAAGTACGATGAACAATCCGTTTGCAAAGATAGGAAATGTGCCTTTCGATCTGTCGGTGTTGCAGACTCTGTTTCCCGACAACAAGCATATCACCGACAAGGCTCGCAGTCTGGAGTCTGCCGGCAGTATCATACGCTTGAAGAATGGGCTGTATGTGGCTGATACCGAAGAAACAGGTCAGCCCTTGAGCCTGGAATTGATAGCCAATCATCTGTATGGCCCTTCCTATGTGAGCAGGCATACAGCGTTGCGATACTATGGGTTGATTCCTGAGCATGTATATCTGATACAATCGGTAACCACCAAACAGAGCCGAAGGTTCACCAATTCGACAGGCGTATATGATTATCAGCATTGCAGTGCCTCCTATTTCCCGTTAGGAATCAGAATCGAACAGATATCCGACAGGGTCAGCTTCTTGATGGCTACGCCCGAAAAGGCCTTGTGCGATCTGATAGCGTTCTCTCCCAAGCTTTCATTTCGGTTCATGTCGGACATCCATCTCTGGCTGGAGGAGGATATGCGTTTTGATATGGATGCATTATCGAAGTTTGAGGGTCCCCTGCTCGAGGAGATTGCTCAAGAGAGTCGCAAGCGACAGAGTATTAACACCCTAATCAAGTTCCTGAAGCATGAAAAGTATATTTGACCAGATGGTCGATGATGTAGTCGCCCGAATTGGGGAGACTGGACGGCATAATGCTGTTTATGAGGCAATGCAACAGGTGGTGCTTGGAGGTCTGAATCGAGGAGGATTCTTCAAGGTGGCAGCCTTCTATGGAGGCACCTGCCTGCGTATATTCCATGGGCTTCAAAGGTTTTCTGAAGATATGGACTTCTCGCTTTTGGAGAAGAATCCTGCATTCAAATTAGAGGATTATTTCCCTGCAATTATCGAAGAGGCCAAAGCTGTTGGACGAGAAGTGACCATCTCCAAAAAGGACAAGAAAATCTTTGGCAAAGTGGAATCCGCCTTCTTGAAAGATAATACGAATGTCTATAATATATCGTTCCAGACCGAAAAGACGTTGAAGATCAAGATTGAGGTGGACATAGAGCCTCCCTTACGATTCGAGACAGAACAGAAGTTATTAATGCGTCCATTCTCGTTCATGACGCGTTGCTTCACGTTACCCGATCTCTTTGCTGGCAAAATGCATGCGCTGGTTTTCCGTCAGTGGAAGAATCGTGTCAAGGGGCGTGACTGGTATGACTTCGAATGGTATGTGCGCAATAGTGTGCCGCTCGACTTCGAACATCTACAGGTACGTACCTCGGAGTTCAATGGCTTAAATCTCACCAAAGAAGGATTCCTTACCCTCCTGCGAGAGCGACTGGCATCGACAGATATCTATGCAGTAAAGGCGGATGTGGAACCATTTGTCATCAATCCCAGAGAATTGGAGATTTGGTCGAACGACTATTTCCTTCAGCTGACTGATAGAATATCATTTCAATAAGATATTCGTGTCAGAAAGAACGGGATCCGGAAGACCTTTTCTGGCGTCAGCCTTTTTTCAGCCTCCAGAAATGGAGGCTTTTTTCTCTTCATTGGTGTAGGCACATCGCAGATGTGCGCTGAAAAGAGTTGTATGCAGATGGGAATGCTTGCATTCACAAATACATGCAACTCCTTTCAGCAAAGGGCAGAGCCTCTACACCAATGAAGCTTTTTTTTCATATTTTTTCCATTTTTCTTTATAATATTTGGAAGTATCAACAAAAAGGCTTATATTTGCAGCGCTTATGACAAACAAAAAATCGAAACAAAAATGTCAATCGTTTATATTAACTAATTCATTAGTGTCCTAAAAGTTCATTAAAATAGTACCTATAACTTGCTGACATACTGAGTTTATCATACTGAAAATCGTACTCACACTGCTGGTGGTATTCCATCATGCAGCCGAGCCCTATTACCCCGATTCCGCATGGCCCTATAAACCCAGCAACGCCGACGAGATGATGCCTTGGATTTGGCATTTTCTCTCGGTAAATGCGGCATTCTTCATGGGGTTGTTCTTCCTCATAGCTGGCTATTTCGTGCCAAGGAGTTACGATAAGCAGGGTCTCAAGGTGTTCGTTCAGAAGAAACTGATGCGCCTGGGCATTCCCGTAGTCATCGTGACTACCATCCTCACCTTGGCTACAGGCCAAATGGAAGTAGGACATCTTTGGTATGTCGAAACCCTCCTGGTGTTCTGTCTTCTCTATGCCGTAGTGCGACAGATTATCCTTCCTATCAAGGCGAATCCTGACCTCTCGCTCGTCGTGCTACTGGCCCTCGCCCTGGTGATGGGTATTGGCGGACATCTCATCCGACAAGTGAGTTCTCAGGACCATTGGATCTGGGTCCTGGGCATCCTCCACATCGAGCCTGCCCATTTCCTGCAATACGTGATGATGTTTGCAACAGGAGTCCTGGCTTATCGCTTCCAATGGCTCGAGAAGATGAGGAACGACATAGGAGTCGCTGCGCTCGCGATTGGTGTGGCCTTGGCGATAGGAAACTATCTGCGTGATGGCGGGGCTTGGAACGACTTCGTCTATCGGTGGTTCGGCATCTACGAATCCCTGCTATGCGTCTTCCTCAGTTTCGGATTGCTGTGGTTGTTCCGCGAGTTCTTCAACCGGACCAACGCCTTCCAATCATGGTGCGCCCAACAAGCCTATGGTGCCTACATCGTGCATCT
>JAFYZW010000060.1 GCA_017548545.1 Bacteroidales bacterium | reverse complement strand
CTCGGCTGCAATCTCGTCGTACCGTTGCTTTGACAGGTATTCCATGGCACAAATATACTCATTTCCTGCATTTGTCGGGGCCGTCACGCCTGATATCCCTCGAGAGAGGGGAGAATTATCTCCCTACTTATTAACGGTTTTCATACTTCTTTTCGTGGTTGATGTTGCCGAGCATGCAGTATTTGCATAGATTTGTATTCGAGAAAACGGGAACGCTTACAGAAGGGTGAAATACATTCCCAACATAATAACTACCCTCAGATTCCTTGGGGCTGCCTGTCTGTTGCTCTGTAATCCGGCAGGTGCGGCTTTCTGGGTCTTCTATGGCCTATGTGGCACGAGCGATATGATGGATGGTTACCTTGCACGAAAACTGCACGCTGAGAGCAAAACCGGTGCTGTTCTGGACAGTGTGGCTGATATTTGGTTTGTGGCTTGCTGCGCGATACGGTTAATACCCGTTATCCATATTCCGTCTTGGCTGTGGATATGGGCGGGGGCGATAATTGTGATTAAACTTGTCAATCAAGTCTCGGCACTGATAGTCTGCAAGGGTTTCTGCTTCCCTCATGCCACGGCCAACAAACTGACAGGTCTTCTGCTCTTCCTCTTTGTTCCTGCAGTCTTCTGGTCCGTTGTCCCCATTGCATTTGTGGCCGGTGCAGCTACATTCGCCGCAGTGCAGGAAGGGCATTTCATCAGGACTGGACGGGTTGAACCGTAACTTCATAAATGCAAAAACACCGGTTGTTAGATATCCTCTTCTTTGAGTTTAAAATAAAGATTATATCTTTGCTAAGTAAATAGAGACTATCTTATAACAACACTTTTATGAAAAAGACTATCACTCCTATCGTGTTAGTAATCGCGGCAATTGTCGCTTTTACTTCTTGCAAGAAAGACAAAAGCGATGTGATGCACATTGATTACGAGGAGTACACCCTGGACAATGGCCTCAAGGTCGTTCTTCACGAGGATCACAGTGATCCTATTGTCGCCCAGGCTATTGCATTCCATGTTGGCAGTGCACGTGAGAAAGAAGGCAAGACCGGTTTCGCCCATTTCTTCGAGCATATGCTCTTCCAGCGCTCGGAGAATCTCCCCCGCAACGCCTTCTTCAACAAGATTTCCGACATGGGCGGAGACTTCAACGGAGGCACCTCGAACGACTACACGATTTACTATGAATGCGTTCCGCGCGACGCCCTTGAGAAGATTCTCTGGATGGAGTCCGACCGTATGGGTTTCTTCATCAACACCGTCACGCAGAGCGGTCTCGAGCGCGAGATCGATGTCATCTGCAACGAAAAGCGCCAGACTGAGGTGAACAACGCCTACGGCATGATGGATGACATTATGAGCAAGAATTTCTTCCCCAAGCGCCATCCTTACAGCTGGACCGTGATCGGTGAGTTTGAAGACATCAAATCAGCCACTGTCGAAGATGTAAAGGAGTTCTACAGGACATACTACGTCCCGTCCAACGCCACCCTCTGCATCGCAGGCGATTTCGATCCGAAGGAAGTCAAGGCGCTCATAGAGAAATACTTTGCAGAAATTCCGAGTCATCCGGTGGAGAAGCCCGCAGTTTGGGATGTCAAGCTCGACCAGACCAAGGAACTCTACTATGAGGATCAGTTCGCGAGCATGCCGGCAGTCGAAGTCGCGTGGTCTTCCGTTGCGGAAGGCAATGAGGACGAAGCTGCCCTCGACGCGTTCTGCAGCCTCTTCGGCCGTGGCAAGAATTCCCCTCTCTACAAGAATATCGTCGAGAAGAACCTCGCCCCCCGCGTTTCCGCATACAATGGCGTGCGCGAGAGCGCAGGCCAGATCAGCATAAGCCTCACCGCCTATCCGGGCGTTGACATCGACCTGATCATGGCAGGGATTGAGCAGGCGATGGCCGACTTCGAGGCTAACGGGGTCGATGAGGAGGAGCTCGCCACCCTCAAGGCGGAGAACGAGACTTCGGCATACCGCAGGCTCGGCAGCGTGCTCGGCAAGGCCCAGATGCTCGCGAGGAGCAAGGAATTCTATGGTAAGGCCGACAAGTTCATCGACGATATCGCTGATTTCAACAAGGTTACTGCCGAGGATGTGATGAGAGTTTACAACAAGTACGTCAAGGATCAGAACTATGTTGCGGTGGTGGCCGTCCCCAAGGGACAGGTCGAGTTGTCCATCGAAGGCAGCGTACCCGCGACGCTCATCATGGAGGACCAGAGCAAGCAGACCATGAAGAGTACGGCCGGTGCCATCGTCGACGATGATTACGAGCGCACGCCCTCAAAGATCGACCGCAGCATCGAACCCGCATACCTGCCGAACGCTCCCAAGACGAACGTTCCTGCCATCTGGAGGACCACTCTGTCAAACGGCATCAAGGTCGCCGGCATCACGCAGAACGAAATCCCCATGGTCAATCTCACCATCGCCATCGATGGTGGTTCCTTGCTTGACCCTGACGGAAAGAGGGGAACGGCCTCGATCAACGCCAGCATGATGAACGAAGGAACTTCTGAGCACACTGCAGTCGAGCTCGAACAGGCACTCAGGAAACTCGGAGCCAGCGCCCGCGTAAGCAGCGGCACCAAATCGACCAACATCAGTGTCAGTTCCCTCTCGAAGAACCTTCCCGCGGTGATGGATATCGTCTACGAGATGATCACCAAGCCCGGTTTCGATGAGGCCGCGTTAAACCGCGCGGCAAGGGTCGAGAAGTCATCCATCCAGAACGCCTTCACGAGCATCACCTCGCTCGGCTCCAGGGCTGCGACTAAACTATGGCTCGGAGACTGCATCTATACCGATTTCACCACCGATGAGAGTATTGATGCTATCACGATGGATGACATCAAGGCATATTATTCCACCCTCACTCCCAAGAACACCCATATCGACATCGCAGGCGACATCGATCTTCATACGCTCAAGAAGGCCCTCGCAGTGCTCGAAGGATGGGACGGCCCCGAGGTCGCAATCCCTGAGATCAAGGTGGGCGAGAGTACCGCGCCCGGTACGTACTTCATTGATTTCCCTGACTCGAAGCAGTCCTATATCTACATCATCGGCCCCGGCAAGAAGATAAGCGATCCCGAATACCACGAGCTCGACGTCCTCAACGAGAAGCTCGGCGCCGGTTCCGCTGGGCGCCTCTTCGAGGTGCTCCGCCTCCAGAGGGGTTATACCTATGGCGCAAGTTCGGCATTCACCTCGAACCTCGAGACTGGTTACTTCCACGCTGCATCGAGCGTACAGGGCAGTTCGACCAAGGAGTCTGTCGCCCTGTTCAAGGAGATCATCGACAATTTCGCCGACGATTACGATCAGGAGAAACTCGATGGCGTGAAGGATTCAATGCTCAGGTCCAATGCTTCGGCGTTCGAGACCTCCGCCAGCCTTGTGAACATGCTGTCAAGAATCAGGAACTACAACCTCCCCGACGACTATGTCGCCAAGGAAGAGGACGTGGTCAACTCTATGACCCTCAATGACATCAAGGCCAAGGCAGCCGAGTATCTCGACATCGACGACATGGTCATCGTCGTGGTCGGTGATGCCGCCACACAACTCAAGAACGTTCCTGATGCCAAGCTAATAAAGGCTATATAATCAATTCCAGCAACATTCTCCATATATGAAACACGAGATTGTCGAACTGCACGATGTGCAGATTATTGGCATGGGCAAGAAGATAGCCTTTAACGAGGCGAAAGAAGAATGCCCTAAGTTCCGGGGTGAGTATGTGGAGAAGATTGTCAAAAGGCAGCATTCGATAACGGCGTTGGCAACTCGCTTTCAGGGAGAATGCTATTGATAGGTGATCTTTTGAATGATCTGGCCGGGATCGATGATCGAGAGGGTAACGACGTGTTCGCGGCGGGACGCGTCAAGCGGCAGAGTGAGCACAAACTCCTTGCTGTTTTCCAGAACCTGGATTTTCCATTCGCGTCCCCATTCCTGGAATACGTTCTCGCAGATTTCCGGCTTGCCGTCATCTACGCTTATGGAAAAACGATTGCTGCGGTCGGTGGCCACCGGCCACATGGGGACTACCGAGATGCACAACTGTATGGAATCAACTTTCTGATGGAGCGTACCTGCGGGGATGGTTATGTCAATGCTGCCTTTTGCATCCAGGTCAAGCGGCTGTCCCATCTGGAGCGCTTTCCAGTCGGTACCGATGCCGTCGAGCAGGCGGAATGGCTCTGAAACAGGGAACGATGCGAGGTCGATTTTGTGCAGGAATTCCGGATGACGCTGATTATCCGGCAGGCGGAAAGCGTCAGTTGCTTTGTCCGTGTATTCCGGCATATTCTGGTATTGTGCTGTATAGCCGGGCGTCACTTCCGATATCATCTGGTTCCACTTGCCGTCCAGTTGCGTGTTGTAGCGTTCCAGGAGCCGGTCAATCTCGCGGCAAGCATCCTTCGACTGACTGGCATACGAGGAATTGCCGGTCTCATGGTTGGCCTGGGCATAGAGGAACTTGCGATTCATCTGATAAGCTGAGTGCAAGGCATATCCTAACATCTCGAAAAGGGCGGGACTTTGCTCCGGAGACAGTTCGCGCTCGATGGCATCGTATGCAAAGCAGATGTCCTGATAGTCGGTAAGCCGCTTTTGTGCCGTTCCGGTCCGGAAAGAAAAGTCGGTATCGTAGAGCCGGGCATAATCAGGCGAATCCCATTCCATCTCATAGCCCATGAACTCGGGTTTACGGTCCCATGCCAGTCGATAGTAGTTATCTAAAATATACTGGAATACGGGCAGATGTTTTTCGCCGAACACCCTGGCCAACCATTGGGCCTGATATGCGTTGGCATTGTCATAGTTGAATGAATCGAAATCATAAGCCATGTCCATGAACATCTGCATCTCTATCTCCATCGGCTTGATGTCGCCTACATTGAGCAACCAGTAGCGGTCCGCGCCGGCCGTATAGGCCTTCAGAAGCTCCTCATACATCAGCATAGGGGCAGTGGTAGCTATCCATAGGTTGTCGTGGGGGACGCCGCAGTAACTGATGTGATAATAGACTCCGCTACCTCCGCTGCGCTGCTGCTCTGCCTGGTTGCTCACGCGCTTCATATAGCCGTAGTTGTCGTCCGGCCACACGAGGGTGATGTCTTCCGGCACACGAAGACCGGTATCGTAGATGTCGAGAGTCTCTTTGTATGGGACAAATATCTGCTGGATCTTCCCCGCCTTCTTGCGTTTGTACTTTTCGAGGATCTTACGCTGCTTTTCAAAGACCTTTTCCAATGTGCGGGCACGGTCATTAGGGTCAGTGCTGCCGTGCATTGCTTCGTCATGCAGGCCGCGCATGCCCATCGTATAGATATTGTCGTATTGAGCGGTTTCACGGATGCGGTCGTCAAGTTTTTTCAGGATGGTGGCGCCGTTGGTCTCGTAATCCCATTCACCGTCTCGCGACTTGTCCCACTCAGATAGCGCAGCATTGTTGAAAAGCAACGGCTCGCAGTGGCTTGTGGTAATCATTATGCCCCATTTGTCGGCCACAACCTGACTCTCCGGGTGGCTGTAGAAAGCCCCAGTGCAGGAGTGCATTGCCGGAGCCAGCATATTACCCTTCAGTCGCAGGATCAGCTCGCAGATGCGGTCATAGGTCCTGGGGCCGATGTCGCCCAGCTCCTTTTCATACGTCTCGGCTGCCCAGGTCTTGAGTCCCCAGTCTTCATCGTTGAGGAAGACTCCGCGGTACTTGATGCTGGGCGAATCGCTCACATAGTTCTCCGCGAAACAGAATACGCTCTTGTTGGCTTTGTCCACTGGGACATCGGCGAACCAATACCACGGGTTGACACCTATAGCTTCGCTGATGTGAAATACGCCGTAGGCCAAGCCTCTGGCATCAGAACCGGTTATATATACATTGCCATCTTCTGTATCGATGGCATAGCGCTCCCAAGTGCCTTGCAGTTCCCGATGACGTTTCGTCCGTTTTACTGTACCGATGGATATAATCGGGCCGTTCCATTTACGTGTTTTGACTTGTGGTTTTATGCCCGATATCCGTTCGATGTCTTCTGCCAACACCTGCGCCATATGCTTTACCAACGGCAAGTCGCCATCATCATACACGATAGCAGCCTCTGCAAGATTTACAGTGGG
>JAFYZW010000059.1 GCA_017548545.1 Bacteroidales bacterium | reverse complement strand
ATCGGTTGGTTGGCACGTGAAGGCAAGGTGGTTCTCGAGGATGTTGAGGACGACGTTAAGGTTACTCTCCTGTAATCAATGCAGGTTCTGATAAAAAAATCCGTGGCAGTTTAGCTGTCACGGATTTTTCTGTATTAATTTCTTCCCTCCTTGAATCACTATGCCATGAGTCTTTTCTTCCACCCTTTGACCCATAAGATTGTAGAGGTGTTCATCTTTTTTGTCGGCCGTAATTTCGGAGATGCTTGCAGGAACGTCTATCTCAACCTCCTTAAGTTTTATAGATAGCCTTAGGTCGTTTGTGCGATTTTGATCGTTTTCACCATAAGACGAGAAGTCATCAAGCAAACTGTTCATGTCTTCCCATGCTTCGGGATATAATACAAATGTCACAAAAGGGATGGAATCAATAAGGTTTACACCATTCGCTTCGTTCTCATTGCCCTCACAATGCAAGAAAGTGGCTTGGCATGCAACTGAACTCATGAACGACAAACCTTTGTTTTCAAGTTTCGCATTGATGTTCTTCTCGATCCTCTCTTTTGCCACGTCAATGACTTCTGGATGTCCATCGATGGCATCGGTGACAAATGTATTAATATCCATCCTGCTCATATCTTCGCTCAAATTTACCCATCGATGATGCATAGGGTAGGAGATCTTCGAACCGGTGGTAATGTCGTATATCGAGTCGGTGTGATTCTCATTGTAAGCCATCGCAACATCGGTCGTGTGGAAATGTCCGGTAAAGACCATATGTATACCGGCATCCATCAATCGCGAACGGATGTTCTCATCATCCTTGATGATGGCATCGGACTTCATCTCGATCTGCCCGTTAAAATGCTCCATGATCGGATGATGCATCATGGCGATGACCTGCTTGTCCTCTTCGCGTGCTTTCAAAGACTGTTCGCAGATCCAGTCTAATGTCTTTTTGCTAATCTTGCGAGAATGGGAGTCGATACCGATGATGACGAGTCCGTCAACAGGTTCCGCAGCATAACTCAATGAATTCTCGTCTCTAGTTGAACCCTCATAACCAAACGATGCATACATCTCGGCAAATTCTGCTGCTGTGATGTTTTCTGCCTTGTATCGTTTGCTCCCATCAAAATACTGGGCATTCTCGATATTCCCTATATCGTGATTCCCAGGGACGACATACACCTTGATGCCGGCGTCGGTCAGTCTTGACAATTCACGGGTTACATATTCGTGAGAGAGCTTTTCTCCATCTTTCGAGATGTCGCCAGGTATCATGACGATGTCGGGCATCTGAGAAAGGATGGTATCGATCATATTCTGGAATAAGTCTACACTGTAATCCTCCAGTTTGTGCGAAGAACTGATGTAGTTATCCCAAGCGGAACCTTTGTTGACGATGAGGTCGGGACTCATCACGTGCAGGTCGGTAGCTACATATATGGATATATCCTTGGCTGCAACCGAGCTGCAACCAAGAATAACCAATAATGTCAGAATAGATCGTTTTAAGATGAAAAGCTTTTTCAACGACGTATTTTATTTCTGTTCTGCCGTTTCGGTAGTTGTCTTACGACGACGACCGCCACGGCGGGTGCGCTTCTTGTCGCTCGACGATGGACCCATCAGTTCCATCATTTCGGGCGAAAGGGGTGGAAGTTCGATCACTGGAACCTCCTCTTTGGCGGGTTCAACGGGAGTTGCGTCTTGTACGGGTGTCTCGATGACAGTTTCCGAAGGGGCTTCTACCACTGATGCTTCTTCAGCTTTCGCAGCTTGTTCAGCAGCGGCCTGCTGCTTGCGAGCTTCCTCTTCGGCGGCTAGGCGGAGAGCCTTTTCTGCGGCAGCGCGTTCACGGTCGGCGCGACTCTGTTCTTCACGGCGCTGTTCTTCGCGACGCTGTTGTTCCAGACGAGCCTGTTCCTTGCGTTCACGATTTTCCTGTTCGCGGCGCTCTTGCTCTTCACGGCGTGCCTGCTTCTCTGCTTCGCGACGTTCCTGTTCAAGACGATTCTGCTCTTTGCGTTCCTGCTCGAGTCGGGCCTGTTCCTTGCGTTCCTGTTCCTGACGCTGCTTTTCGTACTCCTTCTTTTGCTGCTCGAGCCTGTCACTGCGACGTTCACGCCGATCACCAGGACGGAATCCTTCGGCCCAAAGTGCTAGAGGCTTATCAATTTGAGCAGGCTTGCGTATCTGCACGTCCTGCATCCATTGACGTCCGGCTGCGAGAGTCAAGAAATGGTATTGGCGTGTGTACTGGTCCAAAAGCTTCAGGTCGTCCATGGTGAGAACCATCGGGCGTTGTGGTTCATACACTTCACGCCATTCGGCATCACTGATCTCATTGGTGCGCTGCAAGTCGTCGCACATGCCTAGCGAACGGATGGCTACCGATGCGTCGTTGGTGAGAAGGAGAACCTTCTTGCCCATGGCAAAGAGTTCCACGGTGCGTCGAATGATGGCGGGATCGGCAAAAGAGGCATGGTGGCTTTCGGAACCGATGCCTTCGATGCGCAGACGATTCTCTTTCTGCTGATAGAGCATCAGGCGTTTTGCCAGACGGGCAGCTACGTTCAGACAGAGTGCCGGATCTTTCCAGTCGGCCAACTTGTAGTCGGTTGGCTCCTGCATGGTGGCAAAACGATCGACCTCTTCGTAGGTCTCGCTCATGATGGTGAACTTGCCACCAATCTTCTTGCACATCTTGGAGATAAACTCCAATTGACGCTCAAACATCAGACGTGCGTTGACACGTGGATCGGAATGGCTTGAAGTGTGACCTACAAGAAGCTCCAACCAGATGTTGGTGTCAGAGAGGACAATGTCATAATCGAGCACATTCGAAATAATAGCTTCGAAAATGAGGTTGCGCTCGTAAGCTTCTTCGTAGGTAAGCTGCTGGATCTGCTGATCGCTGAGCAACGGGATGTAGCCTCCCGAATTGGCAAGGTCACAGAAGTCGCGGATCACCAGATTGGTTGGCATCTTGGGGATAGGCTTTGTCGCTGGTTTTTCGACAGGTTTCGTCGCTGGTTTCTCGACAGGCTTCTCTACCTCTTTGGCAACTTCCTGCTTGCTGCTCTTCGCAGTCTTTTTTGCCGATGGCTTGTTTTCTACTGTGGGCTCCTCATTCTTTACTTCTGGAGTAGCCTCAATTTTAGTCTCTTCTTTTGCCTCCGGGGCAACTACCTTTTTGCGGGAGCGGGTGACCTTCTTTTTCTTGGGGGCCGCATCGACCGCTGGCTGAACATTTGCAGCATCAACGGGTGCATCAACGGAGGCGATAGTATTGTTCTGTTCTTCCATTTAAATATTATAAAATGTGCAATCAACACTTAATCGCGGCGCAAAGTTACTTATTTTTTTATTTTCGTGCAACATACTGATCGTTTTTTGCTTTCATTCGGCTCAAAATTCTTTAGTAGAATTGACAATTGGGTGCTAAATATTGCAAAATCCTTCATTTTTTGATGAAAAACCATTATCTGTTTTCGTAATTGAAATGATTTTTGTAAATTTGCGCACAAATTTTTATTATCTACGGGAAATAAGTGATAAGATATGTTGGATAAAAGTTGTAAGATTTATGTGGCAGGACATCGTGGTCTCGTCGGTTCTGCTATTTGGAATAATCTGTTATCAAGGGGTTATACCAATCTCGTAGGCCGTACCCATAGGGAACTGGATCTCACCGACCAGTTGGCGGTCCGTCGTTTCTTCGATGAGGAACGTCCCGACGCTGTTGTTTTGGCTGCCGCTTTCGTAGGTGGTATCTTGGCTAATTCACTCTATCGTGCCGACTTCATCATGATGAACATGAAGATCCAATGCAATGTTATCTCCGAGGCCTATGCACATGATGTGAAGAAACTGTTATTCTTGGGTTCGACTTGCATTTATCCGAAGAATGCTCCCCAGCCTATGCCGGAGGATTGTCTGCTTACTTCTCCCTTGGAATATACCAATGAGGAATATGCCATTGCCAAGATTGCAGGCCTCAAGATGTGTGAATCGTACAACCTCCAGTACGGCACGAATTATATCGCTGTAATGCCCACTAATCTCTATGGCCCCAATGACAATTTCCACCTCGAGAATTCGCATGTCATGCCAGCGATGATGCGCAAGGTCTATCTTTCGAAACTTATTAACGATAATGATTGGGCATCGATTCGCCGAGATTTGGCCATTCGTCCTGTGGGTGCCACCATCCCTGAACAAGGCGGCAAGGTGCGCTATCAGATTGATGAGACGTCCGACGAGTCTATCATCCGCAAGGTGCTGGCTTGGTATGGTATAGAGGATAACAAGGTGACTCTTTGGGGTACGGGTACTCCACTACGTGAGTTCCTTTGGAGCGAGGATATGGCCGATGCTTCTGTTCATGTGCTCCTCAATGTGGATTTCAGCGACATCATCGGTATCGAAAAGTATTCTTCGGTCCACTATGGAGCTACCACAGATGGTGCTGTCGATCGCAATCATTCGACAGGACGAGGTGGCGCCATTCCATCTCTGGGAGAGATACGCAATTGCCACATCAATGTGGGTACTGGCAAGGAATTGACCATTCGCGAACTGTCCGAACTTGTGGTCAAGGCTGTTGGATTTACTGGAATAGTGGAATTCGACTCTTCCAAACCCGATGGAACAATGCGCAAACTCATCGATGTCTCCAAACTGCATTCTTTGGGTTGGACCCACAAGGTGGAAATCGAAGATGGTGTCCGTAAGTTGTTCGACTGGTACAAACAGTCAATCGAATAAGTTATTTATTATAAACAGACGAAAATATTATGTCAGAAAGAAAAGTAGCCCTCATCACGGGCGTCACTGGTCAGGATGGCTCTTACTTGTCGGAGTTCCTCATCAGCAAGGGGTATGAAGTACATGGCGTCATCCGCCGCAGTTCCGTCGATTATCGTGAGCGCATTGCCCATCTCGAAGGTCATCCGCAGTTCCACCTCCATTATGGAGACATGGGAGACTCGATGAGCCTCGTGAAGGTGATCGACAAGGTAAAGCCTACCGAGATCTATAACCTCGCTGCCCAGAGCCATGTGCAGGTAAGCTTCGATGCTCCTGAGTTTACCGCCGATGTCGATGCTACCGGCGTACTGCGTGTTCTGGAGGCTGTTCGTGCCAATCATCTTGAGTCTTCGTGCCGTATCTACCAGGCATCCACTTCCGAGCTCTACGGCAAGGTCGAAGAGGTTCCCCAGAACGAGGAGACACCCTTCCACCCATATTCCCCTTACGCTGTAGCCAAGCTCTATGGTTACTGGATCGTGAAGGAGTATCGTGAGGCTTACAACATGTTCTGCTGCTCGGGCATTCTCTTCAACCACGAGTCAGAGCGTCGTGGCGAGACCTTCGTGACCCGTAAGATCACCCTTGCTGCAGCACGTATCGCTCAGGGCAAGCAGCAGCGCCTCTATCTCGGCAACCTCTCTAGCCTTCGCGACTGGGGCTATGCCCGCGACTACGTAGAGTGTATGTGGCTCATCCTCCAGCATGACAAACCCGATGATTTCGTCATCGCTACCGGTGTACAGCATTCGGTGCGCGAGTTCTGCTACTATGCCTTCAAGGCAGCAGGCATGGAGCTTGAGTTCCATGGCGAGGGCCTTGACGAGAAGGGCGTCTGCGTGGCAGGTCCTGCCGACCTCGTGGGCAAGACGCTCGTGGAGGTGAGCCCCGACTTCTATCGTCCAACCGATGTGGTGAACCTTTGGGGCGATCCTTCGAAGGCAAAGCGTGAATTGGGTTGGGATCCTCAGAAGACGACCTTCGAACAGCTTGTCAAGATTATGGTGAAACATGATATGGAGAAGGTGGCTGCCGATCATGTGGCTTCTGTCATGCGTACCAACCTGGCCGAGTTCCTCGAAAAGGGAGTGGTCAAGTAAACATAGATATCATTGAAAGTCCTTCACTACATCCCTTCCATGTCCCGACAAGACGGAGGCACGAGCATGTATATGCAGTCGCTCTCCGAGTCATTGGGCAAACTGGTGGAAATGCATATCGTGGCGCACCGAGCTCAAGATGAGTTGCCGGTGCGTCATGCACTATTGCATTATCTGCCCAAGTCGTGGAAGGTATGGCGTATGCGAGCGGAATACATGAGGCTGCTCGATAAGATTCGTCCCGATGTTGTCCATGTCAATTGTTGTTGGCAGCCTTACTTCGCCTTAGCAGTCCTTTGGGCCAAGGAGGCGGGCTATCCCGTCATCCTTTCACCCCATGGCATGCTCGAACCATGGATTGTGCGTCGTCATTATTGGACCCGCAAATTTCCTTCGTTGCTTGCATATCAGCGAAAGGCACTCTTTGCCTCAGACGTTATTCATGCAACTGCTGAAAGTGAACACCAGAATATTGAAAGAATCTCGCAGTATTGCAACCTTTTGTCCGACTGGCATCCCAAGGTTTTCGTAATAGGAAATGGTATCGATACGGATAGCATTGAGGTTAAAACAAATTGGCAGAGGTCACGGAAGATTTTATTCCTAAGTCGTGTACATCCCAAGAAGGGCATCGAAATGCTGCTGCAGGCTTTTTCTGAATTGCTATTGAACGATGGACCACTTCGTGACTATGTGTTGCAAATCGCAGGGGATGGTGATTCCGCTTATCTCGATAGTCTTCGATCGCTGACAGATAGGCTTGGATTGAATCAACATGTCCAGTGGCTCGGAGGTGTATATGACGACAGGAAATGGGCTCTGTTTCGTGAGGCTGACCTTTTTGTGCTTCCAACCCATTCCGAGAACTTCGGCATCGTCGTAGCCGAGGCATTGGCTTCAGGCACACCCGTATTGACAACAAAGGGCACTCCTTGGAGTATGCTCAACATCGAACGTTGTGGCTGGTGTGTCGATGTGTCGGCCGATGCAATTAAGACTGCACT
>JAFYZW010000058.1 GCA_017548545.1 Bacteroidales bacterium | reverse complement strand
ATCAAGAAGTTCATCAACGGGCAGATGGAGACCTATCCGGAGTCACGGCTGCTGGACATCTACAAGTCGTGCTTTCAGGACTATATGGGTGCGGAGCATCTCGTTTCGGATAGCGAGAGGGTGAAAGCATATCTGGATGAAGAGCTTGAGACGACTACGCTGGATGAGCTGATGCCATGTTATTATGAGCCTTGCGGAATAGACAGCAACTACTATCGTGTGAGCATCAGAGCCATCAAGGAGAATATCATTTCGGAGGAGATACTGCTGGATGCTTTCGTGCGAAGTGCAAATTCTGTTGAGCGTCCTTCGGTAGAGTCATGGCGTAACAGGTGGCATGTGATTATTGGTACGATTGACAAGATGCAACTCAATCTACACCACTTCGAAGAGGACAAGCAGTTCATCGATAGCATCCTAACGGCAGGCAAATATGCCATCAGTCATTCGCCTGAGTACCGTGAGGCTTATCATCCTCATTACAGAATCGTGGAGAAGGGCATCTTTGAACGGGAAATAAAACCGATGATAGAATCGAAACAGTAAATTATCAAGATGGATATAAACAATATGGTGATTCGCAAGGCGGAACGAAAGGATGTACCGCTGCTGCTTGAGTTCATACGAGGAATAGCTCGATATGAGAAACTTGAGAACGAAGTGATTGCTACCGCAGATGTTCTGGAGCGTGAAATGTTCGATGAGCACAGGGCAGAAGCTATATTTGCAGTGGCAGATGGTCGCGAGGTAGGCTTTGCACTCTATTTCTACAACTTCTCAACGTTCATCGGACATTCAGGACTGTATCTGGAGGATTTATTCGTATGGCCCGAAGATCGTGGCAAAGGCTATGGAAAATCCCTGTTGCTACATCTGGTCAAGATAGCAAGGGAGCACCATTGCGGACGTATGGAGTGGACATGCCTAAACTGGAACCAGCCAAGCATCGACTTCTATCTTTCCCTCGGAGCTGTTCCCATGAAGGATTGGACAGTCTATCGCCTCGACGCATCTGCCTTGGAGCGACTGTCATGACAAATTGGAAAGTTAAGCCTGTAACTTTGAAAAATGGAATAAAACCTCTTATAAAAAGGGGATAACAAAACTCCGAAGACCCACAAGGGTTCCGGAGTTTTGTTTTTTGTCCGACTATCGTTGAGATAACCCAACAGGGGAAAAACCAAAGGTTTAAATCGTTAGGAAACTTTATGATTGTAGTCAAGAAATGCTAAAAGTGAGGAACGGGAGATAAACCATCTGGAGGATGCTGTGTCATAGAGGCAAAAGAACAAGAATATTAACCTCAAAAACGAAATAAGACAATGAAGAAGATCCTGACCACCCTCGTTCTGATAGTAGCCTGCGCTGCAGGAACCGTTTTCGCACAGCCTCGCCCCCACGGCTACTACGGAGGCCACTATGGCGGCCCTCACCACGGATATGTTCACTATGGACCTGCCCCCTACTATCACGGTAGCATCGGCTCGTTCATCCTCGGTGCAGCCATCGGCGCAGTTGTCGATCATGCCATCACCAAGGCAGCTACCCGTCCAGTAGTTGTAGAGCGCACGGTCGTTGTCGATCAAAATGGCAACCCCATCAATGAAGCTTACGATCCCATCGAGGGAGAGACTGCACCCATCGAGGCTGCCCCCGAAAAAGAAGTTGTTGTTGTGGAGCGCAAAGCACCCGTAGTCATCGTGCGCAGTCACGCTCCGGTAATGATATTTGATGATTATGGTTTCCACTTCGAAACGCATCCACATCATCCTCATCCACTTCCATAGTATGATCAAGACGTAAGAGGATTTTAGTAGATTGTTGCGTTGAAGAAAGCAGCCCGACGTGAGTCGAGCTGCTTTCGTTGGTTCGTTACTGCCTTGCAAACGAGGCAAGGGGGCCCCATGACGTTACGCCACAAGGCCCCCTTGCCAACCTTCAACGATTTCACGGAATACTTCAGGAATACGCACGAGATGGGGTGCAAGACGCAGCACGCGCTTCTCCTTGTCTGAAGTCCTCTGAATGATGTAATCGCCTGCCGCCTCGCCAAGAGTGTCGAGAACGGTTCTCTTTGCCCTGGAAAGAGCCACCGAACGCTCATTGTTGCTTCCCTCCTTTTCCGATAATCCGAAGCGACTGCACATCGTGGTGGCAATCTTCTCCGCATCAAGGAGTGTAGCTTTGGTGTGTGTTTTCTCCGAGTCAGAAAACAAGGCGAGCGCGATACGTCTGAACTCACCGTGGTACTTCTGAAGACCCGCGAGCGTAAATTCTTGCCCAGGATGCAACATGAAGAAGGTGTAAAGCACCTTCGAATACCTGTTAGTAAATGGGATGACGATCTGCTCGTCACCGCGCACAGCACAAATCTCCCAATAACCAGCCACAGAGTTGTGATTGACCATCTTCTCCCTTCGGATCATTGAGAGTGTAAAGGGACGCCTATCGGCCTTCTTGGCCAGTATATCCCTGAGTTTCATAATGTCGATACCATTGACCATGGCATCGGCAATCTGTTCGAGCGTCACAAATTTGGTCCACTCCTCACCTTCGAAACGAGTGGCCAATGCTTCTAGAATCAACTGTTTTAGAGCTTCCATCTTCTCAAACATCTTAAATCAAACCATCATCTGAACAATTCGCGGCTGCAAAGGTATAGAATTTCTGCGAAACCTGCAAATTTAAACGACATTTTTTTCGGGGAGAAATGTTAATTTTTGCTAATATGCATCCTTTGGAAAGATAAGAAATATTTTATGAGGACATCAGAGAATTTTTAACACCAAATATTTGGTTTTTCTAAAAAAATTCATCATCTTTGCACCCAAATATCGTGAATATGAAACGAATAAACCTGCTATTCCTATTGTTACCATTTAGCACTGTAATGATGGCGCAGGAGATCTCCATCGATGTCGCCAAGAGCCGCACCTTCGATTTCCTTTCCCGTCAATCCGTAGGCCCTAAATACGCCAAGGGGACCACTTCTTCTATTGACTTAAAGCTTGCCTACACCTCGAAGAGTGAGGGCAAGACCTGCTTCTACGTCTTCAATGTCGGTGACGACAATGGCTTCGTCATAGCTGGTGGCGACGAGGCAGCCCTCGAGATCCTCGGCTATTCCGACTGCGGCACCTTCGACTACGACACCGCTCCCGAGAACTTCCGTTGGTGGCTCAGCCAATACACCGAGCAGATTGCCCATGCCGAGGCTCCATCCGAAGAAGCCCTCGCAGCTGTGGCAGCCTATCGTGCCAAAGCAGCCCAGACGCGTGACGACATCGCCCCACTTATGGAGACCTATTGGAAACAAGATTATCCTTATAATAGTGAAATCCCCATCTATGAAAGCAATGGCGCGCGCTACGTTACCGGATGTGTGGCAACTGCCATGGCACAGGTGATGAAGCGTTGGAATTATCCCGAACACGGCCTGGGAAGTTACTCTTAT
>JAFYZW010000057.1 GCA_017548545.1 Bacteroidales bacterium | reverse complement strand
TGGCAACGCTGCGATTCTGTTTTAAATGCAATTCAGCAGACCAATATTCCGGCAACGGAATTCAACATTAAGGACTTTGGCGCACTAGCAGTTGTTGAAGGACGCGAAACCTTCAATTCCGGAGCTGCCATCAATTCTGCCATTAAGGCCGCAAACGAGGCAGGCGGCGGAACAGTGATCATTCCTGATTCAACATATTTCACTGGACCCATCACCTTGTTGAGCAATGTTAATCTGCATCTTTCGGATGGAGCTATTGTGAATTTCAGCACCGATCCCGACCTTTATTTCCCCGCAGTCTTGACCGCATGGGAGGGTGTGGAATGTTATTGTACACATCCACTTATCTATGCGCTCAATGCAGAGAATATCGCACTAACAGGTAAAGGAACTCTTGATGCGCAAGGGTCAAACGATAATTGGTGGGCTATGTGTGGTGCTCCCCGTTTCGGTTGGAAGGAAGGTATGATCTCTCAAGCCGGTCGCGATCATGTTCGTGAAACCTCACCACGCCAGCGATTACTCGACTGGTGTACAGCCATGGTTCCCGTCGAACAGCGTCAGATGACAAAGGAGGATGGTATGCGTCCGCAGTTTGTCAACTTTAACCGCTGCAAACGTGTGCTCATCGAAGATATCACCTTGCTTAACTCGCCTTTCTGGGTACTTCATCCACTTCTTTGCGAAGACCTTATTGTACGTGGTGTGACCGTCAATAACGATGGTCCAAATGGCGATGGATGTGACCCCGAGAGTTGCAATCGTGTGCTCATCGAGAATTGTGTCTTCCATACGGGTGACGATTGTATCGCTATCAAATCGGGGCGTAATCAAGATGGTCGCAACCGTGGTATTCCTTCACAGAATATGATTGTTCGCAAGTGTACGATGGCCGACGGTCACGGCGGCGTGGTCATTGGTTCGGAGATAGCTGGTGGCTATAAGAACCTTTGGGTAGAAGATTGTGAGATGGATTCGCCCAACCTCGACCGTGTAATTCGTATCAAGACATCTTCGGCACGCGGCGGAATCATTGAGAATGTCTATGTGCGTAATGTCAACGTTGGCCGCTGCCGCGAGGCTGTTCTTCGAATTAACCTCAACTACGATCCTCGTGAGATTGCCGAGCGCGGACACAATCCCATCGTACGCAATGTCAATTTGCGTAATGTCACTTGCAAGGAGAGTCAGTATGCCGTTGTACTCAATGGCTTAGACGACTGCTGTAATATTTACGATGTCAATGTTAAGGATTGTGACTGGTCGGGTGTCAAGGGCGGCAAACGTGGCAACCTCTGCGACAGCTTGATTTGGACCGAAGGGCATTATCGCGATATTCATTTCGATAATCTTAAGGTCAATGGAAATGTAATCGAATCTCTAGCCGACAATCTGCTTCCTGAATAATCAGGGTAAAAATGTTGCAATGTAGAGTTACAACACTCTTCAAAAAGGATATATAACAACAAAGGACGTGGCATAAAAGCCGCGTCCTTCTTTTTGAGTCAATAGTTGTGTATATTGTGATGTGATTCGTTAATCAATAGTGATGTGGCTCGAACACATACAGTTGTTCACCATTATCAAGATTGGCTTGTTCAAGAGAAAATGCCGAACTGCCATCGAAGCAGTGGGTGCAAATCTGTTCCTTTGGAAGACCAATCGCATCGATAAGGGTGTCCATCTTGGTGAATTTCAGTGAGGTCAGATGGAAGCGCTCCTGAATGGTTTGTACCATTCTCTTGTATTCAGGCGAGTCAGTAGTGGCATAAGCTTTTACACGCTCCTCGTCGTTGGCTGCTTCGGGACCCTCGAGTTCTGCGATGATGCGACGGGTGATAAGCTCCATATCGCTTTTTGACGATGTAAAGTTGACGAACTTGCAACCATAAACCAGCGGGGGACAAGCAATGCGCATATGTACTTCCTTCGCGCCCGCTTCAAAGAGGCAGGCAGTATTGTCGCGCAACTGTGTGCCACGTACAATCGAATCATCGCAGAAGAGTACCCTCTTCCCTTTTAAAATGGTCTTGTTTTGTATTAGCTTCATCTTGGCCACAAGGTTACGCATGTCCTGATTCGATGGAGTGAATGAGCGCGGCCAAGTGGGCGTGTATTTTGAGACAGCTCGCATATAGGGACAACCATGACCAGCAGCGTAACCTATTGCCATGCCAATACCCGAGTCGGGAATACCACATGCGCAATCTACTACTGTGTCATCTTCCTTGCCCATGGCAAAACCACAGGCATTACGCACGGCTTCAGTATTGCGGTTTTCGTAATCGCTTGTGGGGAAGCCATAATATATCCAAAGAAACGAGCAGATCTGCATCCGCTTGTTGGGTTTGCGCAACACATCATATCCATCTTTGGAAACCCTGACAATCTCGCCAGGACCTAAGAACTTTTCTACTTCATAGCCGAGGTTCGGGAAAGACGTAGTTTCGGATGTGATGGCATAGGCACCTTCTTTCTTACCGATAATTACAGGGGTACGTCCCCACGAATCACGAGCAGTGATAATTCCGTTTTCAGTAAGGATTATCATTGAGCAGGAACCACGCACCTCTCGGAAGACTTGTTCGATGCCTTCTACGAAGGTCCGGCCTTTAATAATCAAAAGACCGATGACTTCCGTTTGGTTGATGCGTCCTGAAGAGAATTCGGTGAGATGTTTGCCTTCGTCAAGTAGTTTCTTTGTAATCTCTTCAATATTATTAATCTTTGCAACAGTGCAAATGGCAAAACGACCTAAATGGGAATTGAAGAGCTGGGGTTGGGCATCTGTATCGCTAATAACGCCGATGCCTGAGTTGCCTTGGAACTTGGGAAGTTCGTCTTCGAACTTTGTGCGGAAATATGTACTTTCTAGACTATGTATAGAACGCTTGAATCCAAGTTCGGGATCGTAAGTCACCATACCGGCACGACGCGTGCCGAGGTGTGAATTGTAGTCAGTTCCGTAAAAGACATCAGTAACACAAGGTTCTGATGATACGGTACCAAAAAAACCTGCCATAAATCGGGTATTTTTTATTTTTTGATGCGCAAAGATAGTGAAAAACTCATTTTGTGTTCAAAATTTGATCATAAAAATGTATAATCTTCGATAGTTTGCACAATTTTTGCCCGATTTTGCCATTTCAATCTACTTTTTTAGCAGTACATAAATGATAACCGGCACGCCAAAAAGTGGGGTGAGGGCATTGATTGGAAGCAAAGTACCTCCATCAGGTCTTGTGCTAAGCCAAAGGCAAAACGAACAGCATAATCCCCCAAGTAGGGTTGTTACGGGAAGGAGTAAACCATGATCGTCGGTTTTAAGCATCATGCGAGCCAAATGTGGCATCGAAAGACCTACAAAGGCGATAGGACCGCACCAAGCAGTGGTGACAGCCGACAATAATCCAGTTACTCCCAGAACCAGCAAACGTGTCCTTTTTAAGTCGATACCTAGATTCATTGCATACTTTTCGCCCTGCATCCAGCCATTAAGTGGTTTAATGAGAAGGAACGAGACTATGATTCCGATCAAGATAAGAAGGGCAAAACCTGGCAATTCCGTAATACTAACACTGCTGAAATCCCCCATACCCCATAACATGAGCTGCTGGAAGCCTTGTGCCGAGGCGTAATAACCCAAAAGTGTGATGAGTGCCGAAGTGAGATAGCTGAGCAGGATGCCGATAATGAGCAATGTGATTTGGCTTCTCACTATTCGCCCGAGAAACAGGAGCAAGGCAAGCACCAAGAATGCGCCCAACATCGCTGAAAAAACTACAGCGCCCTTCATCTCAAATGTTCCCCAAGATATTGACCAGCGTATACCACCCAAGGTTACAAGTGCCACCATCAGATTAGCTCCACTTGTGATGCCCAGTATCGAAGGACCTGCCAAAGGATTGCGGAAATAACTTTGCAGCAATAAGCCGCATGCAGCTAAGGCAATACCCGTCAATAGTGCTGTAACGGCTGCAGGCAGTCTGCTTTCCCACACGATGAAATGCCACCGTTCGTCCATTAGTTCTCTTAAGGGAATATGTATCGAGCCATAGCAGATATTCACTGCTATGGCTGCGATATTGAGCAAAATTAAGGTGATGATGATAGGTTTTGCTTTCATTATGATTTATTTCCTTTGCAATAACTATAGTCACTATAAACTTTATGGCTTCTATAGTTACTATCTTTCCACCCGTTTATAAAAGACGCCATCCTGCTGAATGAAGCTCTCCAGCAAAGAGTCGGGACGGAAAGACGTGACGTCAAAGAAATCGGAGTAAGCCGTGTTGCATGCCCAGACATTTCCCTCCTGAGCAGCTTTGAACTTGTCAAAGAAGGCATTCTGTCGCTTGAAGTCACCGAGTGTCCAGTCATTGTTCGTATCCATATAACGAATATACCAGATGTCACAATCCTGTGCCTTGGCTAATACGGCTTCCTTGCTCAGCGAAAGACTTCCTGAATGTGAGTCGTCAGCCCACGGATAGACATATCCGGCATCTTCGTAAAGTCGCGCCGAAGTGCTGTTTCCACCTGGTACATACCATGTGGCACCATAGGGTAAATCGACGAGAATCTTTTGACCTTTTCTGTCGCCTTTACAAAGCTTTTCATAGCGCGTTGCGACTGCATCGAATAGTTCGTCTGCTTTGGGTCCGCATCCCACCAATCTTCCATAGAACTTCATCCATTCGGCGCGAGCCAAGGGTGTGGTTTCCATATACTCAGCACAATAGATGATTGGTATAGGAAGCATCGTGAGGTTTCCGAGGCTTGCATTCTCGTAAGGGCTGATCCAAATTGCATCACATTGACCCGACAACAGTACCTCTGCATTTGGTTTTGTGGCGGTGCCGCCATCCAAGATCGTCGGCTCTCCATTGGCTTTGTTCGAACGCATCCATTTCTTGATGTTCTCAGCATTGATAAAAACCGTATCACAAAGGATGGCTACATGATTCAAGGCTTCCAGCTGCGAGAGCAACCACACGTGACAAGAGGCAGTGACGGCCATGCGATCCAACGGCGTGCGAAGAATGGTCGATGTGCCATATCTCGTAGCAAACGTTTCCTCTTCACTCTCATTCCATTCCTTGTCATCCTTTGGAACCAAAAGGTATTGCATCATGATTCTCTCAGTACGCCATGGGTCAAGGATGCGGCATAAAGTTCTGCCACCGCCCGCATCTTCCATTACGAGCAGCTCAGCATACTCTATGCCGAATCCTTTGCTTCCGACGCTCAACTTCTGATGCTGTTGTTGTTGTGAAGAACGGCAACCTATTAGAGTTGAGAGAATCAGGAGTAAGATTAGGATGATTGAGATCCTTTTCATTTACTTTCTACCAGTATCAAAAGGATTAGGGGTCGGTGTGGTTGGTTTCTCAGGTTCTCCAACGTAGGAAGCCTCGGCATTATTTTCGTCGAGCTTGAATATCATGAACTGGGGATTCTCAGCGGTACAAGGTGTCCATACTCCGCCGTCAGGCCCGTTCGGGTCGCTGTATTTTGCAAAGTTCGTCCAAGCTGTCAACATCTTCTCCGAGAGATCCCAGTCACCTTGTGTCCAGGGACGCCAGCAATGCTTCATCGACTTGAATACGTACCACAGGTCAGAAGAGTGGAATGCTCCCTTCAATCGTACTGTCACTTCGGGATGTGAACCGTCGTCGGGCAATGGACGGGCAAACTCGTAAGCCCAAGCCTTACCGCCCTTGCTCTCGCGAACTTTGCAGAACTCGGCGATGCCGCCACTCATGTCCCCCATATCGTTGAGTGTAAAACCAATCATATAGGGCACATCAGCCAAGGTGCCTTCATGGGTGGCATCGTCGAAACTTTTTGCACTGACGTAACCGTCAATCAATGGCATCAACCTTACGAAAGTAGGTTTGCCGGTAGCTTGTCCGTAAATTGTGGGTAATGCGAATACGGTTTCGGTCGAAGCAGCACGCATCTTCTCAAGGTCGGTCAATCCTGCCCAATCGAAAATCTTCTTTGCCAGTGCTGCAGCTTCCTCAGGTGTGCCGCCAGTATATCGACCAGGTATCACGCCATTACCATTTGGATTTGGGATAGTAATTCCGCCGGCACTCATGATGACTGCCTTGTGGAACAAGCCACGTGCCAATGGCGACTCACTGAGGGTTCGTACGCTACCGCCACCTGCACTCTGTCCGAAGATGGTCACGTTGTCGGGATCGCCACCAAACTGTTCGATGTTCTTCTTGATCCATTTCAGCGCCTCAATCTGATCGAGAATGCCGTAGTTGCCCGAAACCTTGTGTGGGCTTTCCGCAGCAAGCGCGGGGTGATTGAGGAATCCGAAGATGCCCAAACGATAGTTGCAGGAAACGAGTACCACGTCCTTGGCTCCCCATTCCTGACCATCGAACTCGGGTTCGGAACCCCATCCTTCGCGATAACCGCCGCCATGTATCCACAGGGCAACAGGCAGCTTCTTCGTGGTTTCGCCTGGAGCTTTCGTCCAAACGTTCAAGTAGAGGCAATCCTCACTGAAGGGAGCCTCTTTGCCGTAGCCCCATTCGGTGTAGTAGCCGCCAGGATACTGAATGTGCTGGTAGCTTGGATGACCGAAGGTGTCGCAAATCTTCACACCCGTCCAGGGAACAATCGGTTGAGGAGCCTTCCAACGATTCTCCTTGATGGGAGGAGCAGCATAAGGAATGCCACGATAGACATACACATAAGGATGATCGTCGGCCAAGACACCTTGAATCTGTCCCCCTTCGATGGTTAATACTGGATTGTTGGGAACAACTGCATTTTCTTTGGTACACGCTGTTGCACACACCAAAAGCAAAAGAGGCAAAAAGACTTTTTTCATAATAAATAGTTTTAAGAAAAAGACGTTTGGTTTTTCAGTAGATCACTTTTTTTGACTCAATATTATAATATTGGTTTAAGAATCTTTCTGAAACAATCGTAAATATTTATCGGAGAACTCAACGATCAGAAATCCTTATTACTTTTCCATCGCGAATCTGGAAGCCGTATTTCTTTGAGTTGCGACGACCTTGCAGGTCATATACTATAGTATCATCTTGAGGCATTTGAATATCACCAATGGCATCTGGTGTACAGGGTTCATTGAAATTGTCGATGCAGAAGTAGGCGGGTGTGTTCATTCCCCATTCGTCCGTGTCACTGCTTGAAAGGTTGAACTCCAAACGATCGACGGTTCCTAAAGACTCCAGATTGAAAAGCTTCCAATCATTTACAATTACGCCGTTGGCAGCAAGGTAGAAGGTTTCGGTGCCTACCTTATCTTTCAAATAATAACCCGTGATGGTGAGTAGGAACCAATCGTCACTTTCAAACTTTTTGGCATAAGCATCGCCTTCTTTCATTGAGGTGTAGGCATAGGCTGAGTTTGTGACTGAGAAGCCATAAACTTTGAAGGGTTCACCGTCTGTGCGCTTGACCGTAGGAAGATTGCTATAGGCATTACAGTAAACCACGGCATACGTCTGACTCCCGTTGGCCCCATGTCCAACACAGCAATTGTACTGGTCATCTAACGAAGCATAGGTCGTAGATGTCATCGTGGAGTAGGCAAAGCCATCCCAAGAGGTGCCATACTCGCCCCAATCAGTGAAGTTATTGACAAAAGTGTAGTCTCCGCTCGTGAACGAACCCGAGCCGTCTGCGCCATTCCAGTAACTCTCAGCTGCAAGTCCAAGGTCCTCGAAATCGGCAAAGTTTTGTGCAAAACTCGTTGTGCTGATTATAGCAGCACAAAGCAAACTGATGTAAATCTTTTTCATTGGGTAAAAATTATTAAATAGTGACTAAAAAAATATGTGATTATAGATAATATTGTAACTTATTTAATTATCTAGGAAGAATGATTTTACCATCTTTGACGGCAAAGCCAGAAAGATTATTGCTTAAACTTCGCCCAAAGATGTCAAATGTTGTGTTTCGAACATTACAAGGAAGCGAAATAGATTCAATGCTGGAAGGAAGTTCGGCATCGGGGTGCAAATCTATAGATCCTGAGATTTCGGTCGAAGTTTCGCCTATCCATCCGCAGGTTTGATTGAGTGCGGTATAAACTCGAACAAAATCAACATAACTCAAATATACTGCCTCTCTTGTCAATGGCCTTACTGCCCAATCTAGGTCGAACGAGCAACCCAATGTGTCAGTATTTGGGAAGTTGTCGACATAGCCATAGCGATAGGCATCGAGTACCCAATAACTGCCGTTTCCACTGGTGTCGTGTGCATTGTTAGGCAATCGGGTACCTGAGAAAGTTAGCGGCGATTTCAACCAGGTCGGGAAATACTCCTGCTCGTGAAAAGGATTGCGTGTCACGTAGCCTTCGCCTCCAAGATTATCCTTCCAAGCCACATCGAGCGAATCACCCAACATCTCATAGGTCAGCTCATAGCCATAAACGACATTGCTGCTGTCGATATCAGCGCTTCCGCTTAGTTCGTACCATGCATCGTCGGGCAAGCCATTATCGTTCACATCCTGACTCACCATGACGATACCTGATTCGGCATTACCTACATGGGCATTGCCTTTGATGTAAAGGTCCATGTGCCCTGCAACATTCACCAATGGATGGTCAAAGTGGAAGGTGATATATCCGCCCCATGCACCTAGGCAAACTGTCAACCCGGCATTGTTGGCTATGAGCTCGGTACATTTCCGAGCCATTGACTCGGCATCGTCTCCGTTTTCGAATGCTGGCATCGTGTTGATGAACTGCCCAGGAGCAGGCACATATTCATCCACAGCCATAATGAACGGGCTGTTTTGTGCTTGAGTCGATATTGACACAAGGGTTAACGATAATGCTAAAATGCGGTTCATTTATTTGTTTTCTTTTATAAAAAAACTCCTCGTGAAGGGATGTCTCCAGTGGTAACCCGCCAAAGATAATTGCCTTCAGCATCGAAGTGAAGTAGCTCGCCGCTCGAAACATAGTTTTTGGCGTCCAGGAGGTAGAAGCTCTTGTCCAACGGATTCATAATGATCCCATAGGGCAAGGTGATGGCTTTGATTTCAGGGGCTTCAAAAATACTTGTAGCAATTGTTGTGCAACGCTTCACATCCACAATGCCAAAACTTTTCGAGTAACCGCCCGCTAAATAGTTGAAAGACGTGCCGATGTAATATAACGAATCACCGACAATCGTCATGGCACTGATCGTCAAATCAAGTCGTGCTGATACCTTATCATTTGAGATGCAATAGAGTGCAGGATTCACGTCATAGTAGTTGCCGCGTGTCGAAACCCAAAGTTGACCATAACGGTCGGCTTGTAAGCGATGCATGTTGATGTCCACTTCAATCTCGCTAATTACCTGAAACGTTTCAAGGTCAATTACCGATACTCTATTGTCGTAAGTAGGCACGCGATAACCGCCACTGTTGGCTACATACAACTTCCCATCCTCAATTGCCATCTCTTCGGGTTGGTAACCAACGACCACCGAATCCACCTTTTGTAAGGAAAGCGTGTCAACCTTATATACGCGTCCCAAAGGACAATTTTCACTCACCTGCACAGGTCCTGCATAACTGCTCACGTAGGCAAATCCACTATCAAAAGCCAGATAGCGGCAGTTGTCGATATTTACTTGCCCGATACGCTTGGCAGAAGCAGCTTCGCACACCTCCACCTTGTTCGAACAATTAACAACCATCCAAAGCCGCGTGCCATAGATGCCGATATCGTTGCCCACATCGCCCAACTCCTTCACAGTGCCCGGGTTTCTTTCGGCATAGATATTACGATAATAGTGTATCGTCGAATCTTTGCCGCTTAAATCGAGGTAATCCAAGGTGCAACGGTTGGCACCCATATTTCCTTCGTTGAGGATGTAGAGACCCACGAATCCCGATTCGCCAATTGGCACGCCCGTGTCCTCGTTGGTCATATATGTGACGTATTCGTCCTCACGACATGAGGACGACAGAAGAAGCAGGCAGAGCAAAATCTTCAGAACTCGCATAATAACGTCACATTTAGGTTACGCCCCGGCATGGGGTAATTGATTATCACGTCGTATTGTTGGTCAAATAGGTTGTTGACCTCCACGGTTGCTTTGCAAAGAATGCCGCGATAACTATGCCTCCAAGCCAAATGCAGGTCACTCGTGTACCAAGGCTCCAGATGATTATAGAGGATGTTCTCCTGTTGGCAATAGCGTTCGCCTGTATAGACGAAATTGTATGCGAAATCCCAAGCTCTGTAATCGAGCATCATGGTCATCGAACCGCTGTGCCATGGGGTATATGGTATCTGGTCGCCGTAATAAGAGGTCGTTTGGTCGGTCACATCGCGAGCACGTTGATAGGTATATTGCAGCCTTGAAGAAAGTATCATTTCGTTCAAAATCTTCCATGAGGCATGACCCTGCATGTCGATACCATCGATATGTACGCGACCGAGGTTGAGCATCGTCCAGCGGAATTGCTGTCCTTTTGGATAAGCCACAATTTTGTCGTGCACGGAGTTATGATAGATGTGTGCCTCAAAACTGCCGTTCATATTGCCATGTTTGTCCTCTGCTATAGTGTTTCTATTTGTAAAGCCATCGATGGCTTTACTATCAAAGCGAATGCCCAGGTCGTATTGGATTGCAGATTCGGGTTTAAGTAGGGTGTTGCCAATGTTGGTATAATAAAGATCGTTGAAGGTTGGCATGCGGTAGCTCTTTTTGGCAAAGCATGAGAACTGCAGCCAGAGATAGGGTCGATAGCTAAGAAATAGGGCAGGAGTAAAGTTGTCATACGATTTCCGCGAGGTGCCCGTCCTTGTCTTGTCCAAATGATGTGAAAAGACGATACTGCCCTGACATTGTAGCTTGTTCAAATCCATGGCTGTGGCAGCCGAACTCAGTATCGACCAACGTGTAGGATGAACAAACAATGGCATGTTCGCGTCAAGATAATTCCAGCGAAAATCATCACTCAATGAAACACTCCACCATGGAGCTATTTCAAACACATGCACTAACCCCAGGTATGCCTCCTGCTGTCGATAGGTGTTATCGATCATCAGTTGTGTTGTATCTTTATTTAAATAATGTGTACGGTAATTGGCATATTTGGCTAAAGCTTGCAGTGTATAAATTCGGTTTATATCCTTTTGCCATGAGCCTTGCACGAAGCTGTTGTCATCTTTTTGCCGTTCGCCGCGACGCCACACGTTGTTGACAATGGCACCCGGGATGCCACGATTCGAATGGTAAGTATATGCTTTTGTTTGCCAATGTCCATCCGAAATATTTCCATAGAGGTTTATTTCGGCGCGTATTGCCTGAACATCACCATTCTTTCGAGTTGCAGTGGTGTCGTAGGCAATGCTGCCGTCATGGTTTCGACGTCGATAATTGAAGTTGTATTTCCCATTCGTCGAAAGCACTTCCAAATTTGAACTCATGACCAACTTTTCGCTCAAATGTTGTTCATATAGGGTCGAAAAACGGAAAAGGTTCGAGGCTCCTAACTGTAATTTGGATTTGACGAAGTGATCATTATTCGCTTTGCCGTCGTTATTGCGTGATGTCTCTTTTCCCAGTTGACTTTTTGTTCGAATATAAATGCTGCCCGCATTGGTGAAATCCGAAGCCGTCTGCATGATGGCAGAACGTTGTCCTTGATAGACGCTCACCTCTTCGATGTTGTCGAGAGAAAACTGACCGAGGTCAATCACGCCGTTTTGCGCATTGCCAAGCTCGATACCGTCGTAATGGATTCCCACATGCTGAGACCCCAGCGAACGAAGATTGACAGTTTTCAATCCTCCTATACCACCATAATCCTTCAGCTGCACACCGCTCATGAACCGAAGTGCATCAGCCACTGTGTGTGCATTGACTTTCTCAAGCGTTTCGCCCTTCAAGGTTTGTGGAGCTATGGTTTCATGGTATTTTATTTTGCTCTTAATGGTGATGTTGTCGATGATACGCACTGAATCCTGAGCCATGCACAAAATACATAGCTCGAAACTGCTCAAGGTTATGAGCAGGGCGATACGCATCAGATGATTCATTCGTATTGCGTTAACAGAAACTTCGTCCTCCTGTCGATCGCAGGATTTTTGAAAAGGACATGCGTCAGCAGGTCTTCTGACTCGTCATCCCCTTGGGCAATCTTCCCGTCTGTTAACAAGGACAGTGATATGCGTGGCCTTTGGGTATGTGATGACATACAGCAGCGGGACTGTTCCGGATTCTCACACGGATTCCCTTTTGATCCGCAATCGGTCAATTTGCGGAACTGACGCAATGCAAAGATATAGCAATAATTTCGTTTTTCAAATTTTTTGTGAAAATAAAAAAATAAAACGATAAAAAAACAACCGCACAAAGCCGAAGCCCTGTGCGATTGCTAATGTTAGTTTTCAGTTTTGTTACTTCTGGATGTACTTCTTGCCGTTGAGGATGAACATCTGACCTTGTGCAGGAACAGTTATCTGACGGCCATAGATGTCGTACATCTGCTTCTTGCCACGAACATTGTCGGTGCTGACTTCCTCGATGCCGAGCTCATCGTTGGTGGTGATGACCATCATGTCATAAAGCTGAGCCTTGCTGCTGCCACCAACCTGTGCGAGGCGTACGAAGTATTCGCCAGCTTCGCCCACGTGCAGACGGGTCTTCTTCCAATAGCGCTGGGTAGTGCAGTAGTTCATCTGTCCAACTGCTGTCCAAGTCTCGCCATCGGTCGATGTCTGGAGCTCGATGTTCGGCGAACCTGTCGAACCGTTGCCCATGTAAACAACTACGTCGAATGGTGCGGGGAACTTCATGTTGCTGACAACGCGCATGGTGTAAGGCTCACCCGATACCTTGCCGCCGAAGTCAACTACGCCTGTGGTAGGAGCACCGATGGCATCGAGAGCGGTCTCGGCATAACGTCCGGTAGCGCCATTGCCTACGCCAACCTCAGGCTTCAAAGTGGTTTCGCCGGTCACAACCTGACCTTCGGTTTCAATCGTCCACTGGGTGTCGGTGGTCGAAGTGATGGTGCGGAAGGCAGCGGGATCAATCTTGTAGTAAACCTTGATCGAGTCGTTGCCGTCCATGTCCTTCAATGGTGTCACGCCATCCTCGTCATAGACGATCTCGGTGTGGTCAACCTCCTCCGTATAGTAGTTCCAGGAGCTCTTGCCGAAGTAGTAGATGGCCGAAGCGCTGCCGCTGGCAACACCCTCGGATACGGCATCGGCTGCGTTATAGCTGTTCTCACCCACGGTGATCACCACGTTGTCGTACCAGTCAACCTGGCTGGCGTTGAAGTGAGCCACGGTGTCGATTGGGGTGTAGATGCCTGCTACCTCGATTTCAGCATCGTAGATTGGCGAAGTGAGCTTGGTTTCGCTCTCTGCAAAGACGGTGATGATAGCGGGTTCGGTCATCACGATTGGCTCGGTGTAGAGCTGTGAAGTAGCCGAAGAGGTAAGACCCTGGAAGTTGAAGTAGATGTTGCTGCCATCCTCGCTGATGAGGGTCACGGTGGTTTGGCCAAAACCTTCCTCAATGTCAATCGATGGAGCAATGGCCTGAGTCTTCACGCTGATGGTAGCGGTGGCTATGTTCGAATCATTGTAGCCGAATGCTGTAGCAAATGCCTTTACTACAAGGCCGTCCTCGGTTACTTCGAATGGCTCGGTGAATACGGTGCTTGCAGTTGTCGGGTCGCTGCCGTCAGTGGTGTAGTAGATGGTGCTACCACCGGTCACACAGGTGATGTTGACAACAGTAACGCCGTCAGCAGCCTCCTGCGAAATGATGGGCATGGCAGCGTTCTGTACCTTGCTCTTGGTTGCAGCCAGGATATTCACGGCATTGCGAACAATGGTGAGAGCGTCGTCGGTGAGGTTGAAGTCACCGTCTGCAATCAGGTGGTCGCTCGACAATGGCACGAGGATATACTGGTTCTTGGTACCATGTACGTGGATGGCGTTGATGCCTTCGCCAACTGTGGCAATCACATCGTCGCCTGCGATGATGGCGTCATCGTTCACGGTATAGCCTTGTACGAGGTTACCGGCTGTGATGTCGGCGGGGTCGCTCTTGAAGAGCTGGATCACACCGTTCTCGTCCATGGTGGTTACGTCGGCAAAGAGTGGGTCTTCGAGGAAGTCCTCAGCCACCTTGATGCTGTTGGCCTTGGGCGATGGATTTGAGCCGGCACCCCAGCCCCAAACGCCTTTCTTATACATGAAGGACTTCAGGTTGAGCATTGGCACCTTGTTGATGATGTCGATCAAGCCCTTGGCATAGGTGTTGCCGCTCGAAACTGCTTCACTGGCTACGACTACGTCGAAGTTGATCAGCGAGTCATTGAGCTCAGCGCTGGTCATGGCCTTCACCTCGTCGCTGTTGTAGTCGATTGCAGTTACGTCGTAATCCATCAGGGTGATATAGACGGGGTCGGTCTCAAGGCCACCGTCGGCAGCATATCCTGCTGGCACATTGTCAACCTTGTAGCCGTTGTACGAGCTGTCGTAGAGGTAGGCAATCTTCTTGTCCTCCATCTGTGAACCCTGGTCTTCGCCCACCTGGATATAGTAGAGGTGGCAGCCGTTGGTGTTGCGGATTACGATGTTGTAGGTGCCGTCATCGTTGGGGGTGTCCTCGATGCCCTCCTGCACCTGCCATACCTGCTCTGTATATTCGATGGGTACAGCGGGAGCCTCGGCGCCATCCTCACCCAGGATCTTGGTGCCAAGTGCATTGCTCGAAGTATAGACGTAAAGCTCCATGCCGCGTGCCTCGGTCGATTTGTGACTCTCGACGCCCATGTAGATCTTTTCGCCTACTGCTACATTGGGGATGACGAAGTAGTTCTTCGTCTTGCTGCCGCACCAGAGGTAGCTGGGGCCGTGATAGGGGCCAAAACCGTCGCTGACAGGACCCTGATAGTTGAGGGCGATGGCGAGCGAACGTGCAGCCGTGTTGGTGTAGAGCAGACCTTCGAGCTCGACGATGGCTTCGCCGTTAGCGGTCAGAGTGGAACCAGCAGCGGAACCCTGGGCGGTTACCTCCCAGAAGCAGTTGCCTGCTGAAAGTTCGGTAGGAGCGGTGCCGTTGGTTTTCTCGACATCCGACCAGCCCGATTCGGGATTGATGGTGCCACAGTTGGCAAAGGCACCTGCTTGTAGGTTGTTCACAGTAGAGGTACTCCAGTTGGTGAAGTCCCACCTCCTGTACTCAGCATTTGCTTGTGTAGCGCTCATTAAGGCTACAGCAGCAATCGAAAGGAGTAAAGATTTCTTCATGATTGTTTATGGTTTGATATAGAGTTGTGTGCAATAAATCGGTGCAAATATATTGAAATAATTTGAGATGACAAAATCCTATAGTGAAAATTATTGTATTTTATACAATTTTTTGTCTAAACGATAAATTATTATTGCGTATAGGGTCAAAAATATCCAAAATTTCCCTTATAACCATAGTTAAATAAGGAACTAAAAATATAGTAGTCACTTTCAAATCTTCGAAGCTGCATAAAACTCATGTACCAAGCTACGGTAACCGAGTTCCTTCAGATGGGAATAGCGCCAGCGGAAATTTGCCTTATTGTGTTTGCCTGTGGCGAGGAAACGGATGTTCTCCTGCATGTAATGGTCGATTTCCTTGAGGCCATCCATGCGGTTGATCATGGGGAAGAACCAGCGTGACCAGGTGAGCGTTTCGGGATCTTCACTCTCGTAGAACTTCTTGTTGAATTGCTTGATGAGCACTTTCACGGTCACTTCGGCTGGCACATTATTGCGGCAACGCCAACGCAGAAGCGAACGTGTTCGGCGACGTATTTTGTCCTTCATCTTGCGTTTAGTGGCATCGGCAATGTCGATGCTTCGTCCCATGCACTTGAAGCCCAGGAAGTCGAAAGCCTCTTCGGGCGAAAAGACTCTCACCTTGTCGGGATTCGCCTGCAACTGGTATTTCTCCAAAAATGCCGACAACGTAGCGATGTACTCTTCGAGAGTCGCGCGATCTGGAGCGAAAAGGATGATGTCGTCCGAGTAACGTGCATAGACGACATTGGCTTCGGCAAAGTGCCTGTCGAGCTCCATCAGATAGATGTTGGCAAGGAAAGGCGAGATAGGTGTGCCAGCCATCACGCCGCGATTCTCGTGAATGATTTCCCCCTTGAACAGGGCACGTCCGTCGCTGAGCAACTGTTCGAAGAAGGCATACAATCGCGAGTCATCGGCCATGACTTCGTGAAGTATCGGCAACAGCAAATGTATCGGAATGGAATTGAAATAGTCGTGGATGTCGAGCTTGTAGGCCCACATCCTCCTGCCTTCAAGGTTGGTCAATACCTGATGCAGAGCATCGTGCGCAGTCAGTCCTTGACGGAAGGAGTAACAATTGGGAGAAAGTAGTGAGTCGTAGCGATAAAGCAGAAAGGACATTGCCTTCAGGACGTTCATCTCATCATCGCTGAAGCTATACACCACGCGCTTTCTGCCATTTCCCATCTTGTTCACAAGATGTTTTTGTGGAATAGACATACCTTCTCCTTGCAGCAGTCGTTCCACCACAGGAAGATATCGCTCCTCAGCCACATAGGAATCTGCCAATTCGAACGTGCTCCAGGTCAAACGCCCCTTCTTCAGACGATGGGCAAGAAACTCTTCCCATATGCCTTGTTCGGCAAGTTGGTCAAGGAGTGACATAGAAAAGAAAAACGGAAAAGGGGAGGAAACTTTGATTTCCAGGTTCTGGAAAATACTGGATAGGTACAATGCTCGGTCGCCTGCAAGACCCCTTTCTCAATGAGCATCGCTATATCCTTCACAGGCGCAATAATGCATCCCCTTTTCCTTTAATTAAGCGTTCATAAACTTCCGGATACGACTAATTACATATTCTCGGCGATTGCGCATATCCAGATAGAAACTGATGTATGGGAGTCCCATCTTCTTAGCATACATACGCGATATCAGATACTTCACTTGACGGCTATGGCACGAACCATAACCAGTCATCAGTACGCCCACAGGTATGCCTGCCTTTTTGAGAACGAAGGTGTAGGGCTGTCCCCATTCGGCTTTATAGGCCTGCATCGGACGAGTTTGGTAGAGTTGGAAATAGTCGGCAGCAAAGCCTGCCAGGTTGGTCACCGGTACATGCTTCTCGATGGAGTACTGCGGAAATTCGCTATGGAGTATCTCCTCGAAGTAATCGTCGGTGATAAGAACATCGTCATCGTCGTCGTTGAACGTTGTCTTTTCGGGAGTTGTATGTTCCGACTTGTAGGATTTGTTGTAGTTGCCGTACGATGTGTTGTAACCGCCCGACTTCTCGTCTTTCGCGTCCTTTCCTTCCATCTTCTCCTTGATGGCTTCGGTTGCTGCCTTGACAGCAACGTCGAGAATAGATTTAAAAAGTCCCATGATATTATTGTATTATTAACGCCGCAAAGATAATCAAATCTAATATTTTCTGCAAGTCTTTTTCCCGAAATACTATTAATTTTTTAAAAAATTAACTACTGGGCCTATGGTATTACGATCTCGCCTGCGAATGTGCGGTCGCAGTTATGAAGTGTTTGCTGGTCTTCGGAAAGGGTTAGGGGTGGCATTATTTCTTCTTCAGCTTATGATAATAATTCAGGAGACGGCTTTGCTCATTAGCCTTGGCTTGGTCTTGAGTTTTGGGGTCGTTTTGGGCGGCTTTATCAAACCATTTCTGTGCTTCGTTCATGTCTTGTGGTACGCCATTGCCATTCTGGTAGCAGTAGGCGAGGGCTTTCTGGGCATTGGGTTCGCCTTGCCCGGCTGCTAACATTAGCCAATATACAGCTACTTCGGGTGATTTTTCAACGCCTATGCCTTCCTGATAACATGAGGCCAGGAGAAATTGCGCTTCAGCTATTCCTTGTTCGGCGGACTTACTCAACCACTTTACGCCCATGGCATCGTCTTTGGGAACACCTTCGCCCATCAGATATAAACTGCCCAGTGCCCATTGTGCTTCAGCTGAACCTTGTTCGGCTGCCTTCTCGAACCATTTGGCTGCCTCCTTATTGTCTTTTTCAACACCATTGCCGTTATAGTAGCAGGAACCCAAATTCACTTGAGCGAGTGCAAGTCCTTGTTCAGCGGCCTTACGGTAGCATTTTACGGCATCGTCATAGTCTTTCTTTACCCCTTGACCATAGAAATAGCAATCGCCCAAACTGTTTTGTGCATCGGCATTCCCCTTATCGGCTGCTTTATTGTACCATTTGACAGCCATAGCAAAGTCTTGTTCCACTCCCTGGCCGTTATGATAGCATTCGGCGAGCTTGTATTGTGCCTTATCGTTGTCTTGCTCAGCGGCTTTCTTGTACCATTTCGCGGCTTCGGCATAGTTCGCCTTGACACCGCTGCCATTGGCATAACAATCACCAAGATTCAGTTGCGAACGGGCATGACCGAATATTGCAGCCTTTTGGTAATATTTGAAGGCCTCGTTCAGGTCCTTGCTGACACTCAAACCTTCGGCATAGCACAAACCCATGTTGAACAACGAATAAACATTGTCCTGCTTAGCCGCAAGTCGATACCATTTCACGGCTTCGTCATAGTTTTTCTCTACACCTTGTCCGGTATGATAGCATACCCCCAGGTCGTTTTGGGCATCTGCATTACCCTGTTCAGCGGATTTTCTGTACCATTTGGCCGACTCGACATAGTCTTGTGTTACTCCTTGACCGTATTTATAGCAGAATCCTAATTCGTATTGCGCCTTGTCATGACCTTGCTCAGCTGCCTTCGTGAACCATTCGAAAGCATCCCTTATTTCCTTGACTACTCCTCGGCCATTCTTGTAGCACATGCCGAGGTTGTATTGCCCATTCGCATTACCCTGTTCTGCGGCCTTACGATACCATTTGACGGCCTCATTGTAATCACGCTTTCCGATAAGACTCGTTTGATAGTATTCGCCCAAGCGGTTTTGTGCTTCGGGATGTCCTTGCTCAGCAGCTTTCGTCAACAATTCACCGGCTTTGCCGTAGCTTTGCTCAACGCCATAGGCATGTTCATAGCACATAGCAAGTTCGTATTGCGCATCGGCATTGCCCTGATTGGCGGCCTTTGTGAACCAAAACACGGTCTCATCATCGTTATGGTAACCGCACTCGCCTTCCTTATAGCATTTGCCCAACATGTATTGTGCAGGGGCATATCCGAGTTCCGCTGCCTTACTGAACCAACGCACGGCTTCTTCAAGGTCTTGCGACAGCCCGTTTTCGCCCTTCAGAAAGCAATTTGCCAGCTTGTATTGCGCATCGGCAACACCGTTGGTCGCGTCCTTTCCGTACCTGTCGTAGGCATCGGAGACAAACACCTCCTTGATATGGTCAATCAAGGGGGTCACTTCGTTCAGGTACTCGCAATTGCGCAACTTGCTTTCCTTCGAGAGCTTCCTGAGCGCCTTGAGCGCCTTCTTGTAGTCGCCAGTTTCGATGTAGTTCTTTTGCACCTCCTCGATGTATTGAGGAATGCCCTCGCAGGTATCGGGCGTCTGCGCCTTTACGGGGACGCAAAGGAAGAGGGCTGTTGTCAGCAGAAGGATGGGTAATGCTTTCATTTTTTGGGGGTATTGGGGGTTATTAGTCGTGATAAACTATAGCTGGAATAGCGATGTATTGCCACTATAGCAAAAAACGAAGAAAGCTTCCGCCCACGACGATGATGGGCGGAAGCTGGAGAATTAACGGATGAGCGCCTTCTTGCCTTTGATGATGAAGATTTGGCCGGTAGTGGGAGCGGTGATGCGACGACCGTAGAGGTCGTGGATTTCATCAGCGTTGCAGCGTTGCAGCGTTGCAGTCTGTATTCCGGTCATACCATCGGTTGAAACTACGTAGAAGTCATAGACCTGGAGCTTGGAGGAGCCACCCATTTGGTTGAGACGTACGTAATAGTCACCGGCTTCGTCGTAGTGGACGCGTGTCTTCTTGATGTGACGCTGTGTTGTAGCAGCTTTCACCGCGCCGAGACTTGTCCATGTTTCACCATCAGCCGAAAGCTCGATTTGCACGTTCGGCTGGTCGCTGCTGCCATTTCCGGCATAGATGACCAGGTCGAAGGGTGCAGTAAAAGGCACGGTCGATTCGAGTCGTCCCGAATAGGGTTCGCCCGAAACCTTACCACCGAATGTCAAGGCACCCTGAGTGGCATTGCCACCGATGCAATCGAGAGCCGTTTCATAGTAGCGATTTGCCGAAGCGCCTTCTTTGTAGGCATATCCTGCAGGGCTTAAGCTTGTTTCGCCCGTGAAGACCTGTCCGTTGGACTTGATAATCCATTGCGTGTCGGTGGCAGATGCGGCCGTGCGGAGGTTGTCGGCAGCAGGTTTGTAAATTACCTTGATCGAGTCGTTGCCTTCGATGTCCTTCAGAGGTGTCACGCCATCCTCGTCATAGACGATTTCTGTGTGGTCAACCTCCTCGCTATAATAGTTCCAGGCACTCTTGCCGAAGTAGTAGAAAGCCGAAGCGCCACCACTTGCGATGCCTTCGCTGACAGCATCAGCCGAGGTGTAGCTGTTTTCACCCACGGTTATAACGGCATTGTCGAACCAATCGGCGGTGTTCGGGTTGAAGTGTGCCAGGGTGTCCTTTACGGCAGGAATACCACCCACGGGAACGTCCTCGGCGATAATTGGTGAAGCAAGGAAACCGTCGGCATAGGCAAATGCCGTGAGGGTGCCCGGCTCGGTGATGACGATAGGCTCGGTGTAGAGCGTAGCGCGTTCGACGGCACTTTGACCATTGAAGCTGTAGTAGATGTCGGCTTCGGAAGCAGAGGTATTCAACGAAATGGTGCTGCTACCCTCGGCGCCTTCTACGCTTATTGAAGGAGCGTCGAGCACGCTCTTGATATCGACATTTACCTCAAGGATTGGTGAGTCGTAATAAGCAATAGCCTTGACATAAGCCTTGATGGTGGATGGTGAGGTGAAGACGAGTGGCTCGGTGTAGCGTTCGTAGTAGGTGCCCGATTCGGTCATATAATATATATTTGACTCTGGAATGGACGTCTTGAGTGTAAGTGTGGTCACGCCATCCTCGTAGGTCAGTGTCGCCGTAGGCTTGGTGGCGGTGAGCACTTCGGTCTTGGTTTTCTTCAGGTACTTGATGGCATTCTGCAGCAAGGTGTTTCCGCTGTCGGTCAGGCCGTATTCGAGGATATAATACTCGTTGAAAGGAATGACCATAATGGAGTTCTTTTTGCCATGCACATGAATTGCCGTATGCCCATCGACGGTTGCAAAGACTTCATCATTGGCAAAGTCTTCGCCCAGATCGACACCATATACGAGCTCCTTGTCAGTGATGGAAGAGTCGAACATCGGCAAGATGAAGCCATTGTCGGTTTCTTCGAATTGCACATCCTCGAAAAGTTCGTGATCGAGCAAGTCTTCCGAGACGGTGTAACCATAATTATAGGAAAAATACCAGGGACCAGCGCCAAATTGAGTTCTGATATGTGTGGTCAAAATCGGCACATAATTGGCTATACTATTCCAAAATATATCATCGTAATCTGGAGTGCCAATTGTATACATCACATCAGCAGCTGCAGATACGCCAGCAACCAACACGTCAAATTTCATGAGACTGTCCGTGGTTATGGCTCCGCTTAAGCATTCCGGAAAATACAATGGTGTGATGTTTGCATGGTCAGCCAACCCTGTTGCTGCATAAAGTGCTTCGTTTTCTAGATTATCACAGTACAAGAAGCCGATATTTACATCGGTTTCCATCTCGGGAGTGTCGCCATCGTCAATCATGATCAGACCGATATCGAGACCGCCGGTCACTACTTTGATGATACATTCCACCGAATCGGTTTCGCTGGTTGTCACCTCCCAAACGAGCGTGTAATTGCCGTCCTCGCTGGCACCCTCAGCACTTCGACCCAGGCAGATGCCTCCTTCCGGGCCCGAGATGTAGGTCAAGTTGGAGTTGCCCGACACAAAGCCACGGTCGGTTGCCGTAGCGTTAGCCGAACGTGCTATCATGGTCACAGTTTGACCATTGGTGAGCTTTGGCAACGTGATGGTGTTGTCCTTTCGTGCCAAGCGGAACGTAGTGGCGTCGATGAGGATGGAGTTTGCGCTCAAGGTACCGCCGAAGGACAGACCTTCGAATTCCTTGATTACATTACCATTGGCTGTGAAAATACTGCTGAGAGTAGCAATATTCTTCCATCCATACACTTCGCCATCGTCGGTGGTGCGGTTAGGGCCCCAAAGCTGTGTGTCAGCATTGAGGTCGAGTTTGGTGGCATCACTCATGCCGCCGCGGAAATCCCAAGTTTTACGGCTCTGCGCATTGAGAGTAACTACCGAGAGCATAAGAGCAGCTGTAAGAAGAATAGATGTTGTTTTCATTGTTTGATAATAAAGGGTTAGTGTTGTGTCCTATATGACTTGTGTTGTCTTATCTTACCTGGAGGTCCCAGGGCACCCAGTAGCCGGGAAGGCCGGTGATGGGGCTATGCGCGTGGATCTTGGAGGCGATCATGCCATCCATGCCGTTGGCTTCGTACTTGACGCGGACGATGTCGGAGACGAACGTGGGGTCGTTGTAGTGCTCAGCCATGCGGTTCATGGTGGGGTAGGTCTTGCCTTCGACGGGGAATTCGAGCACCCACTCGTTGCGGATGAGCTCGTCGTTGTGACGCATGATCTGATGAAGGGTGTAGCCTTCTTGAAGTTTTGTTTCATCCCAAGTATCCACGTCGGCGAGAGTAAGACAGGTGCGGAAACCTGTGTACATGCCATAGCGATCGGTTGATGAGGGACATGTCCATTCGGTGGTGAATCCACGGTAGTTGAACAACTGTTTTTCGGTGTAGAGCGAATCGACTCCTTCCTGGATGGCTTGAAGCATCTCGTATTGTGCGCTTGTAAAACCTTGGTTAATCAGTCGGTCCATTGCCTCGAAACGCTGCATGTGATTGCAAGCCTCAGCAAGCCACAAGAAGAGTTCGGCAGCACGGAAGGTATAGACATGCACATCGTCCTGATAAGCATTAGTGCGCACGGTGCTTCCAATAGGTCTGAACTTCGAAACGTACCAAATGGAGCCATTCTGCTTGGTGGTTCGTCCGAGTCGCTGGTCGATGGTTTGTGTGCCGAGTGGGTCAAACTCGTTATCCTCGAAACGCAGACGAGCTGCCTCATTGGTGGTGAGAAGGTAGGCGTTGGGGTACTCGTTCGAGAAATGGTAGAGCAGACGGTTTGTCTGGTTCTTCGTGTAGTCATAGATGATGGCAGAAACAGATTCCTCCTGGTTGGGCGTGGCGTAGTTGTACATATTGTTATAGACGGTGGGCGTACGACCGGCGCGCTTCCAATAATGGTGAAACGACTGCCATTCGTTGTCAAGGAAAGGCAACAATTGATCGAGGACTGACTGATAGTCGTCATCGGCATTCAGTCCATTGCGCTCTTTGTAGGCGGCGCTCCAAATCTTGCATTTGGCCATCAGCGCTTCGTAGGGCGGTGTCATCTGGTCCCAATAACGATAGGTGGAGTTGGCGATGTTGGTAACGTTTTCAGGGTCAATCCATGCAACCCATGAGAAGTTCTCCTTGGCCGAAAATCCTTGGTAGCCGTTTTCGAGGATGTTGATGCAGCGCTCAAGTATCTGCTCCATAGGCAGCAGCGTGAAGACACCGGTGTTGCCCACGTCCTGCATCTTGACGATGGGGTCATCGAACCAAAGAGCCTGGCCATAGATTTCGCCAAGCGTGACGTATGCCCATACCTTGACACGTAGGGCTGACGCAAGAAGTCCAGGGAAATAATCGGTTTGCGCAATGAGTTCGGGATGGGCTGCATGGAAGGCAATCATGTTTTCGATGTAGTCGTTGCAGGCGATGACCACATCATAGTAGAGCGCGGGGTCGGCGTAGGAGTTGCCGCTGAGGTCATCCTCGTAGTTGTAAAGTGCAATGAGTTCGGCAGTGGATTGCGACGTCGGCTCGAGCATCTCGGCACGCGTGTCGGTGAGGTAGATCTCTTTGTCGCCAGCAGCTTGCATCTTGGTGAGCACTCCGAGATAGCCCGTTGCCATCTCGTTGAGGTCAGACATGTAGTCGTCGCCGCTAAGTGCATCAGAAGTCTCAGGCTCGAAGAAGTCGTTGCAAGCAGAGAGGGTGAGTGCTGCTATGAAGAGGGGGAATATTGATTTTTTCATCGTGGGTTGTTTCGTTATGAAAGCGTGATTGTGGGGTTCTGATATGTTTCGGTGGCAGCCATCTATGGCTGCCGCATTAACAATGGACGCGGGGAAAAGAGGTTAGAAGTGGAGATTTACACCAATCTTGACACTCTTTGGAAGGGCGACCTTACCGTAATCGACCCCCTGCATGTAAGCAGCGTTCGAGAAGGCGAATTCAGGGTCCATGCCCTTGTAGGAGGTTAGACAAAGGAGGTTCTGGCCGGAAACAAAAATCGTGCCGCTTTGGATGAAGCCCCAAAGTTTGCGGTTCCAACTATAGGAGAGGGTCACGTCGCGTAGTTTCAGATATGAGGCGTCCTCGATGTGACGGTCGGAGAGATCGTTGTTACCAATGGCATCGCCCCACGCGGCACGCGGCAAGTCGGTGATATCGCCTTCGTTCTGCCATCGACGAACCACCGAAACCTGCTGGTTGGAGAAGTCGGAACTCGATTCGGAGAGACGACGCACAGCATTGTATGCCTTGTTGCCCTGGCTATACACGAAGTTGAAGTCGAGGGCAAAGCCACGATATTCGAACGTCGAGAATATGGAGCCGAAGAGCGTGGGCGTAGGTGAACCTAAATCGACCTTGTCGAGGTCGTTGATGATGCCGTCACCGTTCTTGTCAACATATCGCACATCTCCAGCTTGATAGCTGACGCTGTTCTTGTTGGTGAGGCCACTCTGGGCAGCATCGGCCGTGGTGGAGTAGATTCCGTTGGTTTCGTAGCCATAGAAGGCATAAGGGTTGTGACCAACGGCTGTGATGATCTCGGCTCCATCGCTTAGCGTGGTAATGTTGTGCTGCAGGTTGCCCAACTGGTCGATGATGTTGTTCAACGTAGTGAGCGTAGCACCAACTGTCCACTTGAAATGGCGAGTTTGTAAGGGTATGAGGTTGAGCGCTACCTCAAATCCATGACTGGTGATGGCTGCGTCGTTGCAATAATAGGGGCTCGAACCGAGCGCAGAAGAACTCTTTCCTAGCATCAGCACATCAGTGGCTTTGGTACGGTAGAACGAAGCGCGTGCGGCAAGGCGATGTTGCAGCAAGGCTGCGTCTATACCTATCTGTAATGTTTGGTCACGTTCTGCTTTGAGCTCGGTATTGGGCACATTGGCACGTACAATGCCTGCAATGGTTTGATAGGGTTGCGAAGTATAGTAGTATTGTCCAAGCTTCGACGAGAAACGTGAATTTCCGGTATAGGAGAAGTCGCCAAAGAGGTCGAATTTGTCGATGAAATCCACGTCATGCAGGAAACTGAAGCCCTTGAGCATAAGATTACTATGCACAGCAGGATAGATTTCGAAGCGCGATGCATCCTTTCCGATAGACGATGCACCATCGACGGCTGCAATTACGCCGAGGTTGAAGAATTCGGCCAAAGTGTAATCGGCTGAAACATGGCCATTGAGCCAGTTCCATTTGTTGTTGTATCCGCTGAAGAATCGGCCTATACTCTGCGTAGAACCCATCGCCTGATAGAAGTCGTTGCCAGTATTTCGTCCCGTAGCCATGTCGTATTCAAGGCTACTTGTTAGGACCTGCATAGCGGCGTTGACGTTAAGTGTGTGTCGACGCTGCCACGTATGGTGATAGTTGGCATCAAGTCCGTAGAACATGTTGAGCACTGTCGATTGGCCCACCTGTACACTGTTGGCAATTTCGCCGTAAGCATCGAATCGTGGTACGATATCTTGATTGTCGTTGCCGGGAACGAAGAGTTTCTCCTTGTCGAAGTTAGAGAAGATGCCGATAGTTGCTGCAAAGCGCAGGTCCTTTGTGGCATTATAGACGAGCTGGGCGCGTGCGTTCATGTCATACTGACGGATATTTCCCTCGGCATCGTTGATGAGCGAAAGAGGGTTCGATACGATGAAGTCAGTGTTGTGGCAGGAACCGAGGAAGTAGTTGTTGTAGGCAGAGAGTAATGCGTAAGTGCCGTCTTCAGATGGTACGCTGTTCGAACGATAGGGGCTCAGCAATGGTGAGCGGCGATAAGCGGCGAGCAACGGATTTGTCTCAAGACTGAAACCCTGTTCTTGATAAGTGCCAGTAAGATATGCCATATTGATGTTGGCGTTGATTTCCCACTTTTTGCCTACGAGGATGTTGGCATTGATTTGTGCTTGGAAACGGTCGCTTGAAGTGTTTTCCATCACGCCTTGGTCGCCTGTGTAACCGAGCGAAATATCATACTTGGCAATGGCATCGCCACCCTCTACACGAAATAGGTAATCGTGTGTCATGGAGTTGCGGTAGATGGCATCCTGCCAATCGGTGTCGAACTGATAAAGGTTAGCGTTGTTGGCTGTAGGACTTGCCATGAAACCGAAGTCGGAGAAGAAAGCACCCATGTCGTGGTTGTAGTAATCCATGGCGATGTCGCTCATATATGCCTTGTATTGCGATGCGTTCATCAGCGGTAAACGCTGGTTCTGCCAATTCATGCCGAAGCTTCCGACGAAGGTGATTCGTGTGTCGAGGTCGTCAGACTTGGCGCCATCGGTTTCGATGAGGAGAACACCATTTGAACCTAGCGAACCCCAAGATGCAGCTTGGGCACCGGTGAGCAACGTGACGTTGGCGATGTCTTGAGGATTCATAGCCTGAAAGAGTGAACGCGAATATCCCTGCACGAGTGAAGACTCGTTGATGTCAGGCATATAGGGCACACCATTGATAACGATTAGCGGATTGTTTTCGCTGACGAGGCTGCGGATACCGCGCATAGTGAGCAATGAACCTTCGCCCGTCATGCCAGACTTCTGCGTCATCTGCAGGCCGGTGAACTTGCCCTGTAGCGCTTTATCGACCGTCACAGCTCCAAGGCCGAAATCCCTCTTGGCCACATTCTGTAGGCCTGAGGTGTTTTCATTGCCCTCCGTAGTGCCGAAGATTCCTTCGACAATCGTCTGGTTGTATTGCAGACGTGTCTGCGGCACGAGATAAATCTTGACATCATCTTCATTACCACGGACATGCAATGACTTTGAATAGAAGCCCGATGCCTGAACGCGCAACTGCAGCCATTGTTCGGCCTGCTTTACCTCGAATGTGCCGTTTTCGTCACAACGCACTAGGCCATGACCCGGCACGGTGATGACAGCATCGCTTACTGGGCGGTTGTGGTCGTCGAGCACGACACCCTTGATGCTGTATGTAGCCTCCTGCGCGTAACTTGCAGTTGTCAGGAACAGGGCGGCGGCACATACTAAATCTCTGATCTTGAATGTATGAATCATCTTAATAGTTATTTACGGTTGGACGAAGGCACCAGTGGTTGAAGACGAGGTCGGTGGTTTGTGTATTGGCGTTCTCGTAAGTCATCTTGAAAAGCAAACGTAGTGCCGATCCATCTTCATTTAGGTCGGGGATAGTTATCTCTGTATATACAGGGCCTCCATCGGTCCAATAGTAGCCGTTCTTGCTTCCGGCGGTGTTGTTCTCGTCATTAGCGTTGTAATATTCGGGAAGGCGGTTGCTGAGCGTGGCTCCACGATCATAGTGGTAGGTGGTAGAACCATCATTAAGATTGAGCGAAACTGGTTCTGCACAGAGCACACTGTCGCCTGCTGCATCAAAAGCATAGACGGCGATGACGAAAGGATTCATTCCCACACTCTGCTTGAAGCCCATGGCCATGCGATAGGTTCCAGGCGGCACAAGCATTGGCAGTACATCGTAGCCACCATCAGCATTGGATCGAGAACGCAGCGGCGTGAAGTCGAGGGCGAGGTGCGAATTGGAATTGTCTGCTACCTTGCAATGCAGAGGGCTGTCGCCATGCAGCGGCCAATAACCTGAACGTGGAGTCCACGGTTCCACCTCGTTGGTGTTCACCTTGAAGTTGGTGAGATTCTCTGAGCGGAAGTAAGCAGCCTTCTGGTCGGCATCGCACTTGTCGTAGACGCTGAATTCCTCGTGCAGACGATAGATGAGACGATTATTGGGTATCTTGAACTTTACGACGTTGTAGGCAATACCGTTCGAAAGGTTCATCGGATGAGCCAGGTCAAGTTGTTGCACGGAGGTACGCCAGTTGCGTGAATAAATGGAAGAGATGTCGTTCTCGCTGGGGTCTTCGACATCCGTTTTAGGAGTAAGGTCGGCGACAGTGTATGTTTTGTTGAAGAAGGCAACTTCAAGAATCCAGTTCTGGATATCTTCCCAAGAACTGTAACCTACAAAGACTTCGTCCATCGAACCATTGCGCATCAAAAGTGTTTTGTCGGCATAACCCCATGATTCGTATTTGGCCATGGCCTCTGAGAGAGCTTCTTCGATGACCTTATTGCTGAAGAGCAGCATCGTAGCCTTGAGAGCTTCGCTAGAAAGGTCGAAGTTCTTGGCGTCGAAGAACGCATTGGTATAGATCCACACAGTATCATAGATTGTATTACCGTTCGAGTCTATGCCGATAACCTTAGAGTTAGCCTTATCGAACTCACGTCCGCCCGATGAGAGCACCATCTGCTTGAAGATGCTGTACTCGTCGCCTAACCCGTTGATGTAGTCCTGAAGCGAGGTAGGCGTTGAGATCATGTCGGAGATGACATAGATGTAACCATCACTGGCCTTGATTACCTCCATGAGTGTAGCGTTGTTGAACTGCATGTGGCCGATGATATTGCCGCGCAGCGCACTTTCGTCCATCGAGATTGTAACGTATTTGTTGTGCCACATTAGCAGGCGGTCGCCGTCGTTGAGCTTCGATGGAGCTACCGAGATGTTGGTGATGTGCGACTTTGCAACGTAGGCGGCGCTATCGGCGACAGGTGCCTTGTAGTTGGCATCAGTGACTGCTAGAATGGTATGCAGTTCGCCCGAAGTAGGCAAGTTCTGATAGATGCCTTGTTCCTGAAAGAGTTGCGAGATACGACTGTATTCGGCATGGTTCTGCAGATAGGCGGCACATGTCTCGTCGGTCGAGAATACCTCGACGTTCTGGTTTTCGGTCTCCAAGTCCTTGTAGTAGCTGTCATCATCGAGCGTATTGCACGAAGCCATGAGCATCGCGGATGCTATCGTTATATACAAATATCTTTTCATACTTATTCTTCAATTGGAGTAAATACAATGGTGTCGAACTGCAGATAGACCTTCGAGCTGGTGGATGCAGCAGGGTCCATGATGATGAACTTAAAGGTGTGGGAGGCTGTTTTGTCGAAGGAAATCTCTTCGTATAGTGTGCCCTCATAGACACCTGGGAGCGACTTGGTGATTTCGGTATAGGGAGCTACGAGGGCCTTGTTGTAGAGCGTCTCGTCGTCGGTAGTGGCATCGAATCCTTCGGGTAAATCGACTAGGATCTTCAGGAGACCACCTTTGCAGCCCGAAGATGTGCGCATGATACTCTGCTCGGTGAGATAAGCCATGTTAACTGTGACGCGATAACTTCCCTTGACTAACGTAGGCGACTTCATTGTGACACTACCGAGATAACCCATATTAAGAACCACGCGGTCGTGATAAAGACAATCCTTGAGGTTACTCTTGCAGGTCACGTAGCAGAGTTCGGTGTAGTTCGAGTTGCCACGTCCGTTGGGCACTTCAACTGTGAAGCAGTCAAGCTTGGTGATGTCAATCTTAGTTTCCGACGACTCTACCTCCTCTGGGCGGTAATGGATGCCTGCTGCCTGGCGTACCTGGCTGTAATCGGCCAAATCCCAAACGACAGTGGTTTGTGCAGGCTCATAAACGGGCATCCAACCAGTCAGTTCGTGCAAATATCCGTTTTTTGCCAGCACGTCGCTTGCCGATGTGTTGAAAGTTTGACCTGTTATGTCGTTCTGGTTGAAATATGACACATAGACGGCTGTCTTTCCTTCGTCTGTAGTGATGCTGTCACCTGTATAGTGGCGGGTAACCATGTAGATCTGATTGGGTGCAAGCGTTTTGCTTGAAATAGCTATGGTGTCGTCGCCATTCATTTCTGCAAGGTCGTTCATCGAATATTTGGCATCGAGGATGTGGTATTCGACGTATTGTTTGAGCAAAGCTTCAAGGCTCATTCCCGCAGCATTGTTTCTTTGAGCGATGGCGTTCTTGAGGTCGGAGGTGCTATTAATTCCCGCCTTATGAAACACAGCATCAGGCACGTTGAGAAGTGTATAGTAATGATAGGTATATTTGAAGCTACCCAGCACAACAGCCGTGTCCGCGATGGTATTGAGCATCTTGTCGTATCCTGTTTCCTTGATGGCTGATATCATGATGGAGCTTGATGTGGTGGCGTTGAGTTTGTCCCACACTGTCTCGATCAAAGGATTGACTACACCTTCGGCTGTATAGATGAAACCATTGGAACATGCGATGTGATCGTAAGAGAAATGGACGGCGTCGTTGAGTTTGTAGCCCGTTTCGCCCTTATCGACCGACACGTCAAGTGTTTCACCTGCCACAGAGGTAATTTGATAGATATTTACTTTGGAAGTGAACTTTTCGGAGAACTCGATGGAATCTTCGGCACAGGTCATGGTTCGTACCAAAGCTTGAGCAAATGTCTTGCCCAATTCTTCGATGCCCGCTACGCCCATGGCAGAGTAAAAGTTGCTCATTGCCGAATTGGTGGGCGCAAACATGGTGAACTTCACCGAACTGGCATTTGCATCGTAGAGGCTGTTGAGTGTGGAATAAAGTTCGCTGAACTCAAGCACATTGACCCATTCGCTGAACGACTCATCCTGCGAGAGGGTCGTTGAGATTGGGCTGCATTCTTGGCTGACGTAAGCACCTTCGTTCTTGTCGGAGAAGTCCCACAGGTCCTTGTCGCATGAACTAAGGCATACCATGATTGCAGCAGCTGAGAGGATGTATGTTGTCTTTCTCATAATTGTAGCTTATTTAGTCGTAGCGTAATAGGGATTCTGCTTCAGGTTATCGTTGGTTTCGATGTCGGCGATTGGGAGTGGCAGATACCATGCCCAACTGTTTTGAAGCACTGATTGAAGCTGGATGCTGGAGATCTGTGTGTTGTACTCACAGATGGTCGAGATGACGCGTTGCTTGTAAGCGAAGACGTCGTTGCCACTGATGGTTTTGTAGCTGCCGTAAGCGATACCTTCAGCGTCTTCTACAGTTTGAGTAGGAGCGAACTCGCTATCATAGCGTGCCATACGCAACAGATCGTACCAACGTTTAGCTTCACCCACAAACTCCATCTCGCGCTGGTCGATGACTTCGTTGAGAAGAGTCAGTTCATCGAGTGCATCAATCTCATTGTCAGCTGTCGAAGAGGTTAAATCTAGGAAATTTGTAAGGCCTGCACGCTGACGCACCTTGTTAATCAGTTCGATGGCTGCACGCCATGAAGCCTGTCCCTTCATAACCAATGCTTCGGCTTTCATCAAATAGATGTCGGCCATGCGGTAGAGGATGAAGTTGGCATCGTTGCCTGTAGAGAGCCGTACGCTTTCGATGTTGGCAAGTTCCTGTCCACGATATTTCCACACGAAGAAGTTCTGGCTAGTTGTATAACGTGCTGGAGCTTCGGTGCTGGTGCCGGGCACCCATGTGCAGAAGATGGAACGTCCCACATGATCGTTAAAAGTCAGCTCGGGATGATTGGCCAAGGCATCGATTGCTTCCTGGCGCATCTTCTCAGTAGCTGTGGGTGAGATGTTATAAGAACCTGAAGAACTGCTGATAAGGTTGCCCCAAGCAAATCGGCTCTCGAAGTTGTTGTTATGTCCTTCGGTCGAGTAGCTCCAGTTGAGCTCGAGAATGCTCTCGTTCGAATTGCCTGGATTGAAGATCGAAAACCAGTTGTTCATCTCGCTGATGAACACGGGACGAAGGGCGTCGGTTGCATCGATAAGTTCGTTGCAATATTGGATACATTGGTCATACTCGTGGTTCCAAAGCGTGATGTCAGCCAGGAGTGCATAGAGTGCCCACTTGGTTGCACGACCTTTGGTTTCCCATTCGCTTTCGTAATTCGACTTGGCTGCACCCGTAGCTAAGGCTGCGAGGCAATCGGCCTTGATCTGTTCGATAATTTGTGTCTCGGATGCCTTGGGCAGGTTGAACTCTGCATCGTCGTTGACGTATGCTTCGAGAATAAGAGGCACTTCCTTGAAGTTCTTTACCAGAATCGAATAGGCGTAGGCACGCTGGAAATACGCTTCGCAGAGGTGGCTGTTAAGTACCGACGAGTAGTAGGTGTTATCCTTTTCCTGTACAGAGGGAGCATACATCAGCACAGAGTTGGCCATATTGATGATTTGGTAGAAAGTGGCGTACTTCACCTGCGAGTTGCCTTCGACGGCATCGAAATCCTGTATCTTGCCGGCTTCGTCGGTGGTGGAGTTGTTGTAGAGTGTTCCTCCGCGTAATTCTCCCCATAGGAGCATCTGCGGCACAGCATTGCGCATATAGTAATAACCTGAAGCGATTACCGACTCGACATCCTCCTTCGTTTGCCAGTAGTTGTCGGTCACCTGCTCGTTGTTAGGCAAAAGATCAAGCCAATCGTTGCAGCTGGTGGTGGTCAAGACTGTAGCTATAGAAACTATAGATGCTATAGAAGCTATAGAGATTTTTTTATGAATATTAGTATTATGTTTCATAGCTTTTTCAGAAATTCAAGTTTATACCACAAGCGAAACGCTTAGAAACAGGAGTCGTTGAGCTATCCTTCACAAGGTCAGAGGCCTTGCTTGGAAGGCTCACCTCTGGATTTTGTCCCGAGTAGCTTGTGAAGGTGAAGAGGTCATACCCAGTTACATAGACAGATGCTGTGTTGAAACCGATGTGCGCAAGCCATTTCTTGGGCAATGCCCAGGAGAGGGAGATACTCTTGACTCGCATGTAGGAAGCATCTTCTACAAATCGGTCTGAAGGCAGGTAGTTGTATCCCATACCATAGAGCGCTCGAGGAATGTCGGTGTCGTCACCCTCCTTGCGCCAGCGATTGAGGACGGCGGTCGATTGGTTGGTGGTGCCGTGCATGTTTTCGAGATTCATGCGTGCTGCGTTGATGACCTTCTGGCCATATCGTCCGTGAAGCAACAAGTTGAGCGAGAACAAACCGAAGTTGTTCTTTGTATTTCCATACTTGAGCGAGAAACCGCCGCCACCTGTAATGGTCGGATAGGAGTTGCCGAGATAGACTATGTCGTTGGCATCGATTACGCCGTCGTGGTTGATGTCCTCATACTTGGCATCGCCTGGATACACGCGTTCGCGATAATTGATCATCGTTACTCGGTCGCCGTTGAAGTCGGTCATGATATTGCCGGCTGCATCGCGTGCATAGGTATCTTCGACATTCTGATAAACACCGAGGTAACGGAAGCCGTAGAAGGAACCAATGGGGTCGCCAGCTACAGTGAATGTGTTGTAGTTGTTCGAACCGTTGCCCACCTTCACGTTTTCGTTATAGTTGTCAGGAACGACTTCCACCTTATTTATATTACGCGCGCAATTGAAGTTGATTGTGAATTTCCAATCCTGTGTCTTCACAATGTCGAGGTCGAAGCGCAACTCCCAACCTTTGTTCGAAACCTCACCCGAATTGGAGTAGGCAAGTTGTGCATAACCAGTGGTCGAAGGAATGCTGTACTTCTTGGTCAAACAGTCGGAAACATAATTATCATAGTAGTCGAAGGTCATTGAATAACGGTCGTAGAAACGCAGGTCGATACCCACGTCCCATTCACGCTTCGACTCCCATTTCAACTTGTCAAGCTGCATTCGATTTGGATAAATGGCTTTGATGTCCATGTAATTGCCAAGACTTGAGTAAGCACCCATATAAACGTAACCACTCGAAGGCGCTGTTCCCGACCAACCGAGAGAATAACGTATCTTGCCTTGGGTAAAGATGTTCTTGTAGTTGTCGAACCAATGTTCTTCGGAGATGTTCCACGCTACACCCATCGAGGGGAAGGTGGCAAAACGCTGGTTTTTACCCATAGCAGAGTTCCCTTCGGTGTTGAAGTTAGCATTGGCCGAATAACGACCGTCGTAGGTATAGGCTAGCGATTCGGTGAATTGCACCTTTCGGGACTGACTCTCACCGCTCGAAGCCGCCGCTACGATCGAACCTACAACGGGATCGGAGAGATTTGACGACACATTGGCGTAGGTCTCGTTTACGGATGAGCTGGAACTTGAATGCGATGTTTTTACAAGTGCCGTAGCAACAATGCTGTGCTTTTCGGCAAAAGTCTTGATCAACTGCAGCTTGTTTTGTGTTTGCAGCAGGAAGTTATCGGTCACTTTCTCAGCCGAACGATTGGCATAGGTGTTTGTCCAAAGCACTCCGGTGGCCACTTGTGGGAGGAACGACTTGACGACTTGTGCCTTCATGTCCATGCTCACCCATCCTTCGTAACGCAGCCAATTGTAGGGACGCCACTCCCAGTCGATGGTCATCTTCTCCTGACGCACGTTGGTATTGTAATAGCTTTCCTTGGCCATGGCCAACGGGTTGTAGTTGCCTCCGTTGGTGAAGGTGCCTTGGAAACTGCCGTCCCAAGGCTGGAAGTAGCTGGCAGTCGGTCCTGTATCGTTCATCAGGTATGGGCTTTCGTTTGGCATCTTGGCCTGTGCCATGGCACGTACACCCGAGAAGTTTCCATCGTTGTCGGTATAGTTGGCATACTTGTCGGTGTTTACAAAGTTGAAGTCAGTATAGACGCGGAACTTGTCGGAGAACTTATAGGTGACGCGTGTCTTTGCCGTCAGTCGTTTCTGTTCAGTGCCTATCGTTGTGCCCACATCGTCAAGGTAACCAAGCGAGAAGATGTAGGTCGCTTTGTCACCACCACCACTAACCGAGAAGGAGTTATCCCATTGCCAGGCATTTTGCTTCACGGTTTCGAGCCAATCGGTATCGACAGCATATTCACGGTAGTACTTGAATTCCGAGAGAGACTGTCGCTGTAGTAGTTCGTCGCGGTTATAGAGCAGGTCAAGCAAAGCAGAAGAGTTACCAAGGCCGTTGGCGTTGGCAGCGTTCCACACGGCATCCTGAATCATGGCAATATATTGCGAGGCATTAAGTAACGGAATTGGATCTGGTTCCTCCTTGATCGAGAACTTCGACGTGAAGCTGAAATTCGTCTTTCCTGTCTTTCCTTGCTTGGTGGTGATGAGTAGCACACCGTTAGCGCCTGATGTGCCATAGATGGCTGTCGAAGCGGCATCCTTAAGCACCTCGATGCTTTCGATATCAGAAGGCGAGATGTTCAAAAGTGCACCGAAGTCATCCTCGTTGGCATTCGAAAAGTCGAAGTCGTCGCCGAAAGATGTAGCTGTTGGAATACCGTCTATGACAACGAGTGGTTCAGCATTGGACGAAAGCGTACTAGTACCACGGATACGGATGGAGGATTTAGCACCAGGGTCGCCACCAAGCACGATATCAAGACCGGCTGCCTGTCCCTGAAGCGCCTCTTCGATGGATGCTACAGGAGCAACCTCTGTAATTTCTACCATGCTGATCTTCTGGGTGGCCGATGTCTGTTCGCGGAAGGAGACACCCAATTCAGAACGTTCAACACGCTGAGCCGTGACTTCGGCACCAGCTAACATTCGGCTGTCTTCGTGCATTGTAATCTTCAGCGTCGTTTGTCCCTTGTATTCGATACGCTGTGTCTTCATGCCGATATAGGAAATCTGTATATTGAGCTTGTCGCCTGGCGGCATCGTCAGGATGAAGTTGCCATCCATATCGGATACAGTTCCCTTTAGGGCACGGTTCTGCTGATTCGACACCACAATGTTTGCTCCTGGGATGGGCTCCTTGAAGTCGTCGATTACCACACCTGTCAGCGTCCTTACCTGCTGCGCTATGACCATCGAGGTCATCAGCGAGAGGAGTGTAATCAGAAGTGTTTTAAGTTTATTCATAACTTTCTTTGCTTTTACAATTAACGATCAATCGCTAACCTTTCATTGTTCCATGTTAATAATTAATTGTTAATTGTATCTTACTTCAGCACTCCATCAACGAGCTGGAATGCTCCGTCGCTGAATGCGAATGGCAGGTAATAGTAATTGCTTACAACTGGAATCGTTGTTCCTTCGGCAGCTTCACCTGTAGCTCTGATGGATAGCGATGAACCATCGTCGATGACTTGCAGGTTGTAAGTGCCACCAGTTTCGAACAGTCCTTTGCAACTTGAACCTACGTATGGATAGGAAGAGAACGAGTTGCGGTCGCGTACAATGAAATAACTTAGCAGATATGCCGCCAAAGCCGCTTGTGTTGCACGACCAGAGATGGCGTATGTGTTTTCATCGATGTTGAGATTGGCACAACCCGGGAGCGTCTTGAGATTTTCGCGAATGGCATCGTTGGTTGGGACGAAAGCGATAAAACGATTGTCGTTCATATCCTGTTCGATGCGTACGGTATTTGCACCCGTTGTTACAAAGGCACCTTCTGAAGCAAGTCCCGAGAGACGCAATAGTTGTGCGAAGCAATAGTAGGGATAATTGCGGTCATTGTTTTGCGACAACTCTGTTTCGAGACTTTCGGCAGTAACCGGCTGATATATGCCTGGATAGCTATAAGCGTAGGAACGGCCATTGCTCCACATGCTACCGCCTCCACGTTTGATTTCCTGAAATGGATACCAGATTTCATCGGTGAACGTTGGGTTGAGTTGCTGATTGAAGAGAGCATTGGTTGTTATCTTTCCATCACGGATGAACCAGTAGTTATACGATACATTGGTTTCGATGACTGCTGTTCCTGTAGTCGGCAACTCGCTCACTTCATCGGCGGTATTCATATTAACGATGTTGCGCATCAAACCACCGCCCATATTGGAATAATCGCCCGCTTCGTCATTCCATTGCTGCAAAGTATATTCCGACACACCATCGACTGTCTCGCGGAAGAGACGCATGCGTTCAGCACGATATTGCGAGGTATCAGGAATAAGCGTCACATGGCTGGTAGCATTGCTGGAATAGTTTCCAAGAAGGCCGGAGCCATATAGCGTATAGAGGTAATTGAGATAACGCACATCCTTGAAGGCGGGTCCCACAGCGCTTCCCATAACACCAGGTACAGACATCTGGGTGGCACCGAAGATGACACCGTTATTGCAAACCAGTCGGTTATCAAATTCGGTGGAAGGCAAGACAATGGAGGTGCCTAAATCAGAAACTGCTCGTCCGTTGTCGATGAAGGCAGGATAGCACATATAATTAATAAAGCTGCTTCCATCATTGTTGACATCACATTCCATGAAACATTCGTTCAGCAGTATCAGCTGAATGAGAGGATTGAGAGATTCAACCGAAGCATAGCCGCAACCGGGTTCCCAATATTCGCTGAACATCTTTGTCATGGCTGCATCGGTAGGCGCAATGACGTTGTAGGAAATATAGCTGTTTTCAGTATAGTTGTAATACGACGATGAAGCCCATTCGTTAGCAATATCTGGTAGGGAATTGAAATGCATGCTATATACGGGGAAACCACGCTTCTCAGACTCGGTGACATCCTGCTGATAGTATTTGTATTGATTGAAGAACTTGCTGAACATCGTGTATTCGCTACGGCTCGACAACTCATCATAGATAGTGCTGATGGGTTCAATTACCTGATCAATGTGGTAGAGATATCCATTGTCGGTCACCACAGCTTCCGTGTCAAGCACAGCGGCATTCATCACATTGAAACCGTTGCTCAGATGATTGGGGTTCCATTTGCTGTTCGGGAAGAAATAATTGTAGTTGGAGGCTGCATCCAGACCTAGGGTTTGGAATAATTTCTCGCTGAAGACCGTGAGATAACGGTCGTAATGTACCACTTGCACATCATCACGCACCGAAGATGCCGAGTTGTACTCGGTTGTCATCTCTCGCTGACAACGGGTTCGGAAACGGTTATACATGCCAGCATTAACTGCCTTGTCGGCTTCAGTAGCACCATCGCCTTCGGTGGGACGGAAGTTGACCATCTTGTCCCAATCCATGGCGAAATAGATAAGGTGATAGGTGATCAGTTCCTTGGCGAAAACGGGATCGGCAGCATAGAGCTCGTCGATGGTAGTATAACCCTTTGACGATAAGAATCGTTGAAAGGCCTCGTCGGTGGGAGCAAGGACAGTGAGCAGCTGTGTGCTGACGACATCGTTATAACCAATAAGCTCGATCCCTCGCAAGAAGGTCGAGTAGTTGCCGTCGTTTTGCAGCACTTCGATTGCATTGCCCACAAGGAAGTCAGGTGCTTTATAATGGTCGCTATCTGCCAGGTCTTGTTGACACGAGGTCAGCATGAACAAAGGCAGCGCCACCATCGTTGAGATGGCTCCTTTCCGTAGAAACAATGTTTTGTTCATCTTGTATAGTATTTAGTTTTGTTTGCTGGGAGTTTATTTCGTAGTTATAATAGCTCTTCCGCCCTTTATATAGACATGGTCCTTCGGGCTATCTTCAACCTTTCTACCTTGTAAGTCGAAGCAGGGAAGGGAAGTTTGGTAAGCGCGGATAGTGCCGATACCTTCTTCGGGATTATGTTTCTGCATATACGTCAAAGCAATACCGCAAAGATAGGTAGGGGCAGTGCCATTGGGTTGTGTGATTCGAATATATCGGTAATCGGACTTATACATTTTCTCGGTGGTCAGATCGATGTAATTCGTCTGACGTGTAGTTAGTCCGGTAGTCAATGATGCTAGAAGCGTCCATTCATCAGCATCATAACTGCCATAGACATATCCCCAATCGGACCCCGATGCACGGTAAAATGCCAGTCTCAAACTATTGATACTGCCATCTGCTGCAAAGGTTATCTCTGCACCTTTACTTAGCTTGATGGCACCTGTCTGGAGGTCGGTGTTATAGTTTTCAACAACAGAGGCTTTGCCAGCTTCATCAAAGCTGATTACACCATTGTCTATATAATGCTGGGTAGTCTCGCTATTTTCTTCAGTAAAATAGTAAAAACCGTCTTCTGCCACCTTGCCGGAGGCGCCAAAAAGATTTTCTTCTGTATAGGTGGGTAGATGTTGCGAATAGCCTTGTTCGCGAACATATATTACCCCATCGCTGTAGAGTTCCGTGAGATCCCATTCTTGTCCTTCACCGGGAACAGCTGGTTGAATGACTTCAAACTTGCCATTGATAATAATCAAATCGGAGAATGCTACAAACTTTGTGTCATTAGGCAAACCAGTGCTGCTTACTTGCATATCTATTTGAAGGATGGCTCCCGAATTAATGTTCATCGTACTCACTTTGAAGTTGTTGCTTCGAGCCACACCATTCTCATAGGAAACAGGGATGCATAGTATGCCGCCCGACTTGAGTGTCACTTCGGCGCCACTCACATCAAAAGTTTTTCTGGCAATAATATCGTCGCCTGCACGAAGTGTACCGTCTTTCTCTACATTAATTGTCGAAGTCTTAAGAATAGATCCAATGCCGCAAAGTGTTGCTTCAGCATAAACATTATAGATTGATGGAGCAGTGGCGTGCGTTTTAGCATATTGGTTATTATCAGCTATATGTTGGCCATTCACAGCCAATGTGCCACCTTTGACATTAGTGGTGCCAGCATAGACATTCTTTCCTGTAAGTCGCCATGTGCCAGTTCCAACCTTATTGATATTATTACTCTTGGCATAATGATTGGTTGCACAACAACGATTGTTGATGATGCCGTCAAAGGTCTCATCGGAATTAGCCGAACCTATCGTCCATGTACTTGATGTGCCATCGGTTTGTTTAGAGGTGGACATTAGGTATGTGCCATCATCGCCTGAAAGTCCGCCTAAATAGTTGTCGGAAGTAGTTGCCCAACAGCAAAGCTTGGCATTACCCTTGAGAGTGACAATAGTAGTAGGTAGATTGTAACTGCTTTCTTTCAGCATCAGTGCCCCATCTGAATCTGTACTTACTCCATTGGCAACAATTCGTCCGTTGAATCCAGAAGTCTTGAAGTTGAAATATTCACGCAGATAGGGCACCTGTACCTCTAATGTGCCAGCACCAGTCAGCGTGTTGTTCATGTAGCAATTGCGATTTGGCGCAAAGAAGCTATAAGTGTTTTCTTGTACTTCGATAGGGAAGGAGTAGGTTTCGTAGTTTGACGATTCACCTTTTGTCTTCAATGTTCCTCCCGCAAGTATCAGCTTCGATGAAGAGCCGATGCCTGCTTTCGAGATGTCAGTAGTGGTCAAATAGAGTGTTCCTCCCTTGATGGTAGTGGTTCCATTGTATTTAAAGAAACTGGTGGAGCCGACGTTGAGTTGTCCATCGCCATCAAATATGAAATCTTGTCGGTCGCCTGAACCTTCAATGCTACCATTCATTGTAAGCGTGGAGGATTGTATTTCAAGTGTGGTTGGGTTGGTGAGCTTTGCCGACCGATTTGTGGCATTATTTGCACCAGTATAGCGATAGGTCCCACCATCCATAATCCAGTTTTGAGCATAGTCTTGACTTGCTCCGATGGCTGACTTCTCTCCTCCATTGCCGATGGAGTTGAATTCGAGGACACCATTGTGCAGCACCGTAGCTCCCGTATAAGAGTGCTTGCCATCGATTATCAACTTGCCTTCATCACCTTTATTAAGGGAAGTACCATCTCCTCCTATCTCACCATTGCCCGAAAGGGTAATCGTTCCTTTTCCCGTTGCCACAACACTTTCGGGGAAGATGTTCGAAGAGAGTGTGAGGTCAAGATTTTCATTGCTATGCAGGAGCAGCTTCTTGCCATCGATGTTCTCAAAAGTATTTGTTACATCAGGCACGTAAGTATCGATATCTACAATACCCACTTCTACAGGTTGTGTCTTGTAGGTTCCTGTCGTATAATCTGAATATTCTTCAGCGCCATCGTAAAGGCCAAATGCTCTTACGCGAACATCATAGATCGTGCCCGGTTCAAGGCCTGATAGTGTGTATGTGGTAGCATTTGGAATTGTTCTTCCAGATTCTATCCAACTCCCGTCTTTAAAGATTTCGACGACAAAACCTTCTTCGTCATACGTGTAGTCGCGCCATGTCAATGTCATGGTCGTCGTTGTAGATGATGCACTTAATGTAATAGGTTTGCGAAGGAAGTATTGGCGATCGTCGATGGTAATGGAGTTAATGTAATTCTCAATATTAAGGTATCCGTTCGATGCCAATGAAACGGCATCCGCCTTATTCGGATCGGTGCCATTGTATTGTTCCCAATCATCGGGCATTCCGTCGTTGTCGGTATCGGTGCGTTTGGTGCCTACAAACCACTCCCATGTATCTGGTGCACCGATGGGCAGGGTTTCTTCGTTCGAAATCAATGCACCAAGAAGACCGAACGACATCAGCTCATCAATCAGATAGCAATCACTTTGATCGCGATACGGCAAAGAGGCTCCTACTGTGGGAATGTTAAGATCTATCAGTTCTTTTCCTGGATAAAGTTCCAGTACAGGATAATCGTAAGGATCAGTAGTGCGATGATCGGAAGCCGAATAATTGGTAACTTCAGTAGGATTTAGCACACCGTCACGATTGGCATCCTGCCAGTTATCTACGCCATAGCAATGGAAATCGGCATTAGCTCCTCCAAAACAGTTTCCTCCTCCCGAAGGACCATTGATGAAAAGGTTTGACTCGATGTTGACATAGGAGGAACCTTCGGAGTCACCTCCCATGATATAGCATCCGTTTGACCAGTTATAAACCACATTGTTGGCGTACTGGTTAGTTCCTTTAACCTTATTGTTACGTGTGGAGTTGTCGATATATAGGTTACGATAAAGTGTAATCGAATCGGCTTGCATCAATCCACCAGCCGAATGAGTCATCAGGCCTTGTCCAAAGATACAGTTTTGCAGGGTGATATTCCATGCAGCTCCAAAACCATTGATAGAGAAAGTTTCATCCAGTCCCCAGGAGAATGAACAATGATCGAATATCATGTTCGAACCATTGGCCACACCTGCGCAATCTTTTCCACTTGAACCATTATGGCCCATACGTACACGCAGATAACGGCAGATAATATTCGAAGCACCCGAGAAAGATACACCATCACCATAGATAGTTACGCCCTCTCCTGGTGCGGTTTGACCTGCCACATAGAGATTGTTAGAAAAGACAATTCGACTGGAAATCTTGATTACACCGCTGACGTCGAAGACCACAATACGATTGGGTTGACTTACGGCATCGCGTAAGCTGCCAGAACCGGAATCATTCAGGTTGGTTACATGATAAACGGTCGGAGCTGCGGACTTACGAGCGCCCATTGCATATCGACCCCAGCCTTGCGCACCTGGGAAAGCTAATTGTTCAGCAGAAATACTTTCACTGGTAAATGCAAGACTTACTATGATGAAAAACTTTCCTAGTAACTTCATCCTGTAATGATGTGTTGTGTTTATTAAGCGAACACGTGTGACGTGTTAATCGGTGGAAGAAAAAGTCGGTGCAAATATAGATATTATATTTGTTATTCACAAATTTTTGAATAAAATTCAACTTTAATTTTTCAAATATAATAGTTTTTTTCAAATTTTGTATAAAAAACTCGATTTAGATTTGGGGATTTGACAAATACTATATATCTTTGCAAAAAATTCTAGTTACTATGAGAAAGAAAACCTACACATTCCTGTCTTTTGCAGCACTACTGTTGGGTTGTTCTGTACCCAAACCCGAGTATGTGTCTGTCAATGATTATCCTGTACCTATGGAAGAAATCAAAGAACTAACTTATTCTGCCGAGAAATCCACCTTCCAATTGTGGAGCCCAAATGCTGATAGTGTACTCCTACGAATCTATGCGGCTGGCGATGGCGGTGAAGCTCTAAAAACCTTAAAGATGAAACGCCAACCCGAAGGGCTCTGGAAAACCATTGTCAAGGAAGATTTGAAAGGTCGTTTCTATACTTTTAGCATCAAGGAAGGTGGTACATGGCGTGCCGAATGCCCAGGTATCTTTGCCAAAGCCGTTGGCATTAATGGACATCGTGCAGCTATCATCAATATGAAGGAAACCGATCCCGCAGGATGGGATGACGACAAACGTCCAGAGTTGAAGAGCATTGCTGATGCTGTTATTTATGAGATGCATTGGCGCGACTTTACGGCCGATCCTTCAAGCGGGTTGAAGAATTTGGGTAAATACCTATCTTTGACCGAAGAAACAGGTGTCTCAGGTATCAACCACCTGAAGGAATTGGGTATCACCCATATTCATATCATGCCGAGTTACGATTACGCCTCGGTTGACGAAACTACCCTCGAAACACATCAGTACAATTGGGGATATGATCCCTTGAACTACAATGTGCCGGATGGTAGCTATAGTACAAATCCATATGACCCTAAAATAAGGATCAACGAATTCAAGCAGATGGTAATGGCTTGCCATAAGGCAGGGATCCGTGTTATCATGGATGTGGTCTATAATCATGTGATGGATGCAGCTACCTCTAACTTCGAATTGACGGCTCCTGGATACTTCTTCCGTAAAAAGGCTGATGGAAGTCTGGCCAATGGTTCAGGTTGCGGAAATGAAACGGCTTCCGATCATCCAATGATGCAGACCTATATGGTACAGAGCATCCAATATTGGATGACCGAATACCACATCGACGGGTTCCGTTTCGACTTGATGGGTATTCACGACATCGAGACCATGAACGAGATACGCGATGCCGCAGTAATCATCGACCCAATGGCCTTGATTTATGGCGAAGGATGGGCAGCAGAAGCTCCTGCTTATCCAGAAGAGAAACTTGCCATGAAAGCAAACATGGCACATATTCCAGGCGTCGCTGCCTTCAGCGATGAACTACGTGATGCTTTGCGTGGTCCATTTTGGAGTGATGAGAAGGGTGCCTTCCTGATTGGTGAGGCTGGTAATGAGGAGAATATCAAATTTGGCATCCTTGGTGCCATCGACGGTTGGGCCAAGGAACCCACTCAGATGATTGCCTACGTCAGCTGTCACGACGATATGTGCCTCGTGGATCGGCTTCATGCCACCGCTCCTAAATCCAGTGAAGCTGAAGTTATTGCCCTCGACAAATTAGCACAGACGGCCGTTTTTACAAGTCAAGGCATTCCTTTCATCTTTAATGGTGAAGAGGTTCTGCGTGACAAGAAAGGCGTTCACAATAGCTACAAGAGTCCTGATAGCATCAATGCCATCGACTGGACACATAAAGACAAATATCGCGATGTCTTTAATTATTATTGTGGACTCATTGCCATGAGAAAGGCCCACAGAGCATTCCATCAGGGTTCTGCTGACTTGGTTCGCAAAAATGTGAAATTTATCGTGGCAAAAGATTGCGTGGTGGCTTATCAGATTTCAGGTGCTGATGTCGATGACGAATGGAAGAACATCATCGTCGTCTTGAATAGCAATAAGAAGCCGGTTTCGGTTGATATTCCACAAAACGATTACACCGTTGTATGTAGTGCAGGAAAGATTAACTTGAATGGACTCGACAAGGTAAGTATCAATAAGATCAATGTGGCTCCACAAAGTGCAACTATAATGTGGAGTAATTAAATTCTTCCCTTCTTAACCCCTCGAACTCCTCGAACCCCTCGAACCTCTCGAACTCCTCGAACCCTTCTTAACCCACAGATAAGATTCCATGCGATAGTTTGAGTTCCTCGTTTTCTACCATAAGATGAAGAACTTCGCCTACACGTTTAGGATTCATCTCAATCTGCAATAGCAATTGCTGAACAAGCATTGGCCCTTTAGCCGTCAGCTTATCTTTGATGAGCTGACGGATCATTTCTGTCTCTTCGTGAATATTTCCTTTGAGCTTTTCACTTAAGCAGACATCACAATTTCCACAACGATGGTCAAGTTCTTCGCCAAAGTATTTCAAAAGCTGAACCAAACGACATTCCTTGTAGTTGTCGACGTATGCAATGATGGCATCCATACGACCTTCCTGTCTTGTTCGACGATCTTCATAAACAATCCGAGGAATCTTTATTTCCTCATCTTCCAATCTTGGCGTTAAATAGACAATTGCAGGTTTTTGCCTAGCTGGGATATAATGCAATACATGGAAGCGGGAGAGGAGTAGAAGCTTATCGTAGAGGATATTGCGATCTAGTCCCGTTACTTTCATGATCTGCTCTTCCGAAATATACACGTAATCGGCAAATAATCCAGCATAAAGGCGAAGCAAGGCTTGGATTATTCGCTGACATTCATTGTCGAACTGATTCAAATGGTATAGTGATTCTCGCGATGTGACAAACATCAGGCGCGAATGACGGTCGGGGTCTTCAATATATTTGATGTATTCAGCCTGATCGAGCAGTTTTAATGCAAAATGCACCTGTATAGAGGACAAATGATAGGCTGAACAGAAACGATAGATATCGAATTCGAATGTATTATATAAACCTGCAGATATTGCAACCTGAAAGAAGGAGCCAAGACGACCATAGATATGACGAATATATTCGCGCTCAGGATACTCCTCAACCAAATGTTTGCGAAGCTTATATTTATCGTATTCGGAAACAATCAAAATCGCTTCTGCGGGCAACCCGTCGCGACCTGCGCGTCCAGCCTCCTGAAAATATTCTTCAATAGAGGGAGGAAGGTCTAGGTGGATCACCTTGCGAACATTAGCCTTGTCGATACCCATTCCGAATGCATTAGTGGCAACGATAACCGAAGGATTTCCAGCCATCCAGGCTTCTTGTCGTTTCGTTTTGGTTTCCGGACTTAATCCCGCATGATAATAGTCAGCAGGAATTCCATTTTCGTTCAGATGCTCGGCAATCTCGGCTGTCTTTTTGCGACTTCTCAGATATACGATAGCGGAGCATCCCGCATCCTTTCCTCCTAGCAGGCGTCTGAGATTTCCTAATTTGTCCTCGGCATAAAAAACGGAATAAGTCAGGTTTGGGCGCTCGAAGGAAGTCTTCAAGACCTTTGATGCTGGTCGGAAATGCAGTTTGTCCTGAATATCGGCAATCACCTCCTTTGTGGCAGTTGCCGTCAACGCAAGACAGGGAATGTGGTATGTTTTCTCCGCTTCGAAATCTTCAAATTGTTTCAGTGGAACCCAGGGTTTTCTATTTTGTTCCCTAATTTCGTAAAGCATTTTGCGCAAATTTGCAATTTTGAGATACGGAGGACGAAAATCATAACCCCACTGTGAGATACAATGCGCTTCATCGACGACAAGCAAGCGAACATCCATATATTGGAGTTTGGCTTGGAACAAACGTGTTTCTAATCGTTCGGGAGAAATGTAAAGGAAACGATAGTCTTCGGAAATTACGTGTTCGAAGGTCTCAAGTATCTCCTGTTGAGTCATTCCCATATAGACGGCAGCGGCCTTGATGCCTCTTTCAACAAGGTGATCGCATTGGTCCTTCATTAGAGAAATAAGCGGAGTGACAACAAGTGTCAATCCACCTAATGCAATTGCTGGTAATTGGAAAGTAATACTCTTGCCACCCCCCGTAGGCATCATTCCCAAAGTGTCATGACCCTCAAGTACAGACATGATGATTTCAGACTGCAATGGTCTGAAATCATCATAGCCCCAATATTGCTTGAGAATGGATTTGAGCATAAAGGATTACATTTCAGGACTTGGAGTGATTCCTCCAATTACTTCAGCATCGTCCTTGGTGTTGCGTATGAGAAGAGACAGGACGGCTGCGATATTGTTGGATTCGCTTTCGCGGATGTCTTTGACGAGCAGTTGTATGTTGTTCTTGCTGAATGTATTTTCCTCGATGGTGAAAACGATGTCGAAGGGTTTGCCGCTCTTAACGATATCATATTTTGAAGCCTGATTGAAGGCGATGCCATTGTGAGTAAAGTTTGTCACCGGATCGACAAGTTCTAATCTTATATGTTCAAGTTCTTTACCCACCAATCGACTCTTTCCTTGATCCTTGATGCGACGTACAACAAACATTGGTTTCTGATTGCCTGGACCGTATGGGGAAAGAACACGCAATGACTTGAAAAGGCGTGGGGTGACTTCGTTGAACTTCACTTCCATGTCGATGTCGAGATGCTGACGCTGCTGTACGTCGGTGATATGCTCTTCGACCCATCTTTCAATACGTTCGGTGAGTTCGGGAATCTTCTCTTCCTTGAGGGTTAGTCCTGCTGCGTAGGTGTGCCCACCAAAGTTTTCGATGATGTCACGACAAGAATTGATGGCAGAATACACATCAAAGCCTTGAATGGAACGTGCCGAACCGCTAGCAAAACCCAAAGCAGAAGTAAGTACGATAGCTGGACGATAGTAATGTTCAGTCAGTCGACTGGCAACAATACCTATCACTCCCTTATGCCAAGAGGAATTATATACAAGGATGGATTTCTTGTCCTTGATATCCATCTTGTCAACCATCTGTATCGCTTCCTCTGTAACTCGCTTGTCGAGTTCCTTTCGTGTTTCATTGTATTCAGAAATACGTTCAGCACAGGCATGAGCGGTAGCCAGGTCACGAGCTACAAGCAGATCGACAGTCTCCTTTCCGTTCATCATTCTACCCGATGCGTTGATGCGTGGACCAATCTTGAAGACAATGTCCGAATTTGTCAGTTCCTTTTTATCTTTAAGGCCGCACAACTCGATAATTGCCTTGAGTCCATTACAGGGATTGTCGTTGAGCCGGCGCAATCCATTGTAGGAAAGTACACGGTTCTCGCCAGTAATCGGGACGATATCTGTGGCAATGCTGATGGCGCAAAGGTCGAGCAAGGGATAAAGCAACCCCAGTTCATTCATACCATTGTTTCGTGCAAAGGCCTGCATGAACTTAAAGCCCACACCGCACGCCGAAAGGTGCGGGTAGGGATATTCATCGTCTAAACGTTTTGGGTCAAGTATAGCTACCGCCTCAGGCAACTCATCATCCGGCTTATGGTGATCACAGATGATGAAGTCGATGCCTTTTTCCTTGGCATAGCGTACCATGTTGATTGCCTTAATTCCGCAATCGAGTGTTATAATAAGTTTTACACCTATACTGTAGGCATAATCCACACCCTTCTCAGAGATGCCATATCCGTCGTCGTAACGATCAGGAATATAGTAATCCAACGAAGAATAAATGCCGCGCAAGAAACGATAAACCAGAGCCACCGAGCTGGTTCCATCGACATCATAGTCACCATAGATTAGAATACGTTCCTTGCGGCCTATGGCTTCGTTCAGTCGAGCTACTGCCTTATCCATATCCTTCATCAGGAAAGGATCATGCAGTCCTGTTGACAATTGCGGGCGAAAGAATCGATGTGCTTCTTCGGCCGTTGTCACACCACGCTGTACGAGCAGAGTGGCGACGATTGGATTGAGGTTGAGTTCAGCAATTAATTCATCCTTGATCTCTTTCTGTTCGTTGGTGAGGGTGCGACAATTCCATTGATAATTGGTTGTCATTATATATGTTTTTTATAATATACGAAGAAAGAGATCCGTTGTTTTCGAATGGCAGCAACCAAGATTTCTTAAGTTTGTCATTCTCTTTACGGACGCCGTAAAGGTAGGTCAATGCATCATCCTTGTTGGCAAAACGGTCAACAAAAACACGGTACAGATCCTTGGTGACAAGGATGCCTGCATTTTTATAGCCTTTGGATTTATAGTCATTGAGTACCTCGTTAGCATATTTTTCGGTCCATGTGCAGAAGCCGACGATGAAATAGGTAGTACCTGGAGCTACGGCTTCGATTGGATCTTCCTGAATATCGATAGGGGAAACTGGAACGGTCGCTACCATTTTCGGATGGCGTACAGATTCCATTTCTGCCACCGATTCTGCGATGGCAGATTCAATCAATGCATTATCTGCCTCATCAAGAACTTCTTCACTGGCCAAATCGATGAGTTCGTCCTCTTCATCCCAAGTCTGATGGATCACATTGTTTCTTTGGATGGCATTCATATCGATGACGCCAGCCATTTGAATGGTGCCACGGTTTAATCCTACGAAATTCGTGAAGAAGAACACACCAATTATTATTGCTACTGCCGTACGCTTGATCCAATACTTTGGAATCTCTATGATATCATCGCGCTTTTTGCCACCAATCTGTGCCTCATGTTCATTCTCAGACTTCACCCGAGCTAAACGAGCTTCCATATCAACCCATGATTCGACATTAAGATGTTCGAAACCATAATTGTCTGCATCAGTATGTAGGGAAGCTGCCTCAAGGAAATCATCGCTCAATAAAGGCGCTTGGCGTTGGATATAACGGCAAGCTTCATCGAACGTCATTCCTTCAGCTTCCATCAGTAGACTTGCAAGCATGCCGTCATCATGGGAGAGGAGAGGACTAAAACGAACGATACGCCGTGGAGCTGCAATTGTATGAAGTCGCCTTATGTCTATGCCTAAAGTAGGATTGTTCTCCTGAGATGAAAATTCATCAACCAGCATATATGCACCACGTCCCGGCACATAGCAATAGTGTCGGGTCATAAGGAGGTATTCTATATAGGTAGCTAGAGAGCGCATTCTAAAGATCGTATTTTACGCGGCAAAGGTAGTAATAATTTTAATACGATGAACAAAAATTTTCGAAAAAATGAAAAATTATTTTAGTTTTTCAATCAAATCACTTACTTCGTCACGATTTAGTCCTAAATCAAGTGCCCGATTAAGGTCTCTTCGTGCAAACTCTTTGTCGCCTTTCGCATATCTTATCTGTGCTCTTAACACATAGCTGTAGGGTTCATGGGGATCAAAGTCAATGCTTTTGTTGATGTCATCCAAAGCTGCTCCCATTCTGTTCGAGAAATAATAAACTTCGGCTCGTTCTCGAAGAAGGCTTGCGTTCTTGGGATTTCTTTCAATCAATGCATCATAAAGCTCCGATGCTTCACGCCATAGACCTTGTGCCTTATAGACGTATGCCATGCCAAGGCGAGACTTGGCGCTATTCGGATTGAAACGGTCAATTTGTTCCAGATCCAGTCGCGCACCTAATGTATCTTGATTCATCAGCCGACATAGAGCCCTTTCGTAATAGGCATTCTCATTCTCAGGTTCTTGTAAAATGACCTCCGTGTAGTCGTTGATGGCTTCTGGATATTTATCCATTTCGGCAAAGAGTTGAGCTCGATTATTAAGTAGCGTCAGGTTATTCGGCATAAATGCAAGACCTATTGTATAGGAGTCTTCGGCATCCTTCAGTTTGCCTTGACGACGTTGGATAGTGCCCAGATTAAGCAACAACATACCATTGCTGGGGTTACCGGGCTCGATGCGAAGGGCTTCGCGCAAAGCTTCTTCTGCTTCACGCAGACTATCGGCCTCCAAATAGTCGAAACTCCTTGTAATCAATTCATCGTAGGTCTGTGCCGAAGAAATTGAACAATCTACAGCACAAATTGTAAGGATAAGAACAAAAAAAATACTTTTCTTCATTTTTTTTCAAATTTTCGGCACAAAGATAGTGTATTTTTCGGAAAAAAGATATATCTTTGCATCGATTTTATAATAAATTAAATAATGAAAAGCTTTTTAACAGCCATTCTAAGCTTTCTGCTGCTTTGCAGTATGGTATCTTGTGAACATAAGACACCTACGGTACAACATATCGATTTTGACACTTTAACAGTCGATACGATATGTCCGCTTTTCCATACTTATGACAAGCCCTATTGTCACCTTGTCATCAAGATGGCTAAACCTGTTGCAGAGACACCAGTTGAAACTTTAAACGCAATAGAGGGTTTCATCTCCACGCTTCCCAAAGATGGTTCATTTGAAGTTGATGCCAATGGCTCGGTTGAGTCGATGGTGAATGCCTACGTTAAGGAATACATCATGCAATATCTGAATGAAGGTCATGATGCAATCGGACAACATGAAAACGATATGGAGGAACAGGAAGCTGCTTCCACATGGATGAACTACGAAGAGAATGTCGAGGGGAAGATTCTCTACAATGCCGATGGTCTTTTGAGCTATCAGGTTGTTACCGACAGTTTCACAGGAGGAGCACATGGTAACAAGACCGTTGACAATGGCGTATTCAACCTTAATACATTAGATCAGGTATCCCTTGCAGATCTTTTCAAGGACACCTCTCTTGAGGACCTCCATTCCATGTTGCGTAATCAGCTGATGATTCAGAATGACTGCAAATCGATGGAAGAACTTGCCGAAAAAGGACAATTCACTTCACCAAGTGAAATAGAAGCTACAGAAAATTTCTTCGTCAATGAGGATGGTATAACTTGGACCTATGATCCTTACGAAATAGCTCCATATAGTGTGGGTGTTGTACAAATTTCATTAACATGGGAAGAGGTCTTTCCTCTCCTGGCCTCGGATTCTCCAGTAATGACTCTTGCCAAAAACTCTTCGCACAAAGAAAACAGCTGATGGCTCTTCCAGATTTCTTGAAATATTTTCCCGAACTGACTACTCTTCAGCTTTCACAATACGAGGCACTCCAAGCTCTTTATGAAGATTGGAATGCCAAAATAAATGTGATCAGTCGTAAAGATATCGACAATCTGTACGAACATCACGTTCAGCATTCATTGGCTATTGCAAAGTTCGTTGATGAGAAGCGTCTATGGAGCGAAACCACACGTATTGTCGATGTCGGTTGTGGAGGTGGTTTCCCTGGTATTCCTTTAGCTATTCGTTATCCTGAATGTCATTTCCTCTTGGTCGATCGCATTGGTAAGAAGGTGCGTGTCGCACAGGAGGTGGCCATGGCTGTTGGTTTGACGAATGTCGAGTTCCTTCATGCTGGTATCGAAGAAGTGAAAGAATCATTCGATTATTCTGTTTCTCGTGCTGTGATGACTCTTCCAGATCTGATCAAACTGGTTCGTCGTTGTACAAGTAAAGCCTTGATTACCTTGAAGGGTGGAGACTTAACAGATGAATTGAAACCCAGACAATGCCAGGGAACCGTCGTTGTTCCTATTTCCACCTATTTCGATGAAGAATTTTTCGCCACTAAAAATGTGACTTATACCCCAATCAGGAAATGATAATAGAAACATTTCAATTCAATCCATTTCAAGTGGATTCATATTTGATTTGGGACGAAGTGTCTCATAAATGTATCGTAGTTGATCCGGGCATGTGTAATGACTCGGAGTGGGAGCGGATTCATCGTTTTCTTTTGGCCAAACAATTGATCCCCGAAGCCGTTCTCATAACCCATAGTCATACAGATCATGTATTGGGGACAGGGTATTTTACCAAGAATTATGAAGGGATACCCGTCTATGGATCGATGGAAGATCAGAATCATCTTCCTTCTATAGCCTTTCAAAACAGTATGTTTGGCGTAGATGTGGAAACTCATTATGCTCCTATCACTAAAAATTTGGTAGAAGGTGATACTTTGCTGTTTCCTTTTGAATCGAAGAATGGTATCAAGCAGCATCGTATTGAGGTCATCGACTGTCCCGGACACAGCCATCATGGTCTCTGCTTCTTTTTCCCTGATGACAATATGCTTTTTAGTGGTGATGTATTATTCTATTGTTCTATAGGTCGTACCGATTTCGGTCGTGCCTTTGGTGGAAATGGCCCATTATTGGTTAAAAACATTGTCCAAAAACTAATGAATTTGCCCCCTCAAACAAAAGTATATCCTGGTCATGGCCCTACTACAACCATTGAGACTGAGGCGATTTACAATCCTTATCTATCCTATTAAGTAAATGGTTCATGGTTAAGGGTGCAAGGTTGAGGGTTCATGGTTAAGGGTCAATTGTAATTTGTTAATTGTTAATTGTTAATTGTTAATTATTTAATGTATATTCCCAAAGATAACGACATGCTGTATAGCATGGTGAACATGAAGCTTCGAGACCAATATGACTCTTTCGAAGACTTCTGTGAATGTGAAGATATTGATCCCGCACGACTTATCGCCCGCCTTAATGGCGCTGGCTACGAATATGACGAGGAACATAATAAGTTCACCCCGATTCTCGATGACATAATAGAGCGTAATAAAGATGATAGAACTACAAATTGAACAAGCTCGCCAAGCAAGCCTTTCGCTTCTTGAACTCAACGAAACTCAGATCAACGAAGTTCTTAACAAGCTTGCCGATGCTTTGGAAGTGAATACCGGCACCATCATTGAGGCCAATGCCCGTGATTTGTCAAGAATGGATCCTACTGACTATCGCTACGATCGTCTGTTACTTAATGCCAATCGTATTGCTGGCATCGCATCCGACACCCGTAATGTCGCTTCTCTTCCTTCTCCATTGAATATTCAGCTGAGCGAGGTCGTTCGCCCTAATGGAATGATCATTCGTAAGGTTTCCGTTCCTTTTGGTGTGATTGGCGTCATTTATGAAGCCCGACCAAATGTCACCATCGATGTTTTCAGTCTTTGCTTTAAGGCTGGAAGTGCTGTAATACTTAAAGGTGGCAAGGAAGCTGCAGATTCTAACGAGTGTGAGGTAGCCATCATTCATCAGGTTTTGTGTGAAGCTGGTTTGCCCACTGGGCTATGTACCTTGTTGCCCAATGATCATGCAGCAACTGCCGAACTTTTGAATGCTGTAGGTCGCGTCGATCTTATTATTCCCCGTGGTTCGCGCCGCTTGATTGATTTCGTACGCGATACTGCCAAGGTTCCGGTCATTGAAACTGGTGCTGGCGTTTGTCATACCTATATCGACAAGGATGCTGATACTGCCAAAGCAGCAGCTATTGTCAACAATGGCAAGACACGTCGTATAAGCGTCTGCAATGCACTTGATTGCGTAGTCGTTCACAAAGACAGGCTCTCCGACTTACCCACCATCTGTGCACCGCTTTGCTCGAACAGCGATAAGACTAAGCAAGTGATCATCTATGCTGATAAACCAGCTTATAAAGCGCTCGAAGGACACTATCCGCCCGAATTGCTCAAACCTGCCTTGCCCGAACACTTTGGTTATGAATTCCAGGCTTATAAATTGTCTATTCGTACCGTTGAAGATCTTGATGATGCCATCCGCTTCGTTTCGTCTATGACCAGTAAGCATTCCGAAAGCATTGTGAGTGAAAACAAGGCAGCTCTTTCTCGTTATGCTCGTGTCATCGATGCTGCTTGTGTCTATCAGAACCTTCCAACCTCATGGACTGATGGAGCACAATTCGGATTGGGTGCCGAAATAGGCATTTCCACACAGAAACTCCACGCCCGTGGACCAATGGCCCTTCGTGAAATCACCACATATAAATATATAATAGAGGGCGATGCCCAGGTCCGTGCATAAGACCCGCTAAGCTCTCTTGTCTTTTTAAACAGCCATCGATGGCTGTTTATCTACAACATAATCTCACTAAAAATCCATCCCTATGAAAGCTTATGTAATGTTAGCCCCAGGTTTCGAGATTGCCGAAGCAACTATCCCCATCGACATCATGCGTCGTGCAAGCATCGATGTTCAGATCGTAAGCATCACTCCATTCGAAGACGTAGAAGCCTCCAATGGAGTAGTCCTAGTGGCCGACTCTTTGCTCGAAGACACCGATCTTTCCGATGGCGACCTCCTCTTTTTACCCGGGGGTATGCCAGGTGCCACCAATTTGAGCGACTGTGAACCTCTTCGTTACTACATTCAGGAATACTACGATGCCGGCAAATGGCTTGCTGCTATTTGTGCTGCTCCTCTGGTTTATGGCCGTATGGGACTCCTCAACGGTATGAATGCAACCTGCTATCCAGGTTTCGAACAAGAGCTCAAGGGCGCCAACATGCTAAAGCATACCGTTGTTCGCGACAAGAACATCATCACTGGTTGTGGTCCCGGTGCTGGATTTGCCATAGGCCGTATGATGGTATCTGTACTCATCAACGAACAGACTGCTGACACCATCCTTCGACAGATGATGTTCCAAGTTTATGCATAATGGCCCGTTATTGACTTTCAATTTGCATACTGAAAATTGCAAATCCGTTAATAGCTTACCTAAAATAAACAATTGATTGCTGTTTTTTGCGTAAACGTTTGCGCAGTTCGCAAAAATCCAGTATCTTTGCAGCGTCATTCAACGAAAACCCCTGGCAAGGTCTAGGTTCTTTGACCGGCCGAAAGGTATCGTCTAGCTTATTGAATTTATCATTCGCTGCGTTATTTATATTGTTATTTAAGGTATAAGTATTATGGATAATATTTTTAAGAGCAAAAATTTGCAGATCGCCGCAGTTGTGGCATATGTTACTACTTTGTTTTGCATTTTAATGGAAGTGCTTAGATAAACACTCCTTTATTATAGATTGAAAGTAAATAATTTGGTTATAACGGGTCGTGTGAAGTATTGTTTTACTTTACACGACTTTTTTATTCCTCCTGATTATGCTGTCTCTTAGTTTTGTCGATGTAATCGACTATCTTGGCACCTTTGCCTTTGCCATCTCTGGTCTGCGACTGGCTTCCGAAAAGCAGTTCGACCTGTTCGGTGCCTTTATCGTAGGTCTTGCCACAGCTGTAGGCGGTGGTACGATGCGTGATGTAATGATTGGTGTCAGTCCGTTCTGGATGACACAGTGGATCTATCTTTTCATCGTTCTGATGGCCGTACTGGCTTTTGTCTTTCTCCACAAGTTCATTAGTGAGATTGCCCAGACGATTTTCCTTTTCGATACCATAGGGCTTGGGCTTTTCACTATAGTAGGCATTCAGAAGACCTACGACGCAGGTTTCCCCATTTATGCATGCATCATCATGGGTGTATGCACGGGTGCCGCTGGCGGTGTGATACGCGATATTCTCATCAACGAGGTACCGCTTATTTTCCGTCGCGACATTTATGCCATCGCATGTCTGGTTGGAGGGATATTCTACACAGCTGCCATCTATTATGGCGCACCCACCATCATAGCTCAATCGGGATGCGCCCTTGTAGTGATTCTAATTCGTCTGTTTGCTGTGAAGTACCATTGGCAGTTGCCTTTGTTGCATGCCTATCGTTTCAATAGGTTCAATGCGCAGAAAATGCACACCGGACCTCGGTTGGGTAAGTATTTCGACAATATCGGCAACTCAAGAAAACATCATTGATTTCTCAGAAGTAATAACCTCCGCTCACAAAGTACTTGAATTTCTCTGACAGATCGTTCCAATATAACTTCAAGGATATTGGTCCGATGGGAGTCTTGTAGTTGTAACTGGCTTCAATACCCCAGTTCAACGATTCTCTGTTGAACGCATATTTGATATTACTGGTATGCGAAAGCAGGTCGCCTGAGAATTTCAAATATTGGTTTTTATAGATCATACATTGTGCAGTCAGTCCTGCAACGCCCATACCGTCTTCCTTTATCATCTGTTTGTCATACATACCGGCCATGACATGTTGCTGACGGAAATCCATCTCGTTCATGAATCCACCGACAAAATTGAATAAGGCAAAAGGTTTGTCGGCCGATTCCTCCTTGAAAATGGCACGTGCATATAGATGAGGTTGCAACGTGAACTTGCTGCTGAATGGAAGTGCAGCAAACCAATTGAATGAAACGATAGGAAGGATTGTCTTGTCCTTGTAGTTTACCAGATTATCGGTGATGAAATCTGCCATAAGCACCATTTGCTGTCCACGTGTTGGGAAGTTTTGACTATTCAGGGAGTTGATTTCACCCGAAAAATAGTAAGAGAAGTGTCTTTCATGGAATTTGGTATTCGGCAGATAATCATGGAACTGCGCATCGACAAGGATTTCACGATAGTTGTAGCTATTGTACGAAAGACCGAAAATACATAGGATGGATCGCCACTCCTGCGACAAATAGAGATTAGCACCATTCTGTCGTAGTTCACAATCGACAACCTTTCTTTTGCCATAAAGATACTTTAAGTCATGGTTTCGGTACTTCACAGATAATCCGATACGTTGCTTTCCTATAGTTTTCTGACTAATATCGCTGCTTAAGTCAAAACGTTCGCCAAGACGTGCCTGTAGTTTGAGCAAGGTGGCGTGCTTTTGGGAGAGTACAACATTTAATCTAGCTTTGACTGATGCAAACTCAGAATTGTCGAAGCGGAAACCTAGATTGATGGAGCTGTTCAACGAACCGTCATTCACTTTGCTGAGCGATTCGGAAGATTCATTCGACCAGCTGACACCATCATTACTTGCATTGGCAAACGAATATTCACCGACTCGAATGCGCTTGGGCTCTTCCTTCAGGTCGAGAGTCTTTGCCAAGGAGTCGAGCGAAGACTTTTTCAATCCTACATAATAATCGCCGCGCATCATTAGCGTGTCGAGTGCCGAAGCTCCAAATGACGCAGCACTATAACCTGTCACGTCAATTGGAATATACACGTCGGAGTCTTCAATATTATGCTTGTATTGTTCCCTGCTATACAGGTCGATGCAGTTCAAGAGCATATCGATGGCCGAATTGGTGAGTTGTTCGTTTGTCATTTTCACAACAAGATCTACACCAATAACAATGTCAGCGCCCAATTCCCTGGCTACATCAACGGGGAAATTATCAACTACGCCACCATCTACATATACTACCGAATCGATGGTAACAGGAGTAAATGCAGTAGGTATAGCCATCGAGGCACGGATGCAAGTGGGCAGATTTCCACTGGTAAATACTTTTTTTGAACCGTTAATGGCTTCTGTGCCGACACAGGCAAATGGGACCGGCATGTCTTCGAAATCGAGCGTATCGGGGAGAAATCGTGTGATATCCTTGAAGAAGTGCATGACATTGGTTCCTCCAAGTATTCCTCCCATTCCAGTTGAAGATAATTTGCGACTAGGATCAAGGAGATAACGAAGGAGGTAGCTTTCGTCATCCTTCTTGCCGCTCAAGGTCTTTTCGAATTTGTAGTCTGGGTTGTCGGTGATGAGTTTGACCCAATCGGTTCCTTTGATGATTTGTTTCATAGTATCCGGAGAATATCCTGTGCAATAGAAGGCACCAATGATTGAGCCAATGGATGTGCCCACTACCAGGTCGATGGGGATACCTGCATCCTCGATGGCTTTCAAGGCAGCAACATGGGCTACTCCCTTGGCTCCACCACCCGCAAGAACTACTGCCACTGTAGGACGGTCATTCTTGGCCAGATTATATTTATCTAATGCGTGTGTGGGACACGTTTGTCCGCACACGAACACGAATAGCATCAATATTGATAGTAGCTGATTTTTCATAGTTGAAAAAGCTTTTTAAGCGTATATTATTTCATCGATTCAACACGATTGATGAATTCTTCGCAGCGTTCGCAATATTCATCCCAGTTCTCATGAATCGATCGGGCATGTTTGGCACCAGGGACAACCCAGAGTTCCTTATAGCCTTTCACTTTCGCCTCATAGCATTTGAAGACCATCTCAGTTGGTACAAAATCATCTGCGTCACCATGGATGAACAACATTGGTTTCACGCATTTGGCAACCTGCTTCACGGCATCACTCTCCTTGAAGTCCCATCCATATCTCAATTTACAGAAAAAGTTGGCAATATCAAGAATAGGGAAGGAGGGCATACCATAATCATTCTTTATCTGATAGACCAGTTCATCCCATGTCGAATTGAATCCACAATCCTCAATAAAAGCCTTGACGCGTAGAGAGTCGGGGAAATCCTCTCCTGAAGTGAACATCGTGATGGCACCTCCCATCGATAATCCATGCACGACTATATCCTCTTTGGGCCATAGTTTATGTGCCAGAGGAATCCATAGGTTCTTGATATCAAGTCTATCCAACCATCCGAAACGAATATGATCACCATCACTTCCTCCATGGTTGAAGTGTTCTGGCACGATCACGTCACGTCCCAATACCTCATAATGCATGAAGAAATATCGCATCATAACTGCCGAATTGTCGTTGTATCCATGAAGCACCACGCTCGAACCTTTCGACAAACTGTCATGCTGAAGGATTAGACCATGTCGACTTGAACCATCAGCAGCTTGTAGAACAGTATCTCGCAGATTACCTTTAGCAACCAGCGAATCATGCCAGGCTTTCAATTCGGGATATTTATTATATACTCTTAAGTATGTGCTGTCCAGTTGATGTCGGTAATCAGCCTCCGGCTTGACGGCAACATTCAACATAAAGTGGCCGAAATAGATAGCCACTCCACATATAATTAATAAAACAATAATTACAAATCTGAAGAAGTCTTTCATTTTTGTCAATAAGATTAAACATTTTCGCTGCAAATATACACATTTTTTGTAAATAAAAAGAATTTTTGCTGAAAAATTTTTGTATTTCGAGAAATTTATCTTAATTTTGCACCCAAATATGGTTATGTTCATTCTTATTTGTTAATTGTTCATTGATAATGTTTAAGATCGTAAGCAAGAAAATGTTCAGCGAGAAGGTAGCCTGTTTCGAGGTTGAAGCTCCGCTGATTGCCCAAAGTCGTAAAGCAGGACATTTCGTTATTGTCCGTCTCGACGAAAAAGGCGAACGCATTCCTCTCACCATTGCCGATGCTGACATCGAAAAGGGTACAATTACCCTTGTCGTGCAAGCTGTAGGAGCCAGTTCCACTCGTATTAATACGCTCCAAGTGGGCGATGAGTTTGCCGACGTTGTTGGTCCACTTGGTCATGCCACCGATATCCGTAAGTATGGCACGGTTGTCTGCTGTGGTGGTGGTGTAGGTGTTGCCCCATTGCTTCCTATTGTGAAGGCTATGCACGAAGCAGGCAACAAGGTCATCGTTGTACTTGCTGCTCGCACTAAGGATCTTATTATCCTCGAAGACGAGATGCGTGCCAACTCCGACGAAGTTCTTATCATGACCGACGATGGCTCGTATGGCCAGAAGGGTGTTATTACCGTAGGTGTCGAGCAGGTCATCCAGCGCGAACAAGTTGATAAGTGTGTCTGCATCGGCCCAACCATCATGATGAAATTCGTCGCATTGCTCACCAAGAAATATAATGTACCCACCATCGTCAGCCTAAATACCATCATGGTTGATGGTACTGGCATGTGCGGTGCCTGCCGTGTCACCGTAGGCGGCAAGACCAAGTTCGTTTGTGTCGATGGTCCTGAGTTCGATGCTGCAGAGGTTAACTTCGACGAAATGATGATGCGTATGCGCGCCTATCGTGCCGAAGAAACTGAAGCGATGAATAATTTAATAAATGGTTAAGAAAGGTTCGAAATATACTTATGTCACTTGAAGAAATCAAGGCTCTTCGAAATGAGCCATGGCGTGAGCAATTACGCAAATCTATATCTCCAAAGGAACGTGGTGCCATCGAGCGCGTTGTGATGCCCGAGCTGACTCCAGAGTATCGTATCACCACTTTCACCGAAGAAGTGCAGCAGGGTCTTACCCGTGAACAAGCTGTGCTTGAGGCAAAGCGTTGTCTCGACTGCGCTGATCCTAGTTGTATGAAGGGATGTCCTGTCGGCATCAACATTCCTACCTTTATCAAGAATATCGAACGCGAAAATTTCGAGGAAGCCATAAAGACAATTAAGAAGACCAGTAGTCTTCCTGCCGTCTGTGGACGTGTCTGCCCACAGGAAAAGCAATGTGAAGGCGTCTGCATTAAGGTCAAGATGAAGCAAAAACCTGTTGCCATCGGATATCTTGAGCGCTTTGCTGCCGATCTTGAGCGTGAATCGGGCAAGATGGTAGCTCCCGAATGTGCCCCAAAGAATGGCTTGAAGGTTTGTGCCGTGGGTTCCGGCCCATCGAGTCTCGCCTTTGCAGCCGATATGGCACGTTTCGGTTACGAAGTTACCGTTTTCGAGGCACTCCACGACATTGGCGGTGTGCTCAAGTACGGCATTCCCGAATTCCGTCTGCCCAATAGCGTGGTCGAGGCTGAGATTAACACCCTGCGTGAGATGGGTGTCAATTTCGTTCCTGATGTGATTGTTGGCAAGACCATCTCCTACGACCAGATACATGAGATGGGCTTCGATGGCATCTTCGTGGGCTCTGGAGCAGGTCTTCCCCGCTTCATGAATATCCCTGGTGAGAATCTCATCGGTGTTATGTCATCCAACGAATACCTTACCCGCATCAACCTCATGGGTGCAGGCCGTGGCCAAGGCTACGACACACCGGTGCTCAAGGGCAAGAATGTGGTTGTTTGTGGTGGTGGTAACACAGCCATGGACTCGGCACGTACTGCCAAGCGAATGGGTGCCGAGAAAGTTACACTCGTATATCGTCGTAGCGTTAACGAACTGCCCGCTCGTGCCGAAGAGGTTCATCACGCTATGGAAGAAGGTATCGACTTCCACGTGCTTCACAACCCGATCGAATACATTGGCGACGAGAATGGCCGTGTCAAAGAAGCTGTTCTTCAGGTGATGGAACTGGGCGAGCCCGATGCATCAGGCCGTCGTTCGCCTGTACCTGTTGAAGGTCAGACCGAAACCATTCCTGCTGACCTCGTCATCGTAGCCATCGGCGTTTCCCCCAACCCGATCATCCCATCGACCTTCAAAGGTCTTGAGATTTCCCGTCGCGGAACCATCGTGGTTGGAGAGGAGACCATGCAAAGTGCCGTGAACGACGTATTTGCCGGAGGCGATATCGTTCGTGGTGGTGCCACTGTAATTCTTGCCATGGGTGATGGACGTCGAGCTGCCGCCAATATGGATGAATATTTGAAGGGTGTTAACCCTTAAAAACTATTAAAATTCACTCCAACTTTAAACTTTCCTTATTTCTATAGTCAAATAAGGAAAGTTTATTTTTATAAATTAATTTATAAAGATGCGTTTTACGAAATACTTATTTCTATCTTTATTCTTGTCGATGGCTGTATTATCGGCAAGTGCAGCTATTCTTAGAGGAAAAGTTGTCGATTCCAAGAACGACCCTCTCGAGTTTGTCAATGTTTCATTGCTTGATGCCAGCGGAAAGTTGGTATCAGGTAGCATAGTCGATGAAACAGGTCATTTTGAGCTTTCGAATGTGAAGAATGGCACCTACAAACTAAGGGTTAGTTATGTGGGCTATGAGACAGTGGAGAAGAACATCACTGTAAATTCCAAAACGAATGATCATGTAGTTCGTATCCAGACAATCACGATGAACGATGATTCTGAGATATTGCAAGAAGTTGATGTGGTAGGTCAGAAGTCCTCTATGCGTCTTGAGATCGATAAGAAGGTCTTCGACATTGGTTCTCAGGCATCCGCAGCAGGACTCTCCGCTAGCGAAGCTCTCGAGAGCATTCCTTCGGTCGAAGTCGATAGCGAAGGCACCATCTCGTTGCGCGGTTCTACCAGTGTGACCGTCTGGATCAACGGTAAGGCTCAAGGTCTCACCGCCGACAATCGTGGCGACATTCTCGAACAGATGCCCGCCGAGAGTATCGACCGTATTGAAGTCATCACTAATCCATCCAGCAAGTATAGCGCTGAAGGATCGGCAGGTATCATCAATATCATCCTCAAACGCGACCGTAAGGCCGGATACTATGGTGGCGTTCAGCTCAATGCCAATAACCTCGGAGGTGGCCGCACAGGTGCCAACATCAACTACAGCAGTGGCCTCCTCGATGCCTATGCAAATATCGGCTTGAACCGTCGTGTCAACGAAGGTGGAGGTTATTCCGACCGTGACTTCATCGATGCCAATGGTGAAACCTATGCCAAATTGATTACCAACTCGGAGAATGATGGCAAGGGAAATAACCTCTTTAGCCGCGCTGGTGCCACATGGCACTTCACACGTCATGACGATCTCGGCTTCGGTGTAATGGCTATGTTCGGAAGCAATAAGAACAATACCGATTACGTTTACACCAACGAAAACTACCGCAACGATAGTCAGAGTTACGAACGTACGCGTCACAATCATAGTGAAGGTCATAATCGCATGATTCATGCCGACATCAACTATCGTCATGAGTGGAAGACCAATCACACCCTCGATGCGCAATTCGGCTACAGCACATGGCGTGGTCCAGGCGATACATACTTCGAGCAAGTGACCCACATGCATCAGGGTGCCGACATCGCAAGTTATCAAAGCCAGCATCGCAAGAACCAAAACAACAGCTGGAACCTGCAGATCGACTATGTGCAGCCATTAAGTAAGATTTCCAAACTCGAAGCTGGTTATAAGGCCGATTGGCGTCGTGAAGATTCTCCTACGCGTACCTGGAACGATGAAGCTCGCACCCAGGACATCATCACACTCTACAACCGTTTCGTTTACGACATGGACATCCATGCGCTCTATGTCAACTATGGCAGCAAGATAACCAAGCGATTGGGCTACCAGGTTGGATTGCGCAACGAGTATTGGAAGACGCATACCGAGAGTACCAATTTCTATCAGGAAGTGCGCGAACGTCGTGATGGCGAACCTCAGTTGAAGTCCATCGACCCACAGGATAAGCATTTCAACCAGCTCTTCCCAACGGCATTCATCAGCTGGCAGATAACCGACAACGATGAGTTGCAGCTCAACTACACCCGTCGTATGCATCGTCCTTGGGGTGGACAGTTGAACTCGTTCCAGAATATCTCTGACTCAACGTCCATCTCCTACGGCAATCCCGAACTGACACCTTCCTATACCAACTCCTTTGAGCTCAATTACCTGCGCACATGGGATGAGCACACGCTCAGCTTCAGCTCCTACTATCGTCCAACGTCCGATGTGACGCAAGGTCTCAGCTACATGGAGGACAACATTCGCTACAGCACCACGGTTAACATTGCCAAGGAAACCAATAGCGGTATCGAGATTGTTTCGAAGAACAAGCTTTGGCACAAGATTGACGTGACCACCACGCTCAACGGATACTATCATAAGCTCGATGGCGGTGACTTTACCACCACGCTCAACGGCAAGGACTACGCAATTCATATCGACGGCAGCGAGAACTTCTCATGGAATGCCCGTATGCAGGTGCAGACCAGGCTCCCTGGCAAGATCTCCTTCCAATGTCGTGGAAACTACAATGCAGCAAGCAAAATTTCGCAGGGTCGTCGCGAAAGCAGTTGGTCAGTAAATGCCAGCTTGAAGCGTCAGTTCTTCGACAATAAACTCACCGTGGCACTTAATGGACGTAACCTGTTCAATTCCCAGAAGTGGCGCAATACTACCGATTACTTCTCGCCACAAACAGGTGGCTACCATCAGTATAGTAAGAACTGGCGAATGGGTCGTCGTTTCTTCGTCCAGCTAAGCTATACCTTCGGCAACATGCGTGCTAAACGAGGTGATCGTGACCGCGACCGCGACCAGGATGGTCCCGATCCACAAATGGAATACAATGGTGAAGGTGGTGGCGACGATTGATATCATCGCAGTTTGGACCGATATGTCTAGCTTATGAAGAAATCCTCCAAAATAAAGCGATACTATCCGTCTTTCGAATAGTATCGCTTTACTTTTTTACCCCCCTCAATAAAACCAGGATCAAAACATCAATAGAATCTCAGTGTGTAACATTCTTTGAATGCATCTTTACCAATTGTCGTAACACTTTTAGGAATTAGAATAAATGGTAGTCTAGAACAATGAAAGAAAGCTTTTTCACCAATTGTTGTCACACTTTCTGGAATTTCAACGGAAGTAAGTTTATAACAATTATAGAAAGCGTAGTTTCCAATTGTCTTTACTCCACTTGGGATAACAACAGAAGTCAAACTTTGACACCAAGCAAAAGTATTTGGTTCAATGGATGTAATACTGTTCGAAATTTCTACCGAAACAAAACTACAATGTGCGAACGCATATTCTCCAATAAATATCACACTATTTGGTATTATTACAGATGTCAAACCATGACAATTACAAAAAGCGGATTCACCAATAGATGTCAATGTTGATGGGAAAACTATCGAAGATAAATCATAACAACGATAAAAAGCATGATCACCAATAGAGTCAACCCCCTCAGGAATATCGATGGATGTCAACCCAGAACAATGCCAGAAAGCATTCTTTCCAATCGAAGTTATACTTTGGGGGATTTTGGTACATTTGCAACCTATAATTAATTTGTTTGTAGATGTTTCAATAATTGCATTACAATTATCTCGAGAATCAAAAATCTTATTATTTCGATCTACAATAATCGAAGAGAGAGGACTTCCAATAAATACTTTTTCACCAATATGTTCTACTCCTTTTGGAATATAAATTGAATTCAATTTAGTATCTATGAAAGCAAAGTCACCGATATATTTCACACTATTTGGTATTGCTACAGAATCCAAATTGATACAAACACTAAAAGCATCGCTATCAATAGTCGCCACTCCTTCTGGAATATCAATATTTGTCAAAGATTTACATTCGCTGAAAGCTTTTGCTCCAATTGAGTTTATGCCTTCTGGAAAGACTACAGATGATAAAGAACTGCATCCACAATATGTTCCTTCAGAAATTGAAGTCAAATTGCTTGGAATTACAATGGATGATAATGAAATACAATACGCAAAAGCATATTTCCCGATAGTTAAAATACTATTCGGTAAATTAACTGATGATAAACTGGCACAGCTAAAGAAAGCCGTATCTCCAATTTTAGTAATACTGTTTGGAATCATAACAGATTCCAGACCGTTGCAATGATAAAAAGCACGATTACCAATGTTGATAATACTTTGTGGAATAGTAATAGAAGTTAGTTCATGGCAAAAGAAAAATGCAGAATCTCCTATACTTATAACTGAATACTCTTTTTCATCATATGTGACTTTCGATGGAATAACCACACTCCCAGTATATTTGTTATTTCCATGCGTCACCTCGGCCTCTTTGGTTTCTTTCACCAAATTATAGTATATGCCGTCAATTACCACATCGAATGCCCATGTGAAAGAAGGGAGAAGTATGAGTGCTAGTATAATAATGAGCTTCTTCATAGTAATGATTGTAATGAATGAATTGATTGAATTGAAATTGACGGGACAAAGATATTGTTTTCTTATAAATCTTCCAAATAAAACATGAAAAAAGTGTCAAAAATCCTATGACTTTTGACACTTAAAATCAATATAGTAGTCTTTTGATCCTTAAACTAGTTTACTTGATAATCACCTTCTTGCCGTTGATGATATAGATGCCTCCTTCTGTGGGCAGACCTGGCAAAGCACGTCCTTGCAGGTCAAAGATGCGACCAGCCTGGGCATCCGTCTCGTAAATCCGCTCTATGCCAGTGATATCCGATTCGGCCACACCTACTGCATCCCAAGCATCGGCTACGGCCTTTAGCTCATTGCTTCCAGCGCCATAGAGCACCTCAGCAGCCTCTTGCGAAGCCATACGGATAGCAGCATAGTCGGATTCGCTTGTGGCATAGCTGGTGAGTGTCAGGTAGGCAATCTCCCTTGACTTCTCAATGCCGATGCCCTTCACATCGTAGGCGAAACCATTGTCGTTGGTGCCCTTTTCTCCGTCAGTGAGCAAGTAGTACCACTTGTTCTGTACGGAGCTGTTGGTGTGGACTCCGCCGTCATCAAGATCCATTTCATCGATGTCCACCCAGTATTCACCTTCGTATGTGTCAGGGTTCGGGTCTTCTCCATCCATCGAGTTCTTCGGGTCAGCCATGTTGCGTAAGTTACTGGCGAGTCCACCTTCTTCATTGAGCATCAAGCCTTCACCGATATACCAGTCGGCAGCATTGGTAGCGTATTTCTTTACCGAAATACCAAAGATATCGGAGAACGACTCGTTCAAGGCTCCTGACTCACCCGAATATTCCAGATCGGCTGTATGACCTGTCACAATGTGGGTGAACTCATGTGCCATCACCGATAATTCCACCACAGGTCTCATGGCACCAGTTAAACTAAAACCGCCTGTGCCATATAACATCGGATAAGGAGCATTTGAGGACAAAGCGGCAGCATTGTCAATAGCAAAGGCCAGGAACGAGTCCTCGTACTCAGGAAGATTATAGTAAAGATTATAGACGGGAGAGCCGTTGCCGTCATAGCTGTCGCGTCCGAATACCTCTTTATAGAAATCGAGTGTTTTTGCCATACCCCAATGGATATCGGCGATGGGGTGTCCGGCCTTTTCATAATTGAATGCGATGCCGATGCGGTCGTTAGTCAATTCGAAACTGCCGCTCTCATCTGGAACGAATTGCAGGACAGCCAACGTATCACCCATTACTTCTTCATCGTCAGTTGACATCACCAGATACAATATACCACCTTCGGGAGGAACTTGTTCAAACAATTCCTGGAAATTCATCTCGTAAGGAAGCTCATCGATATCATCCAGCTCTATTGAAATTTGGGAAATGACGGCCTTGGTGTGGTTTTCCGTATCGGAACCATACATGAGCGTAAAGCAGACACTTTGGGATGAACCGTAGTCGATGTCGCCCCAGTCGTCGTCATCATCGTCCCAGTCATCGTCATCGTCTTCATCGTCATTGCTCCTGGCCTTGACGTTCCAATCATCGTCATCCCAATCGTCGTCATCGCCCCAGTCGTCGTCATCGTCATCTTCGTCAGTTGGCGTGAAGGGTATGAGGTTACCCTCTTCATCCTTGACAGTCAAATAACTGATAGACATGTCGGCGATTCGGTAACCGTAGTATTCCTCTCCTTGTTTGTAGCCGAAATATTGAGCATAATCGGTGATATAGTCAGTAAGATGATCCAATTCGTTATTACTCCCCATTTCTTCAATCATCATCACCCAATTCGTTACCTGTTCTTCCGTAGCATCGTTAAAATCATTGGGCATGTCGCCTTGGGGGAAGTAATTCCATAAAATCCCTTGCTCGTTCAATGAAGTCATAGTGGGTATATATGCTCCATTAAGCGTATGGATTTTGCGGACAGGATCGAAGAGGTAGGTTGAACCATCAGCTGCCTGACTGGCATCCAACATAACTTCACCATTGTAGATTGTCTGACCCTTTACTTGTACGGGGGTATCGTTTGCCGCAAGAAAGCGATGCTTGATGGCAACACGTTTGATTACCTCCTGTGTCTCAACGTCGTAGTAGATCCATTCGCGTTTGTTTGCCGACAACTCCTTGTAGGCATAGCGGAAACCGTTCTTGGTGTTGACGAGATAAAGCTGCTTGTCCTTAGTGTTGGCGGTGCCATCGTTGATGATTGGATTGTGACGACGGATTCTCGCGGGAGCGCGACGAACCTCCATCACCATACCGTTGGCCGTGCGTACCTTTCCGTCCTTGGCATGAATGAGCACCTGGGAGTGCTCGACCTCAACGCCTGCGACATACTGGCGGTACTCGATGCGTTCCATACCTGCGAAGTCGGTGGTGTGGCTGACCTCGCGCCACTCCGTGTTTTCAGGCAGGGAGAACCACTCTGCGAATCGCTGTTCAACGTTTTCGACAGCAATGTTTTTGCCGGTCAGTTTTTTGAAAAACTGTCCGTTATCCCTTGCCTGCAACGTAATTGCAAACATCAGGGATAGAATAAGTGTAAACAGTCTTTTCATAATAAATTGTGAATGAATTGAAAATGTATAATTAGTTAAGATTTATGTTATTGTCATTTCCTTTAGTCAAGGAACTTCACTTTACCCCAATCACGAGGTTTGGCATCGGGAGTCTCGTCGGGATAACCGAAGGCGATGGCATAGAGCAGCTCGTAGCCCTCGCTGAAATCTAACTGCTTCAAGTAAGAAGCTCCGGCTTCAGTGCGGAAGAACTGAACAGGGCCACCCAAACAGCAAGAGCCGATACCCATCGACCATGCAGCCAGAATCATATTCTCTCCGAGCAGACCGCAATTCAAGTCGCCACCCTTGGGACAAGCGATGAATACCAGTGTAGGAGCATTGCGGAACATGTTCTTGAAGTTCTCGTCTACCATCTTCTCGACCATATCAGCAGGAAGAGTTTTCTTCCAGGCTTCGGTGCAACCATTGATGAACTCGGGATTATTAACCACGCGAATCTCCCAATCCTGACGGTTCATACCGTTGGGAGCATTGATGCCGCATTTCACGATGGTTTCCATCTGTTCGCGATTCACGGGCTCAGCCTTGTACTGGCGAATCGAGCGACGTGTCATGATGGTTTCGATCACCACATCACTCGTACTTTTCTCAACTTTTGCACTATCATTACTGCAACCGCAGAGGGTCAGAAGTGCAAGACCCATCACATAGATACTTTTTTTCATAATAGGATTTATTAATTGGTTTATTGTAATCGAAATAATCGCTGCAAAGATAGAGAGTTTTTCAATAATATCCAAATTATTGACCGAAAATCTATCCAAACAGTAATGCAAGCGATAAAAGTATAGCCATCAGGAACATATTGCGGCTCGTTTCGCCCAATATTCCGTTCAGTGCCTTGCCGGTAAATATCTTCACCATCTTGCGCCATGTAATGTAATGCAGCACAGGATAAACGAACTGTAAAGCCAGGAACACGTAGCGCCAACTATTGCCATCACTGAGAATCGTTCGAGCGCAAAGCCAGAGCACCAGCGCCGTCACAATCACCCCAATAATCAGATACGCATAACGTCCGCAACGTTCGCCATAACGTACCACAATCGTCCGTTTGCCCGAGATACGGTCCTGTTCACGATCGCGATAGTTATTGATCATTAGCAGCGCATCAATGGCGATACCCGAAATAAAGCTTAGAATGATGGCATTCGTCGAGATATTCAGCATCAGCAGATAGTACGTGCCGCAAACAGGAACAAAGCCGAAGAAGACGAGCACCAGCAGGTCACCCCAACCCAGATAGGAGAGACGCGTGGTATAGAGGAAGGCGAAGACTACGCACACAGCACCCAAAAGGATAAACTCCCAGCCCTTCCACGGAAGCTGCTGATAGCTCATCGCAACAGCCAGCAAACCTACTGCACACGCAAGGACGATAGTCACCGCAATCCCTTTCTTCATCGCATTAGGGGTAATCCATCCTTGTGAACAAGCACGCTCAGGTCCCAAGCGATCCTCTCTATCCGTTCCTTTTCGGAAATCGAAGAAGTCGTTGATGAAGTTCGCCACCACTTGCATCAGGCATGCGAACAAGAGGCAACAAACCCAAAGTTCCCAACGTGAAGCCCCCGCGCGATAGGCCATCGCTCCAGCCAGGAACACAGGAATCATCGCCCCCGTCAGCGTCTTCGGACGCGCAGCCAGAAACCATGCTTTCACCGAATTTACTTTCACTTCGTTATTCATATTTCCTCAAACATTATTTTCTTCAACCATATAATTATCGCGAATAACCATTAATAACTCTACTTTCATAATTACTTAACTACTTGATTTAAGGGTCGCTGCGCTCAAAATTATAAGAAAAATAATATCAAAAATTAAAAAATTCTGCCGATCGCATAGCGCATAGCTAATATTCATCTGCTTTTCTTATAATTTTTTGATTCATTTTTTCTATAATTTTGAGGCCATAGGCCGACCCCAAAAATTCAAGATCATTCGTAATAATTCGAGTTTAATAACCTCAAATATTCTTGACTCCCGTGAACATCCGACAAAGTCCGAAGGTGAACGCCTTGGCCTCGACATCCTTGAACCCCGCCGTCGTGAGCATCTCGCACACCTTATCCGGTTTCGGGAAGTTCAGCACCGAATTAGGCAAATACCTGTAAGCCTCCTTATTGCCCGAAACAAGTCCGCCGATGAAAGGGAGAAGATGCAGGAAGTACAACTTATAGCCCCAAAGCAAAATCGGATTCGAAGGCACCGACAGCTCCACGATACAGACCAATGCACCAGGTCGAAGCACACGGTTCATCTCGTTCAGTCCTTGTTGAAGATGTTCGAAGTTGCGCACACCGAAGGCCACGCTGATGGCATCGAAAGTATTGTCGGCATAGCTCATACATTCGCTGTCCTCCACCTTCATGTCGATGTCGAGACCGAGGCTCTTCACCTTCTCACGACCCACTTCGAGCATCCCTTCCGAGATATCCACGCCCGTCACCCTGGGCACACCAGCCTGAGCCAGAGCAATGGCAAAGTCACCCGTACCGCATGCGATATCGAGCGCATGTTGTGGATTTGTCGCGCAGATACGTTTCACCGCCTTTTGTCTCCAGCTCTTATCGACGTTGAGCGAAAGGATATGATTCAGTTTATCGTAAGTAGGAGCGATGTCATTGAACATCTTCTCCACAAAGTTCTTTTTAGCCATATATCTAAAAAACTTCAACTATTTCATGAATAGTCTTTCTCGTCTTCTCTTTACCTACAAAGTCATCAGCAGGATAGCCCAACGGGATAAGCACAGCCGGCTCCTCCTCAGCCCCGAAGTCAAAGAGCTCATGACACATCTTCGCATCGAAGTTACAAACCCAGCAAGTGCCCAAACCCTGTTCGGCAGCAGCCAGGCAGATATGTTCGGCTAATATAGCGATGTCGATGTCGCCATGATCCTTGCCATCATTACCACGATGCCAACTCTGGTCGTGCTCCACACAAAGTATCAGGTAGTACGGAGCCGTCTTGAACCACTCACGGTCGTAGCAGCGCTGCGCCTTCTCTCTGAGTTCGGGCGCACTCTCCGGCGTTATCATAAAGATCCTCCACGGCTGTTTATTCACAGCCGAAGGAGCCATCCGAGCTGCCTCCAGGATATATTCCAACTTCTCCTTCTCAATAGGAGCCGACTTGTATGCCCTCACCGAGCATCTCTGCTTCGCCAATTCAAGGAATGTATTCATAGTGTAAAAATAATAAATTAACATGAAATAACGCTGCAAATATAAGGTTTTTTTTGTTTTTTACAAAAAACAATATAAAGAATATAAATTAATGACTAAAACTTTTTGAAATTTCAAATTATTAGACTATATTTGCAACCGATATTTCTTAAAATTCTTATATTTCCAGTAGTTATATCTATGAAAAAATTCTCTCTATTTAGCGCTCTGTTGGGTGCCGCGTATTTCATCTATAGTATCTATGCATACTTCTCTGGCGAAAGAAGTTTGCTATACCTTATTTTCAGTTTACTCCTGGCATTCTCCCTCATCTTCACGGGCATCGACAAGATTTTCTCATTGCAACAGACACACCCCTTGCTCTATAAATTCGTCGGCATCTCCTTTATGATTATTACGGTCATATATTTCATCGTCGCTCTCGTGGTGCTTTATATGGAGAGAGGGTAGTAGACAATCATTTCTATTGTGTTTTATGCCCTGAAGGCGCGGCATCGTGTGTGCAGTGCTTTTGCATTTTTATATTTATTGTAAGAAACAAGAAGAACTGAATTGAGTGAGAATGATAATTTATTGTGGCATGTCCCCTAACGTTCATTAAAGGACATGATTCGAAATGAGGATGTCCCGTAACGTTCGTTGGAGGACATGCTGCGACGAGAGTATATCCTCTTACGTTCATTGGGGGATATGTTGCGACGGGAGGATGTCCTCTAACGTTCGTTGGAGGACATGCTGCGACGGGAGAATGTCCTCTAACGTTCGTTGGTGGATATGCTGCGAAGAAAGGATGTCCTCTAACGTTCGTTGGTGGATATGCTGCGAAGAAAGGATGTCCTCTAACGTTCGTTGGGGGATATGCTGCGACGGGAGAATGTCCTCTAACGTTCGTTGGGGGATATGCTGCGAAGAAAGGATGTCCGCTAACGATCGTTGTGGGACATGCGGTAATAGTAAAACACTTTTCTACATTTTGGACTTGTGATCATTCTTCGACTTAAAGACGGTTGCCATTATAAAAGATCGGTTTTCTATGTCTTATAGCACTCTGTCGCGATTCTGAGTAATCTATACTATATGATAGTATTTTTTGACGCGCGACAGAGTAATTCTTTGAAAGATTAAGCTCGAATTACACCAAATATTTGCCTATTTCGTCATAGCGCGCAAACATTATTAAAAAAAGCGGACATTTTCGGTCATAAATTTGGAAAAATCACATTTTTTCATCATCTTTGCAATCTGAAAATATATTTAACGTTTACTACTATGAAGAAGTATTTTTTGATGACAGCGGCCATAGCATTTGCTGCAATGAATGCACAGGCACAAGGCGACATCGACCTTGACAATGAGGCAATGTATTTCGAAATTGACGACATGCCAAACGCCGTTGTATGGCTGCCAGCACCACCTGACACCACTTCGACGCAATTCGTCTATGACATCACGCAGTACTTGTGGGGGAAAACCCAACGACTTGACTCGGCTCGCGCCCAGCAGGCTATCGACAATGCCGTGGAGGAAATACCCGAGATGCTTGAGCAGTTTAGTTTACCTTTCGGCATGGAACTCTCCAAGGAAAAGACTCCCGCTATCTATCATGTAATCTATCGTGGTGTGCTCACAGCTCGCCTTGCCGCTACCAAACCCAAGACCGAATACCAGCGCAAGCGTCCCTATTCTCGTTTTTGCGAACCCACGCTGCTTCCTGAAGGCGAAGAACGTCTGCGACTGAACGGTTCATATCCTTCGGGACATACTGTACGCGGATGGGCTATGGCGTTGCTGCTCTGCGAAATCAACCCCGATGCCCAGGACGATCTCCTGACACTCGGCTACGAGTGGGGACAAAGCCGCGTCATTGCCGGCTACCATTGGCAGAGTGATGTTGACGCTTCGCGCATGGTTGCTGCTGCCAGCTATGCTCGCCTACATACCAATGCCGAGTTCCTGGCAGATATGGCAGCTGCCCGTGCAGAATATGCAGCTTTGACCGGGCAACCTGTTGAATCGAAAGCTATTGAAAAGGAATCCCAACTCTCATCAGGTCTTCGCTCCACGCGCCCACATCGTGTTGATGGTATCCCTGTTTCGAGAGATGCACGGGGCATAGTTATCGAAGACAGCCGGAAATCTTTGAGGAAATAAAAGCCAAATGACCGACAAACCTAAAACTCTTTGCCTGATGACTCAAAACATCTATCTTGAATCGAAACCACGTTACGAGATTCTCGACGGTCTGCGTGGCGTTGCCGCCATAATGGTGGTGTGCTTTCACTTCTTTGAGACCTACTTTGGAATGGCGACCAACCAACCCATCAACCATGGGTACTTGGCCGTTGATTTCTTCTTTGCGCTTTCGGGTTTCGTCATCGGTTATGCCTACGATGACCGTTGGGACAAGATGAGCACCTGGGACTTCTTCAAGCGCCGTCTGATACGTCTGCATCCGATGGTGATTTTCGGCACGTTCTTCGGGGCTGTGATGTTCTATTTCGGCAGTTGCTCGACATTCACGCTCATCGACAAGACACCGTGGTACGTGGTGATTGGGGTGATGTTGTGGTGCTTCACGCTCATTCCTTTGCCCAATTCGATGGATATACGCGGCTGGGGCGAAACCAATCCGCTCGATGGCCCGGCATGGACGCTGCAATGGGAATACCTGGCCAATATCCTTTATGCGCTGGTGATTCGCCGTTTGTCGAAGCTGATGTTAGGCATTTGTGTGCTGGTGTTCGCAGCCATGACGATTATCCTCTGCCTCAATATCGACATCTTTGGAGTCCTTGCTGCACGCAGTTGGGCCTCCTATACCGTCATTGGAGGTTGGAGCACCACCGCCGATCAGCTTCAGGTTGGTGCTACACGTCTGCTTTATCCGTTCTTCAGCGGCCTGTTCCTTTCGCGCATGAACTGGGTGATCAAGGTGCGCGGCGGCTTCTGGTGGTGTTCGTTGCTCATCATTATCCTGCTTTGCATGCCTTGGATGGGCTTGGGTTCGGAGGGAGATAGCCGTTGGACCAATGGTCTTTACGAGGTTTTCGTTATCCTGATCTGCTTCCCGCTCATCGTGTCGATTGGCGCTGGCAGCAGCGTGAAGGGCGGCAAGAGCCAAGCCATCAACAAGTTCCTGGGCGATATTTCGTTCCCGCTCTATATCACCCATTATCCGCTCATCTACATGCAAATGGCGTGGGTAGATAAGCACAAGGATGCCCCGCTCAGCCAGCATATCTTTGTGGCAGTATGCATCCTGCTCTTGGCCATCGGCTTGGCGTACGCTGCATTCCGACTCTATGACCTGCCTGTTCGCGAATGGCTCAAACATAAATTGTTCACCGTGAAAAAATGGGAGCGAAAGAAATAATCGAATACATGGAGTCGTTGCGCGACGAGGAACAACGTCTCCAGCTGATGCGCTTCTTCAAGACGGGGAAGGGCGACTATGGCGAGGGCGACGAGTTCCTGGGCCTGAAGGTGCCGCAGACGCGTGAGGTGGTAAAGCTGGCTTCCGATCTGCCCATCGAAGAGATTCCCGTGTTGCTGACGCATCGGTATCATGAGATACGTCTCTGCGGATTCCTGTTGCTTGTGAAGCGCTTCGAAGCTTTGACCACGAAGAAACTGAAGGAGGACAAAGCAGCCATCGAGGGAAGAGATGCGATTGTCGAGATGTATCTGCATTATGCGGATTATGCGAACAACTGGGACCTGGTGGATCTGTCGGCACCGAAAACCATAGGACATTGGCTGATGCTGCCTTCGCACTGCGACGACAAGCTTGCCGTGATGGATGGATTGGCCAAGAGTGACAGCCTCTGGCGCAAACGTATCAGCATGGTGAGCACTTGGATGACTTCGCGACTGGGTGACCCCTCGTGGTGTCTGCGCTATGCCGAGATACATCTTCATCATCCGCATGACTTGATGCACAAGGCGGTGGGATGGATGTTGCGCGAGATGGGCAAGCAATGCAGCATGGATCTGTTGCGCGACTTCCTTGGTCGTCATGCTCAAGAGATGCCCAGGACCATGCTGCGCTATGCGATTGAGAAGATGAGCGAGACAGAACGCAGTTACTGGATGAAGTATCCTTCGAATTGATAATGAAATAGAGTCGCTTCGCTCACTTATCTCTACGGACTATATGGACTAAAAGGAATTCCTGACGAGAAACAAGTCCAAAAAGTCCAATGAGTCCGTAGATATTATGCCAGATTTTGAGCGAAGCGACCAAAACAGTGAAAAGAAGGTGAAAATGGCAGCGGCTTTGGCATCAATAGCCGAGCCTGGCTGCCGGAAAATTGCCATCTTCAATAGATGGCACAAAATTGCCCTTCGGGCATAAAATCCATCCGGCTCCTGATATGGTTCGTGAGTTCGACCCAATACTATCGAGCAAAATTTTATGCGTCAGCAATTTTATGTGACCTATTGGAGGTCACAATTTTCCGGCTGAGTCTCCGCTATTGGAGCGAGAGACAAGGCCATTTTCACCTAAAATATAAAGATAATCATATCCAGTAGTCGCATAGCTCAAAATCTTTCAAAAATCGTAACAAAATCGATTTGTATGACCTCACTTAAAAGATTTTTAGAATTGATTTTGATTGATTTTGAGCAAAGCGACCAAAACATTAAATAAAACCATTATGAAAAAGTTTATTACGTGCTTATTGTCCACGTTGGGGCTGACGGCCTGTGGGCAACAGAATTTTGAGAATGCTGATGTGAAGGCGTTTTCGGAGCTTATCGAGGAGCCTGGTGTCGTATTGCTGGATGTCCGTACCCCAAGCGAGTTTGCGGAAGGACACCTCGAAGGGGCCATCAATATCGACCAGGGTGAGAGCGACTTTGTAGAGAAGGTGAAGGCCGCGATTGCTACCGACAAGAAGATTGCCGTCTATTGCCGTAGCGGTCGTCGTTCGGCCAATGCCGCCAACAAACTGGCTGCCGAGGGTTATCAATGCGTGAACCTGAAGGGCGGAATCCTCGGCTGGAAGGAGGACAACAAGCCCGTGACCACCGAAACCTACGAGGTGGATGTTTTCAAGACCAAAAGCGGAAAGACACTCAAGTTCCACGCCTTGATGCATGCCTGCATCCGTATCGAATATGATGGCAAGGAGATTGAGATTGATCCCGTGGCAAAGCTCGGAAACAGGACCGTTGACTATACCCAGATGCCCAAGGCCGACATCATCTTCGTGACGCACGAGCATGGCGACCACTACGATGCAGAGACGTTGAAGCTCTTGTCGTCGGAAAACACGCAGCTCATCCTGAACCAGCGTTGTGCCGATATGTACGGCAGCGGAAAGGTCATGGTGAATGGCGACCAGCTGACTTTGGCCGATGATTTTGCCGTGGAGGCTGTCCCTGCCTACAACATTACCGAAGGACACTTGCAGTTCCATCCTAAGGGTCGCGACAACGGCTATATCCTCACCATCGATGGCCTCCGCATCTATATCGCCGGCGACACCGAGGATATTCCCGAGATGGAAAATATCAAGGATATCGACATCGCTTTCCTGCCCTGCAACCAACCCTACACCATGACCACCGACCAACTGATGAAGGCCGCCAAGGTAGTGAAACCCAAGGTTCTGTTCCCATATCACTATGGACAAACCGACTTGAGCGGTGTGCCAGCCCAGTTGCAAGACGAGGGCATCGACGTAAGGATCAGACACTACGAATAGTCGAAATGTCTGAGCTCTCCACCCTCCGGCTTCTCAACCAACAGCTTGTGGCACCACAGTTCGACCATCCCGCCGATGTGGTCAGCCACATGGGTGCCATGCAGGCCCAAGAATATCGCCTGATGCGATGGGCGGTAGATATGCGTACACGGCGACCGTCGGCCAAGGCTTTCAAGAAGGCTTTCGACACGGGGCAGATTATCCGACTCCACTTGATGCGCGGCACCTGGCAACTCGTTTCGGCCGAGGATTACTGGCCTCTGGTTGATCTTTGCGCCGACAGGGCCATCGCAGTCACCAAAGGATGGATGCACAGCAACGGCATTTACATTCCCGATGAGGAGGTTTCGCGTATCCGCGATATTCTCGTTCGAACTGCTTCTGACCTTCGCAGTGTGACCAAAGAGGACATCGTTCGTGCATTAGCCGAAAAAGACATCACGATGGACGAACATCGCCTGTCGTACCATATCCGTTTGGCCGAGATCACGGGAACGCTATGCAGCGGCGATCTGCTGCCGATGAAGGCCACCTATGCCCTCACGGCCAACAAGGTGAAGACGCGCGTCAGGATGGATCGCGATGAAACCTTGCAGTTTTTCGCTCGCAAATACTTCCAGAGTCATCAACCTGCCACGCTGGAGGACTTCGTCTGGTGGTCGGGGTTGAACATCGGCGAATGCAGGAAAGGCATAGCGTTGTTGGGCGATACAATCCATTTGGAGAAACGACAGGGACGCGAATTCTATGTGACCAACGACTGCCGGACACGTGGATTCCGAAGAGGCAGGTTCCTGCTGATTCCTCCCTACGACGAATACCTTATCGGGTACAAGAGTCGCGACATCGTACTTCCTGCCGAGCATACCCATCGTGCCCACAACAACAGCGGCATCTTCCAACCCATCATTGCCCACGATGGCATCATCTGCGGCAACTGGTCACCGTTCAAGGCCGAATGCCAGGCATCGTTCTTCGAAAATGATTACAGCATCGAGGACATAAAAGAGGCATGGCAGGTGTATCGGAAATATCTTTCCAAGGTGTAAAAACTGAAATATGATTGACAACAATATCATTGATGATTATCTGACCAAACCATATTGGATCATTGATATTCTACCTAAGCAGGTTCCGAGCGAAAGGAGAGGGCCATATTTCGAGATTGAGAAGTATTTCCTGAAGCCTGAACAATTGGAACAGATTACCCGACGATACACGAATCTGCTGATAAAGCTGAACTGCTACTATAACTTTTCGGTGTGTCATGCTCTTGAACATTGGGTAGAAAATCCCAAGCCCGAGGATTTGATGGAGTGGTTAAGGTCTGGACAGATGTTGTATGTGGTCATTCATTCGGTGGATGCGATGATCGGTTTTGCGGGCGATGACCATTATATGACGCTGTATAATCCAGGTCATTCACTCTTGGATTTAGTCATCCCCTTGGCTGCCTCAGAAGGGCTGTTTGTTTGGGAGGCGAATTGATTTGAAGCCTGGTCGCTTCGCTCTTTTTTTCTCTACGGACTTTTAGGACTCAAAGGAGTGCTTGATGGATAAGTCCAATAAGTCCGTTGTGTCCGTAGATATTTGATTGATTTTGAGCGAAGCGACCATAAACGTTGAAAGTAAGGTGAAAATGGCAGCGGCTCTGGCATCAATAGCCGAGCCTGGCTGCCGGAAAATTGCCATCTCCAATAGATGGCACAAAATTGCACTTCGTGCATAAAATATTGCGGGTCATGACATCGACCTTGATAGGTTACAGCATCGACAAACATTATTTTATGCGTCAGCAATTTTATGTGACCTATTGGAGGTCACAATTTTCCGGCTGAGTCTCCGCTATTGAAGCGAGAGACGAGGCCATTTTCACCAAAATATAAAGATAAATTTATCCAATGGTCGCTCCGCTCTTTTTTCTCTACGGACTTTTAGGACTCAAAGGAGTGCTTGATGGAAAAAGTCCAATAAGTCCAATGTGTCCGTAGATATTTGATGGATTTTGAGCGAAGCGACCGATAAGAGAAACATAGAAAGAAAACAAACGATGGCGATAGAACAAGCAATATTCCGCAGGGCAGAACTCCTGTTGGGAGAGGAAACGATGGGGCGCATGGCTGAGAAGCGTGTCATCCTCTTTGGCGTGGGTGGCGTAGGCTCGTGGTGTGCCGAGAGCCTGGTGAGAAGCGGCATCAGACGGTTGACGATAGTCGATTCCGACCGCGTGTGCATCACCAACATCAACCGCCAGCTGATGGCTACCACGAAAACCGTAGGACAAGTAAAGGTGGATGCCCTGAAGGAACGTCTGCTCAGCATCAATCCCTCGGCAGAGATTACCGCCCTGCAACAGATATTTACGGAGGAGACCGCCGAAAGCTTTGAGCTTGACACCTACGACTACATCATCGACGCCATCGACTCGCTAAAGGACAAGGCGCTGCTCATCGTCATGGCCACGAGTCTTTCCGCTCTTCAGGGGGAGAAGAAGGATGCTCCCAAGTTCTTCTCGTCGATGGGTGCAGCCCTTAAGCTCGACCCCACACGCATCAAGATCACAGAATTCTGGAAGGTCTCGGGTGACCCCTTGGCACGTGCCCTTCGCAACCGTTTCAAGCGCGACAAGGTGTTTCCAAAGCGCAAGTTCCTGTGCGTCTATTCCGATGAGCTTTTGGCAAACAAAGGTCACAATGCCACTTGCGGCACTGAACAATGTATGTGTCCCAAAGCTAAGTTCGGTCCTGGCGACCCCAACCTGCTTAACCACGAATGGTGCTCGTCAAAAGCCAAGATCAACGGCACGTTGGCACACATCACAGCCATCTTCGGCTGCATGCTGGCAGGTTTGGTGATACAAGATGTTGTAAACAAGAAATAAAAAGATGAAGAAACTAACCGTTTTGCTTACCTCGATGCTGCTTTCGGTGATGGCGGCTTCGGCACAATACCCCTATGGTCCCTTGCCATCGGATGACCAGTTGCAATGGCAGGACATGGAGATGTATGCGTTCATTCACTATTCGCTCAACACCTACACCGACCAGGAATGGGGTTTCGGCAACGAGGACCTGCAACTCTTCAATCCCTCGGACCTCGATTGCCGTCAATGGGTGCGCGTCTGCAAACAGGCGGGTATGAAGGGCATTATCTTCACGGCCAAGCACCATTGCGGCTTCTGCATGTGGCCTTCGGCCTATACCGACTATTCGGTGAAGAATACGCCGTGGAAGGACGGTAATGGCGACGTGGTGCGCGAGTTGGCTGAAGCTTGTCGTGAAGAAGGGTTGAAGTTCGGCTTTTACCTCTCACCGTGGGACCGAAACCATGCTGCGTACGGCACGCCCGAATATGTGACCTATTTCCGCAACCAGTTGCGCGAACTGCTCACCCAATACGGCGACATCTTCGAAGTGTGGTTCGATGGCGCCAATGGTGGCGACGGTTGGTATGGTGGTGCGAACGAGACACGACGTATCGACGGCAAGACCTACTACGGTTGGGCAGAGACCTTTGCCATGATTCGCGACCTGCAACCCCATGCCCTGATATGGAACGATGGCGGCGACCGTGGCGACCTTCGTTGGGTAGGTACCGAGGCAGGCAACGTGGGCGAAACCAACTGGAGCCTGATGCCCAGTTGGGGCGACACGTCGTGGGCGATGCTGCATTACGGCGTGGAGGATGGCGACGTGTGGTGCCCGGGAGAGACCAATACCAGCATCCGTCCCGGCTGGTTCTACCATGACACGGAGAACGAACATGTGAAGAGTCTGTCGAAGCTGATGGACACCTATTACAAGTCAGTGGGACGCAACTCGACGTTGCTGCTAAATTTCCCCATTGCACCCAACGGACGCATCCATCCCAACGATAGCCTGCGCGGTATCGCCTTCAAGAAGATGATTGACGAGGTTTTCGACGATAACCTTGCCGATAAATCGTATATTACTGTCCAAGGAAATACGACCGTCATCGATTTCGGGGCACCCACGTCGTTCAATCGATTCCTTGCCGAGGAGGAGATTTCATTGGGACAACGCGTGAAGAAGTTCACACTCGAAGCAAAGATTGATGGCGAATGGCAACCGCTCAAGGACGAACTCGTCGAGGAAAGCGATGGGCTTACCACCATCGGACATCGCCGTATCATTTGTTTCCCTACGGTTCGAGCTACACGTCTTCGACTCACCATCCTCGACACAAAAGCCGAGCCTAAAATCAAAAAGTTAGGAGTCTATCTTGCCCCTGAGCTGACTGCCGACATTCCAGATAGCGGCGAAAAGAAATCGTCTGATCTGCATATCTTCTTCAGTAATCCACGACAGATGATGATCGACTTCGACACAGAGCAGACTTTCTCCACTTTCCGTTATCTGCCACCACAGGAAACGAAGGAGGGCATTGTCACGCATTATACCCTTTGGGCATCAGCAGACTGGACAAACTGGACGAAGCTCGCTTCGGGCGAGTTCTCGAACGTCGTCAACAATCCCATTTGGCAAACCATCAGCTTTGAGCCAACGAAGGTCAAGGTCTTCCGTTTCGAGGCCGACAGACTGAATGACGGCGAACGGATGGGTTACGGAGATATAGATATCGCAAAATAACACGCAATGAAAAGAGTTATTCCTGTTTTCGTCATGTTGTTGGGGTTGCCCGTCTTTGCACAAGGCATTCCTGATTGGGAGAATCCCGCCGTGCTGGGCATCAACAAGCTGCCCTATCACGCCACCTTGCAACTGCCGTCGAAGGAGAAGGAATGCAAGGAAATTCTTTCGCTCGATGGACAATGGTCGTTCCATTGGAGCCCGAATCCCGATGTTAGGCCCATTGATTTCTATCGCGAGGACTTTGACGTTAGCGGTTGGGGAACGATTGCCGTGCCCGGTAACTGGCAGACACAAGGCTATGGCACGCCCATCTATACGAATATCAACTATCCGTTTGTAAGGAATCGTCCCAGCGTGACCACCGAGCCGCCTCGCGAATGGACGGCATTCGAGAACCGTAATCCCGTGGGTTCGTATGTAACCTATTTCGATGCGACCGACGAGATGCTTCGTCAGAACCTGATTCTTCATTTCGGTGGTGTTCATTCGGCCATGTACGTTTGGGTGAACGGACAGAAGGTGGGCTACAGCCAAAACTCGATGTCACCCGCCGAGTTCGATGTGACGAAATACCTGAGGGTCGGACGCAACAAGCTCGCCGTGGAAGTTTATCGATGGAGTGACGGCAGTTATCTCGAAGACCAGGACATGTGGCGACTGTCGGGTATCTTCCGCAGCGTCCTGCTTTGGGTAAGGCCGATGACACACATCAGCGACTATCGGGTGACGGCCGAACCCAATGCCGACTATTCGGAGGCTCAGGTTCTTGCGAACATCAGCGTTTGCAATAAGGGTAAGAAGGGCGTGAAGGGTTTGCAAGCCGTGTTGCTTTTTGACGGAAAGGAGTTTTTTGCACCAATCAAAAAACTTGCGACAAAAGACACCGTGACTTTGAGCATCGACTTTAACCTGCAAAACCCGCAGCTTTGGTCGGCTGAGAAACCTAATCTCTATCCCTTCAGCATCGAACTTCGAGATAAAGACGGCGCAACGATTGAACATTTCGACTATCATTTGGGCGTGAAGAAAGTCGAGGTTGTGGGCGAGGTGTTCAAGATCAACGGCAAGAATGTAAAGCTACGTGGTGTGAACCGTCATGATCATCACCCGAAGACGGGCCGTTATGTCGATGATGCCACCTACGAGCAGGATATACGGCTCATGAAGCAGGCCAACATCAACTTCCTGCGCACCTCGCATTATCCCGACAGGGAATATCTTTACGAGCTTTGCGACCGCTGGGGTATTTATGTAATGGACGAGGCCAACCACGAGACACACGGTTACGGCTATGCCAACCACGAAATGGGAGAGGACCTTGCCTGGCAAAAGGCGCATGTTGATCGAGCAGAGTCGCTTGTGAAGCGCGACTTCAATCATCCATGTGTATTCCTTTGGAGCCTCGGCAACGAAGGCGGTGTTGGCCCCAACATCGAAGCGATGTATAACAAGGTTCTTGAATTGGACTCCACTCGTCCTCCATTCTTCGACAGCGACCGACGTTATAGTTGCATTTGGGATGATAGTTACCTGTATCCCGACGACCTTCGCAAGAATGCTCAGGAGGTGACCGACAAGCCCTTCATGATGCGTGAATATGCCCACGCCATGGGCAATTCATGTGGAAACCTGCAAGAGTATTGGGACGTGATTTATGCCGACTCAAGCATTTGCGGTGCTGCCATCTGGGATTGGGTGGATCAGGGTTTGCAACGCGACGGCTACTTTGCCTATGGTGGCGACTTTGGTGACAAACCCAACGACGGTCCGTTCTGCATCAATGGAGTTGTTGGTCCCGACCGCACGCCACATCCGCATTATTACGAGGTACAGTACGTCTATCAGCCCATCCAGTTCGTGCAACTGGGCGAAGATAGCATCCGTATCGTCAATCGCGATTTCTTCACCGACATCCATGAATACGAATACTCATGCGAGGTTTATCATAATGGAGAGCTGGTGAGCCGAGACCTTGTTGAACTCAAGGGCGATTGTTTCGAGATTCCCTATCCCTATTATCCCTACAACGAACCTGAACTGCTCCTCAACGTCTATGCACATTTGCGCGAAGACAAACCTTGGGCGGAAGAAGGTTTCATTGTGGCACGCGAACAATTCGTACTCAAACCGGAAATATTCTGGACGGCTTTCCACGGCGAACCCGCCGAATCGCAGCAGGACGATGGTTGCGTAATCATTACATCCGATAACGGTACAGTCACCATCGACAACACGGGAGCGCTCACTTCGTGGAAGGTAAATGGGCGTGAAATGCTGCAAGCACCTTTGGAGCCCTATTTCTGGAAACCCGAGAACGACAACCAAAGTGCTGCCCACTTTGCCGAACGCGTCGCCCCATGGAAGGATGCTGCTGTCAATCGTGACGTTCATTCCTTCCATGCCGAGGTTGACGAGGAAGGACTGAAAATGGTTTACGACCTTTCGCTTCCTGTCGGTGCCGACCTTTCGCTCATTTATACCGTCACGCGTGACAATCGGATTCGTGTCTCGATGAACTACCTGCCCAACTCGAAGGATATTCCCCTGATGCCGAAATTCGGTATGCGCATGAGACTGCCTTCCGACTTCACCTGGATTCGTTATTACGGACGCGGCCCATGGGAGAATTATCCCGACCGCAAGCGTTCGGCATTCCTTGGCATATACGAGATGCCGCTCAGCGATTACGAGACCGAATACGTTCATCCACAGGATAACGGCAATCGATGCGATATTCGTTGGTTCGTAATCTCTGAACCTACACATAAGGGTAGGAGCCTCCGAATCACGGGAGAAGGACAACCGCTTTGCATTCGCGCGTGGGATTATGGCGAGGAGGATCTCGAAGGGGTCAAGCATCCAAACGAGATTGTGCGCGGACGCTTCGTGAATCTTAACATCGACCTCGACATCCACGGCGTGGGCGGTGCCGACACTTGGGGCAAGCGCACGCTGCCGGAATATACGATCGATGGCTGCAAGCCTCATGAATATAGCTTCATCCTCAGCCTCGAGTAATATTTCTTTATCAAGAATTCGAGAATTTGAGAATTGAATATGGTGTGTATTTCTCTGAATAGAACTAGATGTAAAATAATTCTATAATTCGCAAATTCTTGATAAAAAAAAATAATTCAAATTCGTGACAAATAATTCATGATTATTCGTGATAATTCGTATAAAAATGTAGATAAATCATGACAGTAAAGACAAGACAAAGCAAACTATCCTTCGTGTTATTCTTGACACTCGTGATCATCTGTGGGATGTTCAGTTGTGCCACCTACACCTCATGCACAGACAATACAGTCGAGCAAAGCAATATCTCGAGGATTTCCGACCAAGTATGGATTTATAGCCAGAGCCATCCTGATGGCTTCACGATCGACATCCGCGACATGTCGGAACCCTCCGAAGGTATCGCGGTAAGTTATGCTGCTACCCAGAACAGTCATTCGCGTGACCAGTTGGACAATGTGATCCGTCATGCTCTGGCACACGATGGATATGTGGGCGGTTGGTACAACGACGAAGACGGGCTGTACTATTTCGACAGCACGAAACTTTTCCCCGAGGATTCGCTCGGCACGGCCGTAAAGTTCGGCATAGAGAACAAGCAATACTCCGTCTTTGTTCTTTCGAACTTCCTGAGTGTACCCTGTGAAGGCAAGGTAGCTGATATAATCACTCGCGGTAAGGTACTTGTCGGCACCACTGGAGATTATCGTCCCTTGTCGTTTCGTGAACCCGAGACTGGCGAGTATTGGGGTTTTGGCATAGAAATGGCCCAGGAGTTTGCCAAATACATGAATGTCACCACGGAATATGTCGCTACTTCCTGGCCCACGTTGACAGCCGATGTAATGGCCGAACCACAGACATTCGATTTTGCCATCGGCGGTATCACGATTACCGATGCCCGCAAAGAGATCATGCTCATGAGCGACGGTTATCTGGGCAATGGCAAGACCATCCTTTGTCGCGCTGAGGATGCCGACAAATATCAATCGTTGGCCGACATCGACAAACCGGAAGTGCGCGTCATGGTCAATCCCGGTGGACTCAATGAGAAGTTTGCCAACGAGAACCTCACGCACGCCACCATCATCGTCCATGAGAAGAATGAAGAGATTCCTTCGCTGATTGCCGAGGGACAGGCCGACATCATGATTACCGAGATTACCGAGGCTCCCTATTATATCCAGACCGATTCGCGACTGGCGGCTCCGCTCATCAATGCTCCCTTTACCAGAGGCGAGATTGGCGTGTTGATGCGCAAGGGGCAGGACGACCTCCTGGATCTGATCAACAGCAGGATTGAAAAGATGAAGTCCGACGGCTCGTTGCGCAGCCTGCATGAGAAATATGGTCTGGTTTATTCGTATTAAATTGCAAAAATTGCAAATTTTACATTACCCAAAATTTGAGCAACAATGAAAACTACAAGAACTATTCTGATCATCCTGTTGACGGCAGGCGTTTGCACACTGGTTGCCACAAAAGTATTCGGCCAAAAGGGTAGTTTCCCCGAAGGTTCCTACTCTCCAGTGACAAATCTTTACCGTGATTCCTATCCCCGTGTACTGTCGGATGGCACGGTGATGTTCCGTGTAAACGCCCCAGAGGCGCAAAGGGTGCAAATCGACCTGTGCGGCACCAAATATGACATGAAAAAGTCGGAAGATGGCATGTGGGAGGTGACCACCAATCCACAGGTTCCAGGTTATCACTATTATTTCCTGATTGTCGATGGTGTTTCGGTGGCCGATCCCGCCAGCCAGATGTTCTACGGATGCAGCCGTTGGTCGAGTGCCATCGAGATTCCCGAACCCGGGATGGATGACTTCGAGATACAAGATGTGCCGCATGGAGAAGTGCGCACGGTCAATTACTATTCGAATGTCGATGAAGCTTGGCGTCCTTTGGTAATCTATACCCCGGCGGGCTATGACGAGGGCACGCAGGATTATCCCGTGGTCTTCATCCAGCATGGAGGCGGCGAAGACCAACGCGGATGGATGGAGCAGGGACGCACCCCGCAGATCATGGACAATCTGATAGCAGCGGGCAAGGCCGTGCCGATGATTGTGGTGAGCTCGAACAGCAATGTGAAGGCTCGCAGCGGCGGCTTTGGCGGCGGTTACAGCTGGCAGGGCATGCAGGCTTTCCGTACCGAACTGTTGGAAAATATCATCCCCTTTGTCGAGAAGAACTATCGCGTGAAACTTGACCGCAAGAGTCGTGCGATGTGCGGCCTCTCGATGGGAGGCGGCCAGTCGTTCTACATCGGCCTGCGAGATCCCGACGTATTTGCCAACGTGGGCGTATTCTCTACGGGCATGTTCGGTGGCATACGTGAAGCCTCGAACTTCGACCTCGAAAAGGAAGTGCCCGGCATCTTGAGCGACACCAAGACGTTCAACGAGCAGTTCGACGTGTTCTTTATGAGCTGTGGTGAGCAAGATCCGCGCATCAAATATACGCGCGAAGTAATCAAGAAGATGCGCGACGGTGGGGTAGATGTTCTTTTCAACTCCTATCCCGGCGATCACGAATGGCAAGTATGGCGCAAGTCTTTCCACGAATTTGCCCAGTATTTGTTCAAGTAGTTTTTTTCTTGAAAAAATAATAATTCGAGATAGAATAATAGACTATGATCATCCTCATCACCGGAGCATCTCATACGGGAAAGACACTTCTGGCACAACGAATGCTAGAAGCGTATAAATACCCGTATGTCTGCATCGACCACGTGAAGATGGGATTGATCCGTAGTGGAAATACGCAACTGACGCCTGAGGACGATGATGCACTGACCGAATATCTTTGGCCAATTATCAGCGAGATGATGAAGACTGCGATTGAGAATCATCAGAACCTTATCGTCGAAGGCTGCTATGTTCCTCCCGATTGGCGAAAGGATTTCAACGATACCTATCTTTCGTCGATACGCTTCATTTGCCTTGCCATGACCGATGCCTACATCGATGCTCATTTCGAGGAGATAATGGCTCATGCCTCGGATATTGAAGCAAGGCTCTTCGACTCAGATTACACTCCCGAAACCTTGAAAGCCGAGAATCAAGCTTACATCAAAGCTTTCGCGCAAAATGGCGAACAGGTTACTTTGATTGATGGAGACTATGAGGAATGTATCAACAATTTATTAGTCACAAACATATTTAGCAATGATTAGAAAAGCCAACAAGAATGACATTCAGGGCGTGGTTTCCCTTTTGTATCAGGTAAATGCCGTTCATCATGAGATTCGTCCGGACCTGTTCAAGGGAAACACGGTCAAATATAACGCGCAAGAACTTGCAGAACTCTTCAAGGATGAAAGCAAGCCCATCTTCGTCTATGAAGATGAGGGCGGGAATATTTTGGGACATGCATTCTGCCAGATTATCGATATCAGAAACAATCAACTGTTGCAGGACATAAGGACATTGTATATCGATGACATTTGTGTGGATAAGAATGCAAGAGGTCGGCACATCGGTAAGGCGCTATATGAGCATGTACGCGATTTCGCCAAATCGATAGGATGCAATAATATGACGCTGAATGTTTGGGAAGGCAACGACTCGGCTTTGCACTTTTACCAGAGCATGGGCATGAAAGTGCAAAAGACCGGGATGGAGGTTATCCTGTAATTATTTCGAAAACTAAATATATGAAACGATTTCTACTTATTTCCGCATTTCTTGTCTTAGGTAATATTGCCAACGCACAAGACAAACTGTATGCTGACGAGTTTCCGCTCGGCGATGTGTCATTGTTGGACAGCCCTTTGAAGAAGGCCCAGGATTTGAATGTCATCACCCTGTTGAAGTACGATTGCGACCGCTTGCTAGCTCCTTATCGCAAGGAGGCAGGATTGGAACCCAAGGCTCCGACCTATCCGAACTGGGATGGCTTGGACGGACATGTGGGAGGCCATTACCTGACTGCAATGGCACAAAATGCAGCATTGGGCAATGAGGAATGCCGTCGTCGCATGGAATATATGATCGGCGAACTGCAGGTATGTGCTGATGCCAACATCAAGAATCATCCTGAATGGGGCCGTGGCTACGTGGGTGGTATGCCCAACAGCGAGAAGATCTGGAGCACGTTCAAGAAAGGAGATTTCAACATCTATTTCGGCTCTTGGGCTCCTTTCTACAACCTGCACAAGATGTATGCCGGTCTGCGCGATGCGTGGTTGTACTGCGGCAACGAGCAGGCTTTGAAACTTTTCCTCGGCTTCTGCGACTGGGCCATCGACCTGACAGCCGATCTCAGCGATGAGCAGATGGAGAGTATGTTGGGCAATGAGCATGGTGGCATAAACGAGGTGTTGGCTGATGCCTACGCCATCACTGGCGAACAGAAGTATCTCGACGTGGCACGACGCTTCTCGCATCGTCGTTTGCTAACCCCCATGTCACAGCACTTCGATTGTCTCGACAACATGCATGCCAACACGCAGGTGCCTAAGGTGGTGGGATTCGAGCGAATCTCGGAGCTTTCGGGAGATGAGACCTTCCACGATGCCAGCGCATACTTCTGGGACATCGTGACTGGCGAACGTTCGTTGGCTTTCGGTGGAAACAGCCGTCGCGAACACTTCCCCAGCAAGGAGGCATGCACGGACTTCATCAACGACATAGATGGTCCCGAGAGCTGCAATACGAACAATATGCTGAAGCTTACCGAGGATTTGCATCGTCGCAATCCCGAGGCACGTTATGCAGACTACTACGAGCTGGCTACGTTCAATCACATCCTCTCCACACAGCATCCCGAACACGGTGGATACGTCTATTTCACATCAGCACGTCCTCGTCATTATCGCAATTATTCAGCACCCAATGAGGCCATGTGGTGCTGCGTAGGTACAGGCATGGAGAACCACGGCAAGTACGGACAATTCATCTACACTCATGTCGATGACGCCCTTTTCGTCAACCTCTTCGTAGCTTCGGAGCTCAACTGGAAGGAGAAGGGCATCGTGCTTCGACAGGAGACAGGTTTCCCCTATGCTGAGACCAGCAAAATCACCATCGCACAAGGTAAGGGACAGTTCTCATTAATGGTACGCTATCCAGGATGGGTGAAGCCCGGACAGTTTGCTGTCAAGGTCAACGGGCAACCCGTCAGCATCGTCACGGGCCCCTCATCGTATGTCAGCATCGACCGCAAGTGGAAGAAAGGCGACGTGGTGGAGATAAACTTCCCAATGCACAACAGCGTAAAGTATCTGCCAAACGTTCCGCAATATATTGCCCTGATGCATGGTCCAATTTTGCTCGCGATGAAGACGGGTACCGAAGATCTGGCAAATCTGATAGCCGATGACAGCCGCTTCGGACAATATGCCGGTGGCAAGAAACTGCCCATCAACGAGGCTCCCATACTCATCAACGACAAGATTGATGCCATCGCCGACCAGCTCCAGCCTATTGCCGGAAAACCTCTTCATTTCACGCTCACAACGAAGATGGAGAATGCAATAAGAAATGAGCTTCAGCCATTCTTCGAGTTGCACGACGCTAGATATATGATGTACTGGCTCGCCCTTTCGGAAGACAGCTACAAGAACTTCCTCGACAACTTGGCACGTCAAGAACAGGAGCGACAGGCGCTCGAAGCACGTACTATCGACAAGGTTCAGCCAGGTGAACAACAGCCCGAGACCGATCACAAGATGGAGACCGACCGTTCACAAGTGGGCAATTCGAACGATACCTTCTTCCGCGATGCTCGCGATGGACATTACTTCAGCTATCTGATGAAGACCGACGGACGCACCGACCTTAGTCTTCGTCTCAAGTATTGGGGTGTGGGCGAATGGAAGACACACGAGTTCGACATCTTCGTCGATGATGTGTTGGTGAAGGAAGTCAACAACACGGGCAAGTATCGTATCTCCGAATTCAAGTACGAGACTTACCCCATCCCCGCCAACCTCTTGGAAGGCAAGCAGCAGGTGCGCGTCAAATTCGTGGCCAAACCGCGTAAGCAGATTGGCGAAATCTACGAAGTTCGTCTAACCCATACCCCCTAATCCATAACCCCTAACCCATAACCATTAAATGGCTTGCAACACTGACTTCGTACAGTACATCGTTGACCAATGTGCCGATGCAGGCGAAATCACCGTAAAGAAGATGTTCGGCGACTACGGCATCTATTGCAACGGGAAGATATTCGGTCTGATTTGCGACAACCATCTCTTCGTGAAACCCACGAATGCAGGTCGTGCCGTGCTCCGTACCGAGATCCTGCGTCCTCCATACGAGGGTGCAAAGGATCACTTCTACATCGATGACATAGACGATCACGACTATCTCGCTTCTCTTGTCCGAGAGACCTGCAAGGAACTCCCCGAGCCAAAGCCCAAAAAGAAAAAAGGAGAGTAAAAACTTTCTGAAGATGGCACATTATACAGCACACTACCTGTCTCCGCTTGGCGACATCACGATGGCTACGGATGGTACGTCGCTCGTTGGCCTCTGGCTCGACGGGCAGAAATACTTTGCCGATGTGCTGCTGGATAAAGACCATGAGGAAAGGACGGAGCTTCCGATTTTCGATGAGACGCGTCGTTGGCTTGATATCTATTTCAGCGGACAAGTGCCAGACTTCACGCTACCCATTAAGTTGATCACCAGCGATTTTCGCAAACGTGTTTGTCAAATCCTTTTGGAGATTCCATACGGGAAGACAACAACCTATGGCGAGATTGCACGTCGTATTGCTTCGGAAAGGGGACAATCCATGTCGGCACAAGCTGTTGGAGGGGCTGTTGGACATAATCCCATCTCGATCATCATTCCCTGTCATCGCGTCATTGGCGCTGATGGCTCGCTTACCGGTTATGGCGGTGGCATCGATAAGAAGATTCGATTGCTTCAGTTGGAAGGAGTGATAAAATAACTGTCGTTGAATAACATGGGCAATTTGAAGAAATCTTCGAGCGAAAGCATGATGTGGAATCTGTGGCACGGATGCCATAAGAAGAGCGAAGGCTGTCAGCATTGCTACGTCTTCAGGCGCGATGCGGAGTTTGAGAAGGACTCGAATGTTGTGACGAAGACCGCCAGCTTCAACCTGCCCATTCGTCGCGATCGTCAAGGACTTTGGAAAGTGCCTTCGGGTACGCTGATGTGGACGTGCTTCACCTCAGACTTTTTTATCGAAGAGGCCGACGAATGGCGTGAAGACGTTTGGCTGATGATTCGTCAGCGTAGCGACCTGTATTTCCATATCCCCACGAAACGGCCGGAACGGATACTGTCCTGTCTGCCCGACGATTGGGGTGAGGGCTACGAAAATGTCGCTATCAGTTGCACGATGGAAAACCAGCGACGCATCGATGAACGCTTGCAGCTCTTTCGAGAATTGCCCATTCGACACAAGTCGATCATCAGCGAACCATTGCTCGAAGCGATAGACTTCCACCAAGGTCTTGGTCCATGGTGCGAACAAGTGACCGTGGGCGGTGAGTCGGGCAACGATGCTCGTGTCTGCGACTACAGTTGGGTGCTCAATATCCGTGAACAATGTGTCGAAGCCGGCGTGCCGTTTTATTTCAAGCAAACGGGTGCATATTTCATCAAGGATGGCCGACTCTACAACATTCCTCGTAAACTCCAGATGGAACAGGCTCATCGAGCAGGTATCAACTATATGATTGAATAATAACAGTCACTATACATTATTTATAAATATATGGATAGAAGAGATTTTATCAAGAAATCAGCCTTGACCGCTGTTGGTGGTCTGCTGATGGCTACACCCATTGGTAATATCTTTGCCAAGGAACAAAATGAGAAACCTGAAAATGAACCAATCAAAACGAACAAAATAATGAAAGTTTTATTAATTAATGGAAGTCCACACAAGCAGGGTAACACTTTTACCGCCCTTAGCGAGGTGGCAAAGACCTTGGAAAAACAAGGTATCGAGGCAGAGATAGTACACATCGGCGTCAAGCCTATCCGTGGATGTATCGCTTGCGGCCAATGCCACATGAATGGCTTGGGCAAATGTATCTTCGACGATGATGTCTGCAACAGCATCGTGGATAAGTTAGGCGATGCCGATGGTCTGATTATCGGTTCGCCTGTCTATTACGGACAGCCCAATGGTAGCGTACTTTCGTTGATGCAACGCATGTTCTACGCTGCTGGCGACAAGGTAAAGAACAAGCCTGCGGCTGCCGTATGCGTTTGTCGTCGTGGAGGAGCTACCGCAGCTTATCAGACGTTGAACATGCCATTCCAGATGATGAATATGCCTGTCGTCACTTCGCAGTATTGGAACATCGTCTATGGCATGTCGCCTGGCCAAGCTTCTCTGGATACTGAGGGTATGCAGACCATGCGCACCTTGGCTGACAACATGGCATGGCTGCTAAAGAAGATTCATGCTGATGGTCCCGACTATCCAAAGCGTGAATCACCGAAAGGCATGAATTTCATTCGATGAATATGGATTTAGAAGATCAATTGCACAAAGATTTGCAACAATACCTTCTGTTGATGAAGGAGGTGGACGAACAATTTCCTACTTGTCCTGATGTAGAGGGCAAGTGGGAAGGTATTGCTCGTGCCTACATTCCCGATGGCATTCGTGAGTTCAACGATTATCCTACGGCTTCGCTCGGCTGGATGATGTATATCGGTATGGCTGTGGCCAAGTATTGGGACGACGAATGGGAAATCTACGACAAGATCGAGGACCTTTATACATTCATGAAGGAAAAGAGAGGCTATGATTGTATGGATGAGTATATACTCCAAGACGTGCTAATGCTTCAAGGAGAAGAAAATTCCAAAACACAGAAACTGGTAGGAGAGTGTGCTTCGCGTGTCTATCACGCCTTGATGCACCAGCGTTTGGAACCAGGCACTCGTGATGCTTTCGAGGCCTTCGTTTCCTGTCTCCATCAGCTCTATCTATTTGGCTCAGCCATTCAGCTGAAACGTATGGGATATAATTTAACAGCTATAAACTAATTTCGAACTATGAAACGACTCATTTCACTCCTGCTGATGTGCTTTGTCTGCATCACTTTAGGCGCACAATCGGCAGAAAAACTCTACAACGATGGCAAAGACCTTTACGATGCCAAACGCTATGAGGCCGCCTTCCCCAAGCTGAAAGCTGCGGCAGAGAAAGGGCACAAGAAGGCTCAGTACCGACTGGGACGCTGCTACGACAAGGGAAATGGCGTAGAAGAAGATAATGTGCAAGCTTTCGCGTGGTATCTTAAATCTGCAGAACAAGGTTTTGCCAAGGCACAATATCAAGTAGGTAAATCGTACAAGAACGGCGAAGGTGTCGAGAAGGACATCGACAAAGCCTTCGAATACTTTACCAAGGCTGCCAAACAAGAAAACGGTGATGCTCAACTTGCCCTCGGCAAATGCTATTTGAAGGGCAAGGGCGTCGAGAAAGACGAAGCAAAGGCCAAGGAATGGTTCAAAAAAGCAATCAAGAACGAGAATGATGGCAAGGCTATCCTAAAGGAACTGCGCAAAGAAGCTGGCGAAGATGACGAGGATGCCAAAACCATCCTGCAATTGGTTGGAATCAAATAGTTTCGCATCATAAGAAGATGAACAACAGAACAGATCCCATGGGCAGGGCAATCGCCGACTATTATCTGAAAGGGAAGGCGGCCAGACTTAGAGTGTTTTCCCCATTGTTCGAGGAGGACGAGATTCCCGTATCCACACTTTTCCGCGAGTTTAAGGATATGCCGGCTCTCGAACGCAAGGCGCTCGATTTGGCAAAAGGGAAGACACTCGATGTGGGAGCCGGCTCTGGCTGTCATTCACTTGTACTACAGGAAAGAGGTGTCGATGTGACTGCCATCGACATTTCTCCATTATCTGTGGAGGTCATGAAGAAGCGTGACGTAAAGAATGTTCTTGTACAGGACTTCTTCACACTCCATGGCCAATACGACACCATCCTAATGCTGATGAACGGCATTGGTATCGTCGGGACTTTAAAACGAATGACCGAGTTCTTCCATCTTCTTGATAAGATTTTGGCTCCAGGAGGTCAGCTGCTCTGTGATTCTTCCGACATCAGCTATGTTTTTATAGATGAAAAGGGGTTCGTGGATCTTCCAGATACAGGAAAATACTATGGAGAAATCAGTTATCGAATGCTGTACAAGGACACGATCGGTGACCCCTTCTCCTGGCTCTATATCGATGCAGATACGCTGAAAGCCAAGGCAGAAGAGAACGGCTACGCGGTAGAAATCATTGACATAGGAAGCCATTATGATTATTTGGCAAGAATAACCAACCTCAAAACATCAAAAAAACTAAACACAAAACTTCATAATTCATAATTCGCTATGAAAAAAGTAATCAGCACAACAAACGCACCATCTGCCATTGGCCCCTATAGCCAGGCTATTCAAGTAGGTAATTTTGTTTACACTTCCGGTCAGATTCCTATCGATCCAGCTACAGGAGCATTCGCAGAAGGAGGAATCAAAGAGCAAACACGTCAGTCTCTACTCAATGTGCAGGCTATCCTGAAGGAAGCAGGCACTTCGATGGAGAAAGTAATCAAGACAACGGTTTTCATGGCCGACATGAATGATTTTGCTGCCATGAACACCGTTTATGCAGAGTTTTTCACCGAACCATTCCCAGCACGTTCAGCAGTAGCTGTAAAGACCTTACCAAAAGGAGCTTTGGTAGAGATTGAAGTCGTAGCTGAAATTGATTAATCCTCAAACACTCATGAATAGAAAACTTCATATTTTATTGATTATGGCAACAATAATCTCTGGAACAGCAATCCAAACGAGTTGCAGCACAAACGACAATAATGCTTTGGTTTCCGATACTAACAATGATAACGCCATCGTTGAGAGCATATTGACGCGTACCAGCGTACGAGCTTATACCGAACAGACGATAAGTGCCGACACCATAGAGTTGTTACTTCGTGCCGGCATGGCAGCTCCATCGGCTGTCAACAAGCAACCATGGCACTTTGTTGCTGTCACCGACAAAGACAAGTTGGCCGGTCTTGCAGCAGCCAATCCAAACGCGAAGATGGCCGAGAAAGCTCCGCTTGCTATCGTGGTTTGTGGCGACTTGTCGAAAGCGCTTGAGGGTGTTGCACAGGAATATTGGATTCAGGATTGTTCAGCAGCCACCGAGAATATTCTGCTTGCTGCTCATGGCCTTGGTTTGGGTGCCGTCTGGACAGGAACCTATCCCAAGGAGGAGCGTGTAGCTGCCGTCAAGGATGTGCTGAAATTGCCTGAGACCATCATCCCACTTTGCACCATCGTCATTGGCTACCCTGAGGACCAACCCAATCCAAAGGACAAATGGAAGCCTGAGAATGTTTCCTATAATGAGTTCGGCATTTCGAGCCTTTGAAGCTAATAAATTAAGCCCGTAAAATCTGAGTATGAACTTATATCAAGTAGAATTAGTGACTGACATGGACATTGTAAGCATTATTGTGAATGCTTATGATGAGAATGAAGCCATCGCTATCGCAATTACCATGTTTGAACGTGGACAAGTTGATTCAATGGGGAGAGAAGTGGTTAACGCCGCAGCTTTCCCTGCTTGATAGATCCATCGGCCATCACCTGAGATGACGGGTGAGCCTTTCCATCATTAAAGGTGGTAATTATTCAAATTGGAAATCGTATTCAATATTACTTCTTACCTTGCCTGCCTTTGAGAGAATATCGTACATTTTCCTCATGCCTGCATTTTGTTGGTCAGATGTTTCACCCTCAGTCGTGCCATCCTGACGAATAAGTGTATCTGTTTGAAAGTAATATAGTGATGTTCCATTCTTATCAGTATAAATGTGACAAAAGGTAAGTCCCGGTCGCATATAACTGGATATTGCACTATTTAGATTCGCCTTAAAAAGGAACTTTCCTTGACTATAAAACGATATAACGTATTGTGTCGGGATAGGAAAAGCTTTCGAGTCAATCTGTTCCGTGTTATTCATCAAGAATTGACCAGTCTCTGGATTCACTGCTATGATGTTTTCGAGGGTCAACACATAGTCTTCCGGATTGATATCCGTTTCTTGTGCACCATCTTTCTGAACAATGGCATAGAAGGATTCCAAGTAGGACATTCTTGAAGTGTTGTCGTCGTTATTCGAACAACCCATCAAAATAAGGCTGGCCATGCTGGTCATGATGATTTCTACAAGTCTTGTCATAATAATTATCAATTATTTGTTTGCAAATATAATACAAAAATCCGAATAATCTTGCATTACAAATGATTTATTTAACATTTCTTATCCTTTTTCACTCGATTTTCCCGAATTATTCCTCTATTTATAATTTTTATAGCTAAAACATACTTTATAATGAAGAATAATCACTATCTTTGCACACGATAACAAGATATTACTATAAGGAGGCAAGAATGAAAAAGATATTATTTCTTCACGGTTTCTATGCCAGTGGCCAGTGTGTACCAGCATTGGCGTTGCATGACGCCTTAGCAGATAGGGTAGAGGTACTGACTCCCGACCTGCCCATGCATCCCAAAATGGCGTTGGAAGAGATTCGAAAGATTTGTGACAAAGAGAAACCTGACCTCCTTGTTGGCAACAGCTGCGGGTCGTTCTATGCACAGATGCTTGCGCCCATCGTTGGATTACCGGCTCTGTTGGGAAATCCACATTTCCGAATGACGGAGTTCCTGAAACCGCGTATAGGTGAACATCAGTACAAGTCGCCTCGAATGGATGGCAAACAACAATTCGTTATCGACGAAGCCTTGATAAAGGAATTTGCCGAACTCGAAGCCATTCAGTTCAATTTCTGCAATCCATATTATAAAGATAAGGTTTGGGGCTTGTTTGGCGAAAAGGATACCTTGGCTCATTTCGAACCAGTCTTTCTGGAGCATTACTACCACTCGTTCCATTTTCCTGGCAATCATACGCCGACAGCTGAGGAAGTACATTCATGGTATGTGCCGCTGATTGAGAAGTTGCTAAAGAATTATCCATTACCAGAAGACGGTGTCCGCTACTTCCAACATTTCAAAGGGGGAAAGTACCTTTATGTATGCAATGCCTTCGACTCCGAAACACAGGAACGCATGGTCGTTTACCAGGCGCTCTATGGTGACAGGAAATGTTGGGTTCGTCCAGAAAAGATGTTCTTCGAAAACGTTGAGCGGGATGGGCAGAGAATTGCAAGGTTTACAGAAATAGACATATAGTGACAAGAATTCAATAAAACAATCGAATATGAAAAGTTTCAAATCAACTGCGTGGTTACTTCCACAACCTGTGCTGATCATCGGCACATACGATCAAAATGGCAAGGCAAACGCCATGAATGCTGCCTGGGGCGGACAATGGGATATGCATGAGATAATAATTTCGCTCGGTTCGCATCAGACTACCGACAACCTTGCTTTCAATCCCGAATTCACAGTTGCGTTTGCTACTACCGAGACGATGGCAGCATCGGACTATGTTGGCATCGTGAGTGGCAGAAACACGCTTGACAAGATGGAAAAGACCGGTTGGACCATCGAAAATGCTCCCAATGTGAATGCTCCCATATTCAAGGAGTTCCCGATGACGCTTGAATGTCGTGTGAAGCAGAAGATTGACGAGAGCGAGACGGGTTATTATCTCATCGCCGAAATCGTGAATATCCTTTGCGATGAAAAGTATCTGTCCGCAGATGGGAAACCCGATGTCGAGAAGATGAAGCTCATCACCTTCGATCCTGTTCATCACACCTATATCCAACTGGGTAATACAGTAGGCAAGGCATTTGCTGAAGGCAATAAAATCAAGTAACATGGAATTTCTCACGCTTTTGGGCAAAACGTTTGTCCTCTACCTCGTTGTGATAAATGTAGTCACCTTCCTCATGTTCGGTGTAGACAAGTGGAAGGCAAAACGATCGAAATGGCGCATCAGAGAAGCCGCTCTACTTGGACTGGCCGCCCTTGGCGGCAGCATCGGGGCATGGTTGGGCATGAAGGTATGGCATCACAAGACTTTGCACAAGAAATTCAAGTATGGCATACCAGCCATCTTCATCATTCAATTGATCCTATTGGGTTATTTATTTTTGAAGTATTGAATTGTTTCTTTATGAATAAGATTTCATGTCAGCGCACTACCTGAAGCAACAGCTCCAACAGCAAATAACTATACTCCTGCAATAATCCCTAGCTGACAACTCGATATGAAACGCAGACTATTTTGCGAGATCTCGCCCTTCACCTATCGACTTTCGATGGAGAAGGAGATACTAAAACGTAAACTGAAGGACCTTCTTCATAAAACCAACTTTGCGAAAGTGCGGACAGAGACTTCTTTGCCTGTGGTCATCTATCGTCATAATTCCCTCATTCGTCGCCGTTTGGGCAATGTCAACATGCAGTTGCAGGAGAACAAGGCTACTAATCTTGCCTTGGCTGTTTCCCATATCGATGGTTTGCTCATTCTTCCAGGTGAGATATTCTCGATATGGAAATTGATTGGACGAACCACCCAACGAAAGGGATATAAAGAAGGTCTTATTATCGCAAATGGTAAGCCTTCGCAAGGTATCGGTGGCGGCATGTGCCAGTTGTCGAACCTTATCCATTGGATGGTACTCCACAGTGAACTTACCATTGTGGAACATCATCATCACGATGGATTAGACCTTTTCCCCGACTTTGGCCGACAGATTCCTTTCGGTACAGGCACCAGCATCTCATACAACTATATCGACTATCGATTACGCAACGACACTTCCAACACCTACCAGCTCCGGCTTTGTGTCGATGGTGAATATCTGCGTGGAGAACTTCGAGCCACCGAACCACAACTGCACACTTTCCACATCCATGCCAAGAACGAATTCTTCTCCCGGGAAGACGGTGTAATCTACCGTAATGGACAAGTCTTCCGCGACGTCATCGATAGCATCACAGGCAATTGTCTCGAAAGCCAGCTCATTCGTACAAACCACGCCAAGGTCATGTATGACTTAAGAGAGGGGACAAAAGTGGTTACAATAGAGAAAAAGAGTGAATGAAAGATTTTGCAGCCATAGACTTTGAGACAGCAAATAATGAACGCAGTTCGATTTGCTCGGTGGGCATCGTCATCGTACGTGATGGTGAGATTGTCGATTCATTCTATTCACTCATCCAGCCTGAGCCGAACTATTACAACCATTGGTGTTCGCGGATTCACGGCTTATGTCAGGAAGATACGGAGGATGCTCCTGTGTTCCCCAAAGTATGGGCTCAGATTGAACCTCTCATCGAAGGTCTTCCATTGGTAGCACATAACAAGCCTTTCGACGAAAGTTGTCTGAAAGCAGTGTTCCGTGTTTATCAGATGGACTATCCCGACTATGAGTTCCACGACACCCTCTGCGTCTCGCGGCGTGTGTTTCCATATCTGAAGAACCACCAGCTACAGACCGTCGCTGCAGCATGTGGCTACTGTTTGGAGAATCATCACCACGCACTTGCCGATGCCGAAGCTTGTGCATGGATTGCAAGAGAGATTTTGTGATTATGCAATGAGTAGTATGCAATTTTGTTCAAATCCGATGTCGATAAATGAAAATAATGGAAAAATTGACAAATATTACCATATTTCATCCTGGAATAAAGAAAACACTGTATATTTGCGCTTGTAAAATGTTACCATTTGTTTTTTTATTATGACATTACAAGAAGCTATTGAAGCCCGACATAGCGTGAGGGCATATAAGAAAGATCCTTTGGCCGAAGAGATCGTCAAGGAGCTTGAAGGACAGATAGCGGTTTTGAATCATGTCGGTAAATTGCACATTCAGCTGATTCAGAACGAGCCGAGAGCCTTTCAGGGAACGTTGGCAAAATATGGGAAGTTCCAAAATGTCCGCAACTACCTCATAATGGCCGGACGAAAGACCAAAGACCTTGATGAGCGCGTGGGCTACTATGGCGAGCAACTGGTGCTCAAGGCACAGATGCTTGGCCTGAATACTTGCTGGGTAGGACTCAGCTACTCGAACATTGAAGGGACGTATGTGCTTTTCGATGACGAGAAGATTGCCTGTTATATTGCTATCGGTTATGGAAAGACACAGGGTACCGGCCATAAGATCAAGACCGTCGAGCAAGTGAGCAACGCCAGCAGTACCACCCCGTCGTGGTTCAGAAAGGGAGTCGAAGCAGCTCTGCTTGCGCCTACTGCCGTCAACCAGCAGAAGTTCTCATTCGAGTACGTCGGCATGGAAAACGGTGTTCATAAAGTGCACGCCAAGAAAGGTTTTTCTTTGTTGGGTTACACGCATCTGGATTTAGGCATCGCCAAGTATCATTTCGAGATTGGCGCAGGGAAGGAAAACTTTGAATGGGTGTAAGCTCAATACTTTACTGCATTCATTGAAAAGACAAAGTATGAAGTGGACAGTTTTATCAGATAATCGAAGTAACGATAGCCGTCTCGCTACCGAGCACGGACTGTCCATCTTCTTGGAAACCGACCGGCACAAGATCTTGCTCGATACTGGGGCAAGTGCTTTGTTTGTGCGTAATGCCGAGATATTGGGCATTGACCTCAGCCATGTCGATTATGTTTTTATTTCCCATGGTCATAGCGACCATGCCGGAGGGTTGCGACACTTCATGGAAACCAATCAACAGGCACAGGTCATTGTCTCACCCAACGCCTTGACCGGTAAGTTCTATTCTGATCGTGGCGGTCTGCATAGTATCTCTACTGCATGGCCAAAGAATAGTGGTGACAGGTTCATTACGGTGGATAATACCTGTCAGATAGACGAAGGTCTTTCTATCATTGCCCATATTCCTCAAATTCATCCTATGCCCAAGGGAAACCGGCACCTCTACGTGCAAGATTCTGATGGCAACTATGTGCAAGATACTTTTCGTCACGAATTGGCTCTATATATCGAAGGACTCTTATTTACGGGCTGCGCTCATAGTGGATTGGAGAACATTCTGGCAGCTTGTCCTTGGCCGGTTCACATCGTGGTCGGTGGTTTCCATTTGCTCGATGGACTGGAAAACTCAGATGAAATGATTTCCTTGGCACGAAGACTCAAGGACAATTATCCTGCAACGGAATTCTACACCAGTCATTGCACCAGCAATGGAGTGTTTGAGGTAATGCACGACGTGATGGGCAATCAATTGCATGCCTTTAGTCTTGGAACAAAATGTATCATTGATAAAGATTTTTAATGAAGAAGTTAATCAATCCTTGGCGCAATTATCGTGGATATAACTGTTTCGGTTGTTGTCCAGACAATCCGATTGGACTTCATTTGGAATTCTATGAGGATGGTGACTATATTGTGAGTACATGGCATCCTCAGAAGAACTATCAGGGTTGGATCGATACTTTACACGGTGGAATCCTGAGCACGCTGATTGATGAAGTGTGCGGATGGGTTGTCACTCGCAAACTGCAGACCAGTGGTTATACCGTGCAGCTGAATATCAAGTTCAGAAAGGCTGTATCGACCACCGAACCCGAACTGACCATTCGGGCAAAGATCACAAAACAAGTACGTAACTTGGCGTATATCAATGCAGAGATAACCAACAGAAAAGGAGAGATCTGCAATGAGGGAGAAGCCATCTACTTCCTGATGAACGAAGAGAAAGCTAGGGAGATGGGGTTCTTACATTGTGAAGTAGAAGATGAAAAAGTATAATGAATATGGAAACAAGAAAACATATTGCAGCGGAGAAGAAACGTTGCAACAGTCATAATTGTGCGCAGGCTATTCTTCATACCTATGCCGATATTGCTGGGATTGACGAAGCTACAGCCATGAACATTTGTGGTGCCTTTGGTGGCGGTATGGGCAATTTGGAAGGAACATGTGGCGGCCTCGTTGGGGCAGGCCTCGTTTTAGGACTTGTCAATAAGGACAAGGCAAAGTCCATGAAGCAGATGCGACAGATTATGACCAAGTTCCAAGCGCGTAACGGTGCTACACAATGCAAGTTGCTCAAAGGCATTGGCACTGGTATCATTCTGCGTGCATGTCCTGATTGTGTAGCCGATGCTGCAGAGTTTTTGGAGGAACAAATATCCGAAAAGATTGATTAAAGTTGCTTATTTTCTACATCAAACTATGAAATTAAAACCATTATATATTATCTTGTTGGGCTTGATATTGTCGGGATGCAGTACAAAACAAGTTGAAAAGGCCGACGACATCAAGATACTGATGGAGATTCGCCCCGAAATAAACTACGTGACACATCTCTATACGCTTGCCGGTTTAGGGTTCTCTGATGAGGAGTATGCCGAAAAATACGGTAACACCCTTCCTCAAGCTGCCATCGACACCTTGCAGAAATACAAGGAATATCTATCCTTTGGACAAGGAGAAGGAGGAATGTTGTCGGGCATATTCTTCTTCATGACCGCTGGAGCGACTTTCCCCGATGCCGATGCCTTGACAGCCTTGATGGACAGCATACGTGAAGAAGCGATACGACAAAACTCGCCCCAGGAGGTGATGTCTGTCGCCGAAGCTATAGCCCAAGTGTATGTGGATAATTACGATGGTTACTTGAAGAACGTCTATCCGCAAGCCAAGGCAGATATGAAGGAGCGACAGGAACAGTTGAACGAAATCATGCAGAATAACAGGTTAGTCGAAGACTGGGAACGCATGACTGGTTATACTTGGCGTCGAGGAGATTATCACTGGCTCCTTTATCGGGCAGGCCAAAAAGGACCCTCTTACAACAACCTGAACGACAGCACCAACACCGTCTATTACAATCAGTATCTGGATTATCAGTTGGCTATGTTCAGTCATGAGTTCGGTATTTTCCTCATGCAGGACAGTATAGAACCCCTCTACAATGAGATGAAGGAATATACACAAAAACTGGATGTAAAACGTGATTTGACCTACGTGCCATGGAGTGCCTTCGAAAGCCTTTCCTGTTGGTATAACTGCAAGATTGCCGACAAGGAAACGGAAGATTATCGTAACTTTGGCGATGCCGACGTCCAAACTTTCTGCCAGATCTACGACCGTCTATCCCACGATGGCATTTCCAAACCCACCGAACTATATCGGAATGGTATTATGGAATATCTGAATAACGTAGAATGACATGGCAATAACAACCGAACGACTGAAACAGACCTTCAGCGAAGGGGGAGCCCAGGAGATTTACCAGGAGGTGAAGTCCGAAGGCGACTTCCTCGGTTTCACGCTTCAATATGTATTCGACCCGGATTATCGTGTAGCAAGGAGTGCCCTGTGGGGATTGACCAAGGCACGTCATGATGAGCTCTCACCCTTGCAGGTGCTGATCAATGATCTCATCGATCAAGCTATGCACACGGAAAACTCCTCCGTCCGACGATTAACTTTAAACATCATCGAGCGTCTGACGATAGGAGAGGAGGACCTGCGTACCGATTTCCTCGACTTCTGTATCGACCATGCGATTATGCTCGACGAACTACCAGGCATCCAATCGGTCAGTCTCAAGCTCGCTTACCGCATGTGCCAGTTCTATCCCGAGCTCATGGACGAGTTGAAACGCACCCTTAAGACGATGGACATCGACTATTACAAACCGGCCGTTCGTGGTGTCCGAGCCAAGATCCTCAACGGAACACTAAAATTATGAGAGTTAGCTTTATATGAAGAAGTATATCGAGACCACCATTAAAAAAGATAAATTCATGGTCTATCGCAGGAATGCGAAGAAGGGCGAGAGGGGGCAGAAATGGGTATCGTGGTACTGTTTCAACCGCAAGGAAGATGGGACTTACGAAGCCGAACTCGACGAAGCCTGGAACGAAGGCTGTCACAATGGTGGTGGAACTATAATCCAAGCGATACCCCAGGAATGGTTTGCACTTCCTTACGACGAATTCCTCGGTCGGGTCATCACCCTTGCCTCCGCCTCTCAATATGGCTTCACGTCCGAAGATCTGAAAGAAAAGAAAGAGTTGAAGGAATTCTTCGGTTTTTAATGGTTATTTGCAAACTATAATTGTTAATTGTTCATTGTTTAAGAGTATTTTTCCAAAGCAATTGTTAATTGTTCATCGTAAATTGTAAATTTGAAAATAATCTCCTAACTTTGCAAAGCTATTTTGAAGAACAATCGTGTAAACATGTTCAAAAAACATATTGTGTTATAATTATTCAAAAAATGAACAAATGAAAAAAGTACTACTTTTGGCATTTATCGCATTCGCAATGAATGCAAATGCACAGGAAAACAATGAGGTCGATCAAATCGATGAAACTACTGTTGTCAAATACGAAAACGAAGAAGATGACGACAATTGGTCAACTCATCTCTTTATCGGTGTGATTACTCCTACAGATATCAACGATAAGAATGACAATGGACTTGACTTCGCTACCTTCCGTTCATGGGAGATTGGGCTAACCGTCGCACAATATGACTATATTCCTAATAACTCCAAAACAACACTCTCTGCAGGTTTAGGTTTTGGTTTTCGTTTCAATACCCTGAGTGGGCATGACAACATGTTTGAGAAGATTAATGATAAGATCTGTGTACAAGCACGAGATGGAGTGATGTCAGAACTCTCTTCTAATATTTCAACATTCTACATTTCCATGCCATTGCTCGTTAAGCAGAGCTTTGCAAAGAATTTCGCCATCTCTCTCGGAGCTCAAGCCAACTGGAATGCCTACAGTCGTGTGAGCAACTCATACGAGATTGGTGACCAAGAATATACCGTCCTAACCAAGAAGATTGGCCAACGTCCTCTCACTGTTGATGTACTGGGTATCGTTCATTTCGCCAAGGACTTCGGTGTATATTTCAAATACTCACCTATGAGTCTTCTGAAGAAGGATCGTGGACCCGAATTTAAATCTTTCACCGTAGGCATCTACCTCTAATTGGCGATATTTCTACTCAAATACCCACACTTTTTAAATGAGTTTAATTTATGTTCCCCTCGGTTCCAAGGGGAACATTTTTCATTCCAATCACTTCATATTGCAAACTCGGCTGTTCGAAAACACTTATTATCTCTTAATCTAATCAAATATCTTACTAATATCGACCATGATAAAGATAATTTCCATACCTTTGTGCTTGGAAAAATTTAAGATGTTTAATTACATAATTATTCATACAGTTATTCATATTACCTCAACTCAATTTATTCAACTTATCATGAAAAAAGTGTTTTTCCCGCTTCTGCTCATGGTAGCAGTTACTGCATGTACTAAAGACAATGCAGTAGTCGTTCCCAACAATCCTGTGTTAACCATCGAAGGTGGTCAGGTACAAGGCGTCTTTGCCGATGATCATCCTGATGTGTATGTCTATCGTGGCATTCCTTACGCTGCTCCTCCCATCAAGGAGAACCGTTGGAAGGAACCACTGCCCATCGTTCACTGGACGGGTGTGAAGATCTGCGACACCTTCGGTCATCCCAGCTACCAGCATATTCAGTATCCTGGCGGCTACTACACCGAATGGGGCTACGGCAAAGAGGCTCCCTTTAGCGAGGATTGCCTCTACTTGAACGTTTGGACGAAAGCTCCAGGCGAAACAACGAAGAAGCTTCCTGTTGCCCTGTGGATACATGGAGGAGGCTATCGTGAAGGATGGGGCTCCGAACCCGAGTTCGACGGACAGGAATGGGGTGCCAAGGACGTGGTGCTCGTTTCCATCAACTATCGTCTGGGCATCTTCGGATTCCTCAATCACCCCGCGCTTGCAGCCGAAAGCCCACACAAGGTTTCGGGCAACTATGGCATTCTCGACCAGATTGAGGCTTTGAAATGGATCAAGAAGAACATCGAGCAGTTTGGTGGCGATCCCGACAACGTGACCATCTTCGGACAGAGTGCAGGTGGCGGTAGTGTTCGTACCCTCTGTGAGTCACCCTTGGCACGTGGTCTTTTCCACAAGGCAGTCATCATGAGTGCTGGCGGACTCACCCTTCCCAATCCCGACGCAAGAGGTATGTTCCCAGGCCGTTTCGGAGGTGGTACTCCTGCTGAAATGGCCGCTATGACGAAGAAGATTTTCGATTGGGCCGGATTGACCGACCTTGAGAAGATGCGTTCTGCTTCGACCGAAACCGTATTCGCCTTGCCAACCATTTATGGACAGGCTACTGGCAAACCTGCATTTATGATGATGATGCCAACGGTTGATGGTTACGTTAGCGAGAAGAGCTTCGACGATGCTACTCGCGAAGGTACCTTGGCCGATGTTCCTTACATGATTGGCTACACCCTCAATGACCTGGGCATGATGGGTGGAGGAATCGCCGAGTTCTGCAAGGTACGTGAGAGCAAAGGCGGTAAGGCTTGGGCTTACGAGTTCGCCCGTCCATTGCCGGACGACGGTTCGCATCCCGAAGTGACTGTACGCCTGAAGGGCGCTTTCCACTCTTCCGACCTGTGGTACGTATTCAAGTCGATGAAACATTGCTGGCGTCCCTGGACACAAGGCGATTGGGACCTCTCGGAGAAGATGCTGACGGCTTGGACAAACTTCGCCAAGTACAGCGATCCCAACGGACCTGACGGAGGCGATTGGGCACCTTGCACTACTGAGAATCCAGGCTTCATGGTGTTCAAGCTCGACGAGAACAATGCCGATGCTTCATTCTTCGGAGAGCCCGAAGTAGGTCCTCAGCAGGAATTCAACTTCGAAGGATTCTTTAAAAGATAACTAACCCATCACCACATCGAGCACCATCATCAGGACGAAGCCAATGGCAAATCCGATGGTGCTCAGGTTGGAATGTTGTCCACTGGATGCCTCAGGAATTAGCTCCTCTACAACCACATAGAACATGGCTCCAGCAGCAAATGCCAGCATATAAGGCAGAACTGGCACCATTATTGAGGACAACAGTAGTACGGCTAAAGCTCCAACGGGTTCGACAGCACCGCTCAGAGAACCGAGAATGAACGACTTCATCTTCGAATTTCCTGCTGCCTTCATCGGCATTGAGATGATGGCACCCTCTGGTACATTCTGAATAGCGATGCCCAGGGAAACAGCGATGGCGCTGGCAAGCGAGATGTTCGAGATACCATTCGCGGCTCCTGCAAAGACTACCCCCACAGCCATACCCTCGGGTAAGTTATGGATGGTCACAGCCAATGCCAACATCGTTGTTCGTGAAAGTCTCGATCGAAGACCTTCAGGCTTGTCTGCATGAAGATGGAGGTGAGGAGTCAGTTCGTCTATTAACAGCAGAAAACCTATTCCCAACAAAAATCCCAAGGCAGCGGGCGTTACCGACCAACGTCCGCTGTCTTTTACTATCTCCATCGAAGGAATCAGCAGCGACCAAACCGATGCAGCCACCATCACGCCTGATGCAAAACCGAGCAGCGATTTTTGCAACTTCGGCGACATGTCTTTCTTCATAAAAAAGACGAACGCCGCACCGAGCATTGTGCCAAGCAAAGGAATCAACAGACCTATAGTGATGCTCATGTTTTATATCTTTTTTTATGAAGTGAAGATACTAAATATCCAATTTGTAACACACACAATCCTCATCGTGGTAAAACTCTTTTGCACCCCAACGTTGCCAGTATTGATGAGTCTTGAGGCGATAAAGCACAGGTATGAAGATGAAATCGTAGTTGGCTTTCAACTCGGGCATGATTGACATCAGCATGTCGTAGTTCAATCGGGTGCCACGATATTTCTCAGCTACAATGAACGAAAAGACAGCAATATAACGCTGAGCGTTCAGGCTTTTAATCAGCTCCGGCTTGTCTTGTAGAATCTGCGGCGTTTCCTCCTCGATTCGATAGTCACTCATATTGAGCAGTCCTATTACATGGCCGTTTTCATCCAAGGCTTTTACACTCAACGGCCAGTTGAAATGCAGGTCTTGCACCCACGACTCCACCTCAGCGCAGTCGAAACCATATTGTCGCACCATCCAGTCAACGGTCAACGGCGCGTCATCTTCAGTCATTCTTTGTAATATGCACGACATTGTAGGTCAGAAGTATTTCAGGGTGATACGACAATTTCGCTTGGCGAAGACCTGGGATTCCCATATCTTCTTCCCGGTTAAGATAGATATATTGCTCAGGCAGATGCTCGGCGAACTGCTGGTTGATGATCGCAAAAGCACCCTCCACGTGACGATCGGCTTTCTCCACACAGACGTCAAAGGTGTCGGTTGTGACAACGGATCCATAAGTGAAAGCCACCATACGACCGTCCACGAAGATGCATCCGCCTATCATGCCGAGAGCGTCCCAATTCGAAAAGATGGTCTCCATCACCTGTTTTTCAACATCGATAGTATCGCTGTCATCCTTATCTTCCTGCCATATTTCCGTAAGCCGGCGACATTCGTCAAAGAATTCTGGCCTAAGAGGACGATATTCAAAATCGGGATGCTCCGCACGGAAACGATGAATGTGATTACGTTTGGCGTTCAGATGTTTGCCATGAAGCGTTGTGAGATCAGTGCGACGATAGATGTAATCATATTGGTCACGAACCGGCTCAACGGAAAATGAGAAAGGGACGCAAGAAAGGCGAGCGGATAATTGTGCCACTTGCGAGTCTTCAAGCCCAATCAAGGTTAAATCTCCATTGCTGTCATCAAATAATGCCTCAATAAGTTTCAACGACAACGCTTCTGACGTACAAACCATATACGCTCGCTTGCCCTCGAAGGTATAGCGCAGCACCACAGAGTTTTCAAGCACGCACACCTCGGTGTAGTACCAAAACTGCCATCCCACAAGGTTAGCAAAGGTGTAGTTGCAGTTACGCCGCCCTGAGGGTAGCGTAACTGCCTGCATCGCCTCACGGTCAGAAAGTGACAAATGATGAAATGTCATTATTGACGTGATTATTCTTCGACGGGTACGAATTTCTCCTTCTTCCGCTTGCAGCGGGGACAGCGCCATGTATCGGGAAGGTCTTCAAACTGGGTTCCGGGAGGTATTCCCTGCTTAGGGTCACCTTTCTCTGGGTCGTAAGTGTACTTACAGGGGCATTTCATCTTCGCCATAATCGATAATGTTTTAGGTGATTTGAAAATGAAGGGACGGTTTTGCGTAGTGTCTGAATCATGTTACAGTCACTCCGGCTACACCGTCCCTTGAAGAAATAATAGTGTCGAGGTGCAGTAGCACTAAGCGATTTACATCTGCTTCATCAGCCAGTTCTGTACGCCAATCTTCTCGATGATCTCAAGAGCTTCCTGGCTCCAGTAGAGGTCTTCCTCCTCGTCCTTCAGATAATCCTTGAAGATGTCGTAGGTGGTTGGATCGTCCTTCACGCCCTCCATGCACTTCATCAGTAGTTCTACGCCAGGCTCCTGAATAGCGAGATCGGCCTTTACATACTCGATAGGGTCGCAGATGAGGTCGCGGCTCTTCATGCCTTCGAACTTGAGTTCTCCGCCAAGGTCGAGCATACGCTCTGTGAACTTCTCTACCCAGCCCATCTCCTCATTGAAGTGGTCAAGATACTTTTGTCCGAGCTTGGTGAAGCCCTGCGACTTGAAAACCATACCTTGCTGTCTGTGAACCATGGCACCTTCTGCCAGATGGGTTACGAAAAACTGTAATGCGTCAATTGATTTCTGCTTGCTCATAATTTTTGATTTTTTATTTGTTAAACGATAGTTTTTTGTATTCTCGGGTGCAAAGATAGAGGTTTTTTTGCACAAATCCAAATCTAAAACAAAACAAAATTTGTCTGAAACGATACAACTAAAAAAAAATACTTATCTTTGCACCGATATGTACACATTTAAAGAATATTTGCCCATATTTGTAGGCGACGACTTGCCCGAAAAAGGCTGGGATAACGGAATGTACTGCTTAGAAACAAATGCGGTGAAAATCCTTCGCTCAAACCTGTTGCGGGGATTCGTATCCTGCTTCGCCTTTATGCTTGTTGACAAAGGCTGGATGACGATTCACTACAATGGTAAAGAACTGACTTTCCATCCAAACGATCTATACACCTATTCGCCCGGACTTCCAGTAACGGTTATCGCCACCTCCGAAGACTTTCACGGTTATTGCCTGATGGCCGACGAACACGCCACCATCGAGGCTCCAAGCGTTCATGATCTAGTACACCTCGCCACCTTGCCTCTTGTACATTTGCATGAACCGAAACAGACCTTTCCTCCTGAAGTAGCTCAGCATCTGCTCATGAAGATGCGCGAAATCATCAGCTACGTGCAATCCGAACACATATATAAGGCGGAAGTGCTTCGTATGCTCTATGCAATCTTCTTGCTTGACCTACAGAATGCCCAAAGCCGTGCCATCGTACATCGCCAGACTCCCCAACGCGTTGAGGAGATCTTTATCGGTTTCATCCGTTTATTGCCAAAACACTTTACCGAACACCACGACATCCCTTTCTACGCCTCCGAACTCAATATCTCTCCAGTTTATCTCTCGCGTGTCGTACGTCAAGTATCAGGTCGCACAGTAGTTGATTACATCAATCAGATGCTTCTCATGGAAGCCTCTTTCTTGCTGCGAACATCCGATTTGAGCATCACGCAGATAGCAGATCGACTCCATTTCGCCGATACGCCGTCCTTCAGTAAGTTTTTCTCACGACTGAAAGGCCAATCACCAAGGGAATACAGGGAGGGATAAAAAACCTTATGCTTTTATACCAATAATCGTAGCATTTGAAGGCTTCTTTCGATGTATTTTGGTTTGAACAAAACCAGCTTCATCGAGCATCGCCTTCAGCTGAGCTGGTGTGTTGGCTTTCATGCCTTCCACCACATTTGTCCATTTGGAGTTGGTATCGACTACCTCTACAATGATAGCAAATTGTCCTCCCTTTTTCAATACCCTTCGTACTTCTTGCAGACACCCAGGCAGATTCGGCCAAAAATAGACTGTTTCTACAGCAGTTACAAGGTCGAATTTTTCATTTTCGTAGGGAAGATTTGTTGCAGAACCCTGCTCTACAAATACCCGTTTACCCAAAAGATCTTTATTGGTTTTGCGAGCTTTCGTCACACTTTCTTCCGAAATATCTAATCCATACACAACACTATCATTACTTTTTTTGAGTAACCTTTGTAGTGTAGCTCCACCGCCACATCCGATATCGAGCATCGTCCAACCATCCGGAAAATTCACTTGGCTAAGACCCCAGTTTGTTAATGGACCATGACAGAGATTCATGAACTTCAGCATAAATCGTCCCATCTGTCCTTGCGGACAGGCGCAATTGGTGAATAAAGATTTTAATATACCCATAGCAACATTTATTGTAATTAATATTATTTTTGCGCTGCAAAGGTACTGCAAAAAATGAAAATGCACAATACCTAAAACAAAGTGTTTTTAGTACAATGCACTTACTAAAAAAATAAACAATAATCAGTTATGAGTAGTCTTTTCCTTATATAATATAATAAGGGTAAGACACCCTTAAATAATACTATAAAAATCGTGGCAAGCACTCTGTCGCCCGTCATAGTACTTCTTACGTTGTATAGAGCTATTTATCATTGTAAACCTCACTCTCTATGATTTTTCCACATTATATTTGGATTATTGGAATTAAATATCTACCTTTGCGGGGATATTCATTTCATAACAACAAATTCTAAAGAGAGTTAGAAGTCACACAGCCAATCCATCTCTCCTGTATATAGGTGTTCCCAATCTACACGACGTTTGGAAAGATTTATCTCGTAAATATACTCAGCATCAGCAGCGATGCAGGGAGTTGTGATATGAAATTCTGGGTCTTTATCACAAATGAACTTGGCAAGTTCTTGCTTATTCATTACTATGTTCTTTTCTTCTGATAGTTTCCAAAGAATACTGCGCAGAGTTTTACCTACCCCCTCGGGATAACCGTCACAATGATGGTAGATAATCTCCTTCTCTCGATCGTCATAGTTGTTTCTAATAAAGATGTTTGCTCTTGTTGACATAATATGTTATAATTATAAAACTTAAATAAATTGATGACTTGTTATGAGATATTTTTACTGAGCAGCCATGCGAAGCCCTTTGCTGTTCTTTTTTCGGAATCGGCGAAGTGGTTGCCGGGATTCCATTCAAGGGTGGAAGGAATGCTATTGGATTGGAGGAGTTCATGCTGTTGGCGAATGGCATTGCCCACTTGTGCCATTATGGGGTTCTTAACTTTTTCCTCTTTATCGCCAAGACTGAGATAGACGGCTTTTGCGAATGGTCGCCTAGCTGCGGCAAAATCTATCCATTTGGGAAACCATACGGAAGGGGAGGCTGCTGCAATTCCTTCAAATACGTTGGAATGATAGGAAGCCCATAGAGAGAATAACCCAGCGAGGGAATAACCGCCAAGAAGACAGTGCGAGGTATCTATCCCTTTTGCTTTTAACCCAGGAATCAATTGTTCAGTGATAAACGACAAGGTTTCAGCGACTCCATCACCAAACGGTACTTTGCCAAACACAGGAGGTGCTGGCCATGGACTAAGCTCATGGTTCCAGTCCTTAATCTTAAATGCTGCAAGAGAGAAAGGTTCGTCAGAAAGCTGTTGAATTATGGCTACCTCTTGATTCAGCAATTCCAAATCGTGCTCATCCACCGGCTGAATGAGTAGATATTTGGACCTAGGTTGAACAAACAGAAAGCACTCCTTTCCCGATATGTTGAATACTTCTGATTGCATATCATTCCCGATTGATGAATCCTTTGGCCTTAAGCCATTGAAGCATCTGGGTGCTCCATGTCTCGGTCGTAGTTTCACCTGTTACCGGCATCAGCCCGTATGGGCCTTTGCCGTCACCATAGATGTGCAGCTCTGCATTGGCTCCGGCTTTCTTCCATTCCATGAATAGAGCGACAAGTCCAGCAGCCACATTGGGATGATCGGCACGCGTCATGATTAGCAGGGGTGGTGCATCAACTGGCACGGTAACGGGCATCAACGATGGACCGAAATTTGTGCAAAGAAAATTAGGGCGCTCATTGGCCTCAGCTGACATCGTGGCAACAATGGCTACGCCACCACCAGCCGAGAATCCCAGATAGCCAATCTTATCGGGACTGATGTGCCACTCTTTTGAATGTTCCCTGACAATGGCGATAGCTGACTTAGCATCCTGTGCGGCCAAATGGATAATGGAATCGCCATAAGCAAAGTGCAGCGGGTTGGCATCGGCTTGTGGAAACTGTTCGGGATGAGTCACATCAACCATCGGGGGCATCGTGATACCCTGAGGCATGTTTCCATTTCCTTTGTTCAGATGATAGCGGAGGCCAATGGCCGCTATACCGTGTTCGTTGAGGAACGACGCCATCTTGATCACATCACTATCCCATGAAAGCCATCGCATTGCTCCTCCCGGACATAACACAACGGCACACCCATTGGATTGTTCCTGCTTTGGCAGATACACCTCGATAAGTGGTTTATCCTTCTCTTCTTGGGAATTGTCGGCGGTCGGAAGGTAATACTGCGTCTGTGCGAACAAGGCCAAAGGGAGTGACAACAGTAATGATAAGGCTAATAGTTTCATATGGCTACTACATCGTGTATCCAACGGTCAGCATAATGCGATTGACCTTCGAATCTACATTCTTCGCATATTCCGTGAAGTCGGAATTCACGCGAACACCCGCGGTGAAGTTAAGGATGTTGAAGTTCAAGCCGAGATTGGCACCAAACTGAAAACGGCGGGCCTTGACTTCCGAATCGAAATAATCGATATCCGTCTTGGCCGAATCAGTACCACCTTTTTCTTTCCCATGGAGATTCAGTCGGAAATTCACGCCAATATAGGGTTCAACGTTGAATTTACGATGTCCCAACTTATAAGAAAGATTGACGGGTGCAGCTAGGCATGCCAGACGTTTTTCAACTTCATCATCGGTAGTTCCTTCGTATATTAACTCACCACCAAACTGAAGGAACAAGGGGACAGCCTGTTTGGTGATATTATATCCAAAGAGCACACCAGCATTGAAGCCTTGGTCAGATACTCCTTCGTCTTCTTCGAAAAAGGTGAAGCACATGCCGGAATAGAGCAAGGCATAGTTGTCGGTAATGGATTGTGCTTTTAATCCACTGTTTAGCGAGGCAAAGAATGCCACTACAAATAATAATACTTTTTTCATAATATTACAATATTTAATGATTAAAACTATTGCAAGACTAACAATAGATCATATTAGTTGAAATCAATGCTGCAAAGATAGTTTGTTTTTTTGAAAAAGCAAAGGTTATTATCTCGTTTTTTTCAATTATTTTTGTCAAATAATACATTTTTACTCTTTTCATTATATGATATTAAGAAAAAGTTATTATCTTTGCGGCTGAAAACATACAAACAAACAATTATCTTAAGACATGGAAAAGATTTATAATTTCAAGGCTCTGACGAGCAAAGGCAAGGAACTGGATTTCGCCCAGTTCGAAGGTAAAGTTTTGCTGATTGTAAATACAGCCAGCAAGTGTGGCTTCACTCCGCAGTTTGCAGGACTGGAGGAATTAAATCAGAAGTACAAGGATAAGGGACTGGTGGTCATCGGATTCCCTTGCAATCAGTTCAAGGAGCAAGACCCAGGCTCAGACAGTCAGATTGAGGAGTTTTGCCAATTGAACTACGGTGTGACTTTCCAAATCATGAAGAAGATTGATGTGAATGGTTCTGCTGCCGATCCCATCTTTGAGTACCTGAAGACCCAAGCTCCTACAGAGGAATATAACGGCCTGAAGGCAAAAGCAGCCAAGGCCCTCTTCAAAACCATCAGCACCAGTGTAGTGAAAGACAATGACATTAAATGGAACTTCACCAAGTTCCTCATCTCGAAGGATGGTGAAACCATCAAGCGTTATGCCCCAACAACAGAACCCAAAGACTTCGAGAAGGACATTGAAGCTATGCTTTGAACAGTAGAATAAACAACTTCTATTAAAGAAAACAGCATGAAGATGAAATCATTATGTTTTGCCATTTGCATGGCTCTCTGTCTCTGCGCCACTTCAAGTTGCACCCAAGAAAAGACTCAACCATCTACCGTATGCAACGATGACGGTACCGTTACTTTCTATTATTCCAACCCAAACGCCAAAGATGTACAGGTGGATGTGCAGTTTGCAGGTCGCAATCCCATGCAGCGCGATGAAAACGGCTTATGGACCGTCACTCTTGGGCCTGCCGCACCAGATATGTATCCCTACTGCTTCGTGGTGGACGGCATCAGCGTGATGGACCCACAAAACCCGCTGTATTTCCCCAATGAAGGATTCAAGAACAGTCTGTTGGAAATCCCTGCCAAGACGGGGTCTCTGGTTCACGACATCAAGGATGTACCTCACGGACAGGTGGAATATATCCATTACTATTCCAAGAGCCTCGGCGGTACCAACAACGCCATCGTCTATCTTCCGCCTTCGTATTACAACAATGGTTCTACGGAGCAATATCCAGTTTTCTATCTGATAAGCGGAACTACCGACACTGAAGAAGTGTATTATAAGGTTGGACGTATGAACTATATCCTCGACAACCTAGTGGCTGAAGGCAAGGCCAAGGAAATGATCATTGTGCTGCCCTATGGCAATCCCACAAAACTACTGCCTACGCCTCCAACGGATATGATGGGCTTTGGCATGGATGTGTTCGGTAAAGACCTGGTGAACGACCTTATGCCTTATGTGGAGAGTCATTACCGCACCATCAATGATAGTGACCATCGTGGCATTGGCGGATTCTCGCGCGGTGGAAACCAAGGTCTTTCCTGCGGTCTCACGAACCTCGACAAATTCTCCTATCTCTGCTCTTACAGTTCCTTTACTTCCACTACATTACCCAATGTCTATGACAATGCTGGTGATACCAACAGCAAGATCCATCTTTTCTGGCTCGGCGTTGGTACCGACGATTTCCTCTATGGCACAGCTCGCGACTACATGGAGTTCCTCGACAAGAAAGGCATACGTTCCGTGAAGGAATATACGCACGACAAATACGGCCACACATGGATGAACGCCAAGTACTTCCTCGACAAGACCTTCCGCCTGCTCTTCAATCCCGAAGCCTCTGAGGAAGCCATGAAGAACAGTCAGCCTGCACTTGCTGCTACTGGTAAAGAACAGGCATTCACACCAAGCGTTATGGCAAGACTGTTCCCGCGTCCAATCATCTCTCCAGACTTCGGCAGCGATGGCATCACATTCCGCATGAAGGCACCTGATGCCCAAGAAGTGCAGCTACAGACGGAATTGAAAGAAAAGCCTTTAGCAATGCAGAAAGATGAAGAAGGTGTGTGGAGCATCACGCTCAAAGAGAATGCTACCGATGTATTCAAATATTGTTTCCTGGTCGATGGAATTCAAGTAGCTGATCCAAGCAACATGTATCTATCACCTGACAAAGGCTTCAAGTTTAGTGTCTGCAATAATCCAGCAAATCCCTACAGCCTTGCTACATTGGGTGATATCCCACACGGAAAAGTTTGTTACGACCTGAACGACAAGATGAATAATGCAAAGTATTATCCGCCAACAGGAAATTCAAAATTCCTCATTCGTCTCATTTATGGTAAAGAGGACACGTCGGAAAGCTGGTTCAAGGTAGGTGGTGCCAATAACATTGCTGACAAGCTCTTGGCTGATGGTAAAACTCAACCCTGCATTATGGTAACCAATGCTTCAACTAAAGGTGGTTTGAACAACGCCGACATGAAAGTCTATACGCTCAAGGCATCCGACTACAAGACATGGCCTGAACGACGCAAAGCCCTTGAGCAACTGCTCTTAGATAAGATTCAAAAATGAAGATCTGAATTTAACTGCAACGACTTGATATACTAAAATAAAGTTAAGTGTCCGTATCACTCTTAAGATACGGGCACTTAACTTTTCGGGTCTTACAAAATCTATAAATAAGTTACAGTTTCCTCAATCGGCTTGCGACTGTTGTGGTTTGCAAGTGGCCCTGCACCTTCTGCTGGATAGCCGAGAGCGAGACAGGTTAGGATCTCTTCATTCTTTGGCAACTTGAAAGCTTCGGCCATCTTGTCTGGGTCAAAGAAATTCACCCAACAGCTATCCACACCTACACTCTTTGCACAAAGCATCATGTGAGTGGTCACGATGGTTGCATCCTCAATACCAGAATCATACTTCTGACCAGGGTAAGTAAACACGTTGTTCTTGTCGAAGGCCACGATGAGCATGGTTGGCGCACCGTATCGGCATGGTGTGAGTGCATCTACTTTGGCAAGTCCTTCTGCCGACTGTACTACGTAAACGTGTTGCTCCTGCAGGTTCTTTGCCGTTGGAGCCAAGCGTCCTGCCTCAAGGATGCTATCAAGTTGTTCTTTACTGATTTGACGCGAATCAAAACACTTGCAGGAGTACCTGCTTCTTGCTAATTCAATGAAATCCATATTTATGTTGGTTAAAAACAAACTATTCAATATGCCATGTCCATACAATTCCTATTATTTAGAATAGACACAAAACGGTTATCTTTCAGTGTCTGCTGGATATCATGTATGTTCGTCAGATGCTCCCTTTTTCATTAATCTATGATATAAAAACCTGCTTCAGAAGGATGGTCGAGCACCATGCTCTTTGGATTCTCCTTGGTCAGAAGCAATGTTATCCAGATGTCACCAGCAGCTGCAGCTATGAAGAATATACCCCAAGCCAACATGGGCAGACTACCGATGAAGAGGGCTGCAATGGCAGGGATGATACCCAAGATGATGCAGGGCATCATGGCTCCCATCATGTAGCCCGGGATATGCATCGGCTCGTCACAATGACAGTAGGGAGTCAGCAGTTTCCACATCACACCGAAGCTGATGCTCTTCCAGCCACTCTTGGCATAACAGGCCCACGTTAGACCGTGGATCAGTTCATGAACCACGATACCCACGATGACAAGGATAAAGGTAATGCTCCAGTCACCGAAGCCACCAAGGAGTTCACTTATTGGCTTCCTGTCCTTCCATATCCAAAAGAACGGCACGAAGAACAAAATGGCTGCAACTACCATAATTGCAATGGCAAATATATTCGCCTTAACAATATCGATGGCCACCTTACGGCCTTTCACTTCATTCTCTTCCATATATCTTCATTCTCTTTTCAAACTCAAACAGACCGTCTTCCTGATCAAACTGCTCAGAATCATCCTTTCTTCATCCTCCTTGTCATACTGCTTACGCTTTCCTGTATGAGACTCTGTCAAGGTAATCTTCACCATTGCTCTACTTGCTTTTCTCATTATTCAATGCTTTATCCATTCTGTAACATGTAAAAGTCTCACCGACTATCTTCTGTGAGTAGTCGGCCACATAGCCCATCATCTCGTAGAAATGAATCTTATTGTCACGGCTCTCCACAACAGAGGTGTGGAAGCCCAATTCCTTAGCCCACTTCTCTGCTTCTTGAACTACAAGCGTTCCAAGTCCCTGGTGGCGATACTCTGGCAGAACTACAATCCTTCCAAGCATCATACGTTCATCGTCTATAGCATAAAGTCGGCAAGTAGCCACTGGTAGATAGTTATCGACAATTACGATATACTTGGTTTCTGGCGTATCAAGCTCATCAAATTCAGCATAAAGTGTAATCTGATGCTTTCGTGCCATTGCCTGTATTCGAACGTAATAGGCTCCGGCCTGTTCTGCCGTCTTTGTCGCTCTGATTATTTCCATGTCTGTCAGAATCGTTCTCTTATTCAGATTACTTTTGTCATTTATGCCAGAATGAAGGTGTAAAGATGGTAATCAAAGTGATAATCTCAAGACGTCCTGCCAGCATTAGTCCTGACATTACCCATTTTCCGGAAGCAGGCAAGAAATCATACGAGCCCGTGATACCTGTAATACCAGCACCCAAGCCATTGTTTGAAACGCAAGAAAATGATGAAAAGAATGCGTCAACTATCGGAAATCCCTCTGCAACAAGAACCACACCACCAAAAACAATCAAAAAGGTGTAAATAAAGATGAATGCAGCAATCTCACTCCCTCTTTCCTCATTAACATGTTGTCCATTGACATCTACTGAAGTCAAAAGGCGCGGACGAACATACTTACGGACAACGAAGAGGAAATTCTTCATCAGATACAATAGTCGGTCAAGTTTTGCACCACCTGTGGTAGAACCTGCACAAGCTCCCATATACATCATGAAGAAGGTGAGTGTGAGTACCAGAATGCCCCATCCTTCCCAATTGCCTGCGCTGAACCCTGTGGATGTCAAAGCTGAAACAATATGGAATAACGGGTCGATTGTGACACTTTCCCATCCTGTGACAAGATTCCTGAAGATGATTGCAGACACCACTATAACATAAAATACACCTATTGTATAGACATAAGTACGAAACACGTCGTTACGCCAAAAGTCTCGCCAGGACTGCTTAACGGCAATGATAATCAGGCTAAAGCTTACTCCTCCTATGAACATGAATAAAGTAAGTATCGACTTAATATATGGAGAATCGTAAACTGCAATACCTTCATTATGTGTGGAATAGCCGCCAGTGGATATGCAGGTCAGAGAATGGCAGACACTATCGAAGAAACTGATCGGACCAAAATATAATAACAAGAACAAGACCACAGTAAGCAACGTGTAGAGTCCCCATAATATCTTGGCTGTATGAGCGATACGTGCTGCAAGTTTGTCGTGCGTAATACCAGTTGCTTCGGCATGAAACAGCATCAAACTGCCTCTGTTGTTTAGTGATGGGATAAATGTCAGTGTAAACAGGATAATGCCCAATCCCCCAATCCACTGAGTGAGCGAACGCCAGATGAGTATCCCTTTGCTGCAACTTTCTACTTCCCGAATTACAGTAGCTCCTGTCGTGGTGAATCCTGACATTGCCTCAAAAAAGGCTTCGCTGATGTTGAGCGGTGTTGAACAGAGTATGAACGGCAACATGCCGAACAATGAGAAGACGATCCACGCCATGGAAGCGAGCAGCATGCCATCACGACGTTTCAGTATCCTGTTTTCTGGATTGGAAAAGAAATTTAGTGATAGTCCCGTCAAAAGAGTCAGCACGATGACAATGGCAAAAGTCGCACTGTCGCTTTCGTGGCATATTAATGATACAATCAGCGGCAAAGCCATAAATCCAGCCTCGATCATCAGGAGCTGACCGAGCACTTTCAGAACCATCCTGTAATTGATAGCATGGCTATTGCGGTTGATGACAACGTATTTCATTTAATTCAATTTAGCAATTTCTGAACTTTCTTCAAACTTCCCTTCAGACATACCACCAATATCTGGTCACCGACCTGTAACTCGGTCTGACCAGTGATAACTGAGCTTTTATTATTCCGGATAAATCCTGCAAACGTAATCCCTTCTGGCACCTTCAAGTCTTTTATTGGGACAGAAGTAATTTTTGATTCTGACTTGATTTCCAGTTTCACTACATCCGCATCGGGCAAAACGAGACATTTTGACGAAAACGATTCCGAATCTATCATCAGTTGGAAAATGGTGTTGGCCATTTGCATCTGCTTATTGAGTATCGTGCCGATGTTGAACGATTCACCCATATTGAAGAAGTATGGATGCTCAATGTCAGCAATTGTTTTCTTGATACCAAGATCTTTGGCCATAAGGCAAGTCAAAATATTCCCTTCTGATGTTTCTGTCAATGCAACAAATGCATCCGCTTTTCCAACCCCTGCCTCTTCAAGAACATTAGGGTCCCCGGCTTCACCTACAATCACATCGCATGCCGGACATTGGCGTATCAGATCCTGGGCTCTGTTGTAATCGTTGTCTATAACTGTAAAATTGAATGTTTTCGGTGCTGTTTCCAAAGTCATTTCAACGATTTTTCCACCTCCTGCTATCAAGACATTCTTGATGTCAAACAGATGTTTGCCAGTAAACAATCCAAGTTTCTCCTGATCGGAATACGAAATCGTCACGTACAGGATATCGCCAGGCAACAATTGAGTGTCACCATTGGGTATCAACGTGGTAAAATGCCTGCGGATGGCGACAACATGGAAGAAACGTTGTTTTTGAAACAGATCGCGAAGATATTTTCCAGCAATAGGAGCATTGTTTGCAAGGTGAATTCCCACAATAATCATTTCACCTTTGTTAAACTCATACCAATTTCTGGCCCAAGGATGTTTCAACGCCACATTGATACCCTTTGCGAGTAGGTATTCAGGGAAGATAGCATTGTCAACACCCATAGCATGCAATGCGTCCAGAGTATGAGGTTCTATATAGTCATGTCGATCGACTCGTGCCACAGTCATTTTGGCACCCATCGACTTTGCAATTCCACAAATCACGATGTTACGTTCGGCGACATCAGTCACAGCGATAAACAGTGCACATTTCCCTACATCAGCTTGTCGGAGAGTAGAAAACGCGGTACCATCACCTTCTATTGTCATCAGATTATACTCGGAATCAAGCATGGAGAGTTTAGAGGCATCTTTGTCAATGATGTAGATGTCCATTTTTTCTCCGGAAAGATACTTCGCAAGATGTGTTCCTGTGGATCCTGCTCCCACGATGACTATTCTCATATTATTAGATTATCTTATACTAATGAAAATTTATGAATATTTAGCTGCCTTATGCCTATCAGAATCAATTGTCCACGCAGAATCTACTTTCCGATGCAGAAGTTCTTGAAGATGTTATTCAAGGTTTCTTCGGAAGTAATGCTTCTACCAAGTACGCTATTAAGAGAATCGATGACCATACGAAGATCTTCAGCAATGAGGTCTCCGCTGATTTGTGTTAGAAGTCCAGATAAGACATGCTGAAGAGCTTCATGTGCCATCTGCATGGCCTCGTAGTGACGCTTATTTGTAAGGATAACATCACCCTGAGCTTGTGGCAAACGAGTGGCCTTGGTGAGTGCCTTCCGAAGTTCGGAGAAACCCATCTCATGCTTGGCACTTATGGTCACATAATTCAAGGAGAGTGATGGATCTTGAATCGTCTGACTGAGCAAATCGAGTAAGTAGGAGAGATGCAGACTCAACTGATCAGAATCTACTAAATCCACTTTGTTGATTACAAGAATAAGCCTTTGGTCATGGATATATGGCTCAATACAACGATAGACGTAAAGCGTATCGCTCACACATTGCTCTACTTTCGCGTCATCGGCTAGACGTGTTCCGTCGATGAGCCACAAAACGACCTGGGCACGTTCGAGTCGTTGATAGGTTCGCTCAATACCGAGATTTTCTATCTGGTCATTTGTGTTGCGAATACCCGCAGTATCGATGAATCGTACCGACTGGCCATCGAGGATGATGGTGTCCTCGATAACGTCGCGTGTCGTACCATGAACATCGCTCACAATAGCACGTTCATCGCCCAATAGGTGATTGAGCAGCGTTGACTTACCGACGTTGGTTTCGCCAATAATAGCTACGGGAATACCATTGCGAATGGCCTGACCAGTGCGGAAGGTATCGGAAAGGCGTACCACTTCGTCATCAATCTGCTGTGCTATGGAGAGCAATTGGGAGCGGTCGGCAAATTCCACATCTTCTTCGCTAAAGTCAAGTTCGAGTTCCAGGAGCGAAGACAACTGTAGTAACTGGTCATGTAGCAGATCAAGTTTGTTACTAATACTTCCCTTCATCTGACTAAATGCTAATCGATGTGCAGCTGCATTCTGAGAGGAGATAAGGTCAGCCACAGCTTCTGCCTGACTGAGGTCCATCCTGCCATTGGCGAAAGCACGTCGTGTGAATTCGCCTGGTTCAGCCATCCTAACGTCACAACAACGGGTAAGCACATGCAGCAATTCCTGCTGGATAAATATAGAACCATGACAAGAGATTTCGACCACATCTTCGCCCGTAAAACTATGAGGGGCACGAAAGAGAGAAACGACGACTTCATCTATTACCTCATGCGTCTCAGGATTAACTATCTTGCCAAAAGTGAGAGTATGGGTCGGACGAGTATTTAAATAATGTGACGATTGGAATGGAAAGAAAATGTAATCACACGCATCAATGGCATCTGGTCCACTGACGCGAATGACGGCTATACCGCCTATTCCTGGAGGGGTGGAGATGGCACAGATTGTGTTCATTAGTTGATTTCCTCAAACTCGATGATCTCTCCATCGGAAGGAAGGTATCGTTTGGGACGCTGCTCAGTAGGAGAGTAGCGTATTTCATCCTCCTGGCGGACATGATCAAAATTGCTCTCTCCGTTGAAGGGATTGATGACCTCCTTCTTTTCACGACGGAAGAAATTAAGAAATGACTCCCAAAGATACACCGCTCCCGCTCCAGTCCCATTGATAAGACGGAGAATAGTATTGATGACGAAAACGGCCGCAAACAGGCCGAAAACGATCAATAGCATGGGAAGACAACCAAAAATGTACATGGGAAGAAGGGTTATCTAACGTCAACGATGCTGAGAATGAGATATAGCAGAATGATGAGGGCTGGCGATGCAGCAAAATACTGGAATCCGATGAGTCCCGTTACAAAAAATATGATGACAGTAGAGGCGATAAGGATATAGCGAGACTTATTCTCTCTGAAACCATTATGTCCCGGTTTTGCCTTGAGACTGAACATTGGCAACTCACAGATGAGCAAATAGCAGCAAATAAGCATCAAGACGAAATATACGATGCTATTCAATAACGCATGAACTGCTGGTATCTCATTGAGATAGGTGAGACCTATCCATAAGATGGCATTGGCCGGCGTAGGCAGTCCGATGAATGAAAGAGTCTGACGCTCGTCAATATTGAACTTGGCAAGACGCAAAGCCGAGAAGGCAGCCATGATAAAAGCCAAGAGGGGGAACCAACTGTAGGTAGGATTATATGTGTTGAGGATCTGGAGACAAAGTACGGAGGGTGCAAGACCAAAAGAAACAACATCGGCCAGAGAATCGAGTTCTTTGCCGATGGGGCCGGAGATATGCAACGCACGTGCTGTCAGACCATCAAAAAAATCAAAGATAGCACCTCCAATAATAAAAAGACTTGCCAATCCTATCTGCCCATGTAGGCCGAAATAGATTGACAAACAACCACAAAGGAGGTTGCAACAAGTAACTGTATTAGGAAGATTGATTAGTTTCATAATTAAATCTTCGCCAGTGGCGTAGTATTACCACGCACCGACTGCTTGAGTTTAACAAGTATCTTGGTGTCGAGTGGAAGATAGACATCGATACGTGAACCGAACTTGATAAAGCCAAGTTCGCCATCGACTTCACAACGTTCGCCAGCTTCATAATATGTCACAATGCGTCGAGCTACTGCACCTGCTACTTGTCGCATCATGATGGTAGGCCCTGCATCACTTTTGATGACAATGGTGGAACGCTCGTTCTCGTTGCTCGCTTTTGGAAGATAAGCTTTTTTGAAATTGCCATCTTCATGTTCGCTAACAAGGACCTGTCCTGCCAGAGGCGCCCACTGTGCATGAACATTGGTCACACTCATGAACGTACTGATCATAATGCGACGATCCTTGAAATAGTCAGGCTCATAAACCTCCTCGATGCAAACAATAGTACCATCGCTCGGTGCTATTACATCATGAACCTTGTCGCCTTTGTAATGTCGTTCGGGATAACGGAAGAAGTTGACAATGATGCAGAAGATGATGATCAAGGGCACCATCAATAGAATCCATAGCCAATGGGGAGCACGATATGCGTAAAGAGTGACTGCAACCAAGAGGATGAAAACGAAACAGGTAAGCAACGTCACGCTACCCTCTTTATGCATTTTCTTGGCTTTCATATATAATAATTCACTCGATTTCGTTAATAATTTGGGTGCAAAGTTATGTTTTTTTTCCTAACTTGCCAAATTTTTCAGAAAAAAATTGTATATTTGCGGCGGCAAACGCTTATTTTGATTATTATACTATTCATTCAATGAAGAGAAACAATTCGAAAAAAGGCCCAAGGCAATATGGTCCTGACCACATTGAGGTATATAAAATCGATGAACCTTGTCAGCTACTGCCGTTTATGATGGAGAAGCTTGCGCCCAAAAGCCGCACCGAGATAAAAAGCTACCTTCAGCATGGAAACGTGATGCACAACGGACAGGTTTCCACACAGTTCGATGAACAGCTTCAGCATGGAGACGAAGTAGTGATCAACTTCACCCGACCTTTTGCACAACTGAAGAGTCGCATGGCACGTCTCATATATGAGGATCCCGATATTGTGGTCATTGAGAAGAAATCAGGTCTCCTTACTGTAGCCACTGGACCAAATAAACGCGAGAAGACGGCTCAGCAAATCGTCGATGACTATGTATATGCTGAAGATGGCCGCTCGCATGCTTATGTGTGCCATCGCCTCGACCAATATACTTCGGGTATTCTTATTTTTGCAAAAAATGCATACGTTCAGCAACTCTTCCGTGACTCCTGGTCCACTTATGTTGTGGAGCGAATGTATATGGCCATTGTGGAGGGATGTCCACAGAAACCAGAAGGCGAGGTGAGGAGTTATCTTGCAGAAAATAGCGCCATGAAGGTTTATTCAACCAACAATCCAGAAGAGGGGAAACTATCGGTGACCCGCTATAAGGTCCTTAAGACCGTTGGTGACTATAGCCAAGTGGATATTCAATTGCTGACTGGCCGCAAGAATCAGATTCGTGTCCACATGAGCGACCTTGGCTGTCCCATAGCTGGTGACAAGAAATACGGAGCACAATCGAATCCCTGCGGACGACTCATGCTCCACAACTATGCATTGCAGTTTTATCATCCCATCACGAGAGAGAATTTGAGATTCGAACTTCCACTTCCTGCTGTATTCAAGATTTGAACTAGGTTGACATGTCGAAAAAACTGAAACAGAAACCATCTGTTATCGTTTCGATGATCCCAGTGGTCCTGCTTGTGGGACTGCTCAGCTACTGCATCACCATCTTTGGCGACGGTATGTTGAGTGGACCTTCGCAACTTGTACTGACACTTTGCACAGGTGTGGCCGTCTTCATTGCCATGGTTTTCTACAAGCAGAGTTGGCAGGAGCTCGAAAACGCGATGGTCATCGGTATCAGTCGATCGATGTCGGCCAATCTTATCCTATTGATGGTAGGTGGTTTGTGTGGCACCTGGATGCACTCGGGAGTTATCCCTACTATGATCTATTACGGATTGGAAGTGATTTCTGCCCGCTGGCTATTAATCACGTCTTGTGTGCTTTGCGCATTGGTGAGCCTTTGCATCGGAAGCAGTTGGACGACAATCGCCACCATCGGCGTGGGACTTATGGGCATCGGTAGAACATTAGGGTTGGAAGATGGTTGGGTGGCTGGTGCCATCATATCAGGTGCTTATTTTGGCGACAAGATGTCTCCTTTGAGCGAAACGACCAATCTCGCTTCCAGCATTTCGGACGTCCCGCTCTTCACCCATATCAAGAACCTCCTGCATACTACCGTTCCTACATTGATTATCACTTTTATCATCTTCACCATTGTCGGTATTGTAGGTGGCGGAGGAGCCCACATAAACGATAGTTCAGCCATCGAAATGCAACATCATCTGGATACAACATTCCCAATCACAATGTGGCTTCTCCTGCTACCCTTATTGGTATTTTTCCTTATCTATAAGAGAATGGCTGCCACCATTGTACTGTTCATTGGCATGTTACTCGGCGGCGTGATAGTCTGCTTTACACAAGGTTTTGATTTTGCTATTGAATGTGCATTCGGTGAGGTAGGATATACGACTGGTGTCACAGCGATTGACTCATTGACCAGCACACGTGGCATGGGCGGCATGCTTTACACCATTTGGCTCATCATTTGCAGCATGTGCTTTGGAGGTGTGATGGAACGCAGTGGTATGTTGGAGTCCATTACTGAGCATTTGCTCAAGATCATGAAAGGCCGAACCAGTGCGGTTGCTACCACTTGTTTTTCGAGCCTTTTTCTCAATGCGACCACCGGCGATCAGATTATTTCAATTATACTACCCAGCAAGATGTATGGTTCGACTTTCGACAGATTGCGACTCCCTCGTAAGCTGATGAGTCGATCGCTCGAAGACGGAGGTACTGTGACTTCCGTACTTGTTCCATGGAATTCCTGTGGCATGACACAATCCACCGTTTTGGGTGTAGCGACCACTATTTATGCTCCATACACCTTCTTCTGCTGGATCTCGCCCTTAATGTCTGTAATTGCCGCTTTCGTGAAGCAATATATCCTTAAGAATAAGGACAAGGAAAGTGACTTTGTCACTGTAAGCAGCCAATCGGAAATTGTCGAGTAAAATAACTCGATAATTTGTAATAAAATAATAAAGATATATGAAGAAATATCTGAATGAATATTGGCCATATCTTCTGGCTTTGCTGCCTGTGTTGTTATTGCGCGATTTCTCGCCAGCATCAGAGCTGCGGTATGTCAGTTTGGCTACAGAACTTATCAACAGTCACCACTTCTTTTGTCTCACATGGCAAGGGGAAGGGTTCCCCTTCATCATGCCACTCTATGTTTGGCTCATAGCGCTGTTGAAGGTAATCTTTGGTCATCATTATATGATTACCATCACCTTGCTTTTCTCTTTCATTCCATCGATCATCATTCTGGCAATCATGAACCGTTGGGTGGAGAAATATGATGCTCAAAGCTTCAGGCTAATTGACGGCAGTCAGTCGCGTATGTTGGCTTCCATCATGCTCTTTACTTGTGGAATGCAGTTGGCAATGTCGTTCTTTGTGAGTCCTGATATGTTGTTCGCCTTATGGATTGTAGCTGCGCTCTATACGTTCTGGAGACTCATCATGGACCAAGGTTCGTATGGATTATCGAAGGACATCAAAAAACGAAAGATGTTACAGTGGCGTTTTGGCCTATATATTTTCCTAGCCGTATTCACTAAAGGTCCTTTAGGATTCATTATACCTTTTGTAAGTACTACGCTGTTCCTGCTTTTTAGTGGCAGGATACGCAGGTGGACAAGTGCATGGAACTGGAGAGGTGGGATTGTATTTGTCGGACTTATGAGTGTTTGGCTCTATCTGACCTATCTGGAAGGCGGTATCGAATGGCTTGACAAGATGATGCTTGAATCTCCTTTGGCAACATTCCTTCATCCCGAGCATCACAACCGCCCCTGGTACTATTACCTCTTATCATTATGGGCTGATACACTTCCATGGGGACCGGTATGCATTGTTGTTGTCATCATCTCCTTGATACGTCGTGTCCATCATCACGAATTCCACTGGAACAGTTTCTTCAGAACACCCTTACAGAATTTCTTTGCCATGGTATTTGGCATTTCGTTAGTCTATTTCTCGGCTCAGAAGATGAAGCTCGACGTAAATATGCTTCCGGCTTATCCATTCCTCGTATATTTAGGAGTGATGCAACTTGAGCAGTGGCGATGGCCGGTGCGTCTCAATTGGCCGATGATATGGGTTTGCCGTTTCGTACTGTGTTTGGTTTTCATTGGTGGACTCTTATGTCCCTGGATCAATACGAAGACCTGTTATGGACGAATCTGTTATCATGCCAATGATTTGCAACGCGAACTGAATACCGAAAAATTCTATGTCTATAAGGTGCGTCGTCCTTCGGGTATGGATGTCTATCTGCACGAAGATCCCATCGAAACGACACCCGAAGATATTGCTGAAGGAAAGTTGCATAATACGTTGCTAATCATGAAGGAATATCGTCTTGACAGGCTCAAAAGAAACCTTGACGAACTGGATGTTCCCAAGGATAAGCAAGGGGAAGTGATTGATGAACTAGGCGATTATATTATCGTCCACTTTAAGTGATGTATTTACTCATCTTTTACAACCCTTAATAGCTTTCAGGATAATTCATCCTCGATATAGATGGACTCTTTAGTATAAGGGTGCTCAAAGGTGATTCTTTCGGCATGAAGCATCAACCTTGGGGCACTTTTTTTATGCTCATCCATGATGTCATAGAGTGTATCACCAACAATAACATGATCAAGTCCGAAAGGCGATGCGCAATGAACACGAAGTTGGTGGGTACGACCGGTGAGAGGATATAGCATCAATAGAGTCTCGTCTTCATCGATCTCGTCTTCTCCCCATTTCCCAATAATCTTCTCATAATAGGAAATGGCTTCTTTCCCAAACTGGAAATCTACCACTTGTCGCGGACGATCATCAGGATTGACCGTCAAAGGTAGGGAGATGATTCCACATTCGCTTTTCAGTTTGCCTGCGAGTCGAGCAATATATCTCTTCTGAATTCTCTTATCAACGAACAGTTGGCATAACATCTTAAAAGTTTGTGCATCTTTGGCAGCAATGAGAATACCACTTGTCGCCTGATCCAAACGATGAATGAGCATAGGGCCTTTCACTTCGGAATACATCTCGTGCAAAATAGCTTCGACATTGGCTTGGGAGTAATCTTTGGAAGGAACGCTCAGAAGACCAGCAGGTTTATGGATAGCCAAAAGATATTCATCTTCGTATAGAATTTTCATTTCTTCCTTCAACATCGATGTTTGCGAAGCTGGAATGCTATCTTCCAATGAAGGAATCATAAACTTCAGGATGGGAGAACACTTTTCGATACAGGAAGGGTATAACTTTCCGTGAATACGTTGAATATTCTTAGGTGATTGACCATACCAAAACTCTGCTATCTGCAAAGGTTTCAGTCCATGTTGATAAGCATATTGCAATAGGCGAGGAGCAGCGCATTCGCCAGTGCCTCCTGGAGGCAACCCACGCTTGGCATCTTCAAATATATCAATGACGTTCTTATAAGTTCCCGAAGAATCAAGGAAATTGAAATGAGAAAAGATTTCTTTCTGCAAAGAAATGCTCAATTCTTTGCGTATCGTTTTTAGTTGATGGATTTTCTTGGGAGAAAGACCATCAGTATCGGCAAGTTGGTGATTTATATCTGTAATCTCTTTGTCCTTTTGCAGATAGAAATCATCTGGATTCTGTAAGTCATAGACGGGTGGCACAAAGAAATGGTTTTCATCATATAGACCATTGACAACACCACTAAATGCCACAAGATAATAGATATTATTTAAAATATGTACGCGTAAAGCATTAGATAATTCAGCATTCATCGTTGGAGATTCTATAATAAGAATTCCGAGCATCTTGCCCTGTTCGAAAAGCTTACTCCATTGTGAATGATGATCAATAGTAAAAAGCACATCATCCGCAACCTGCCGTGTAGCAAGTTGCGGATGATAATAATATGGATTATTCAGGATCATTATTCCTGATTTCCGTTGTTCTCGTTGTTGCGACGTGGGCCATTGTTACGACGCTGGCCATTATTGTTGCGATTTCCGAAAGCTTCGCGGAAGGCATTGCTGCCATTGCCAGACTGACGATTGTTGGTGTCTCGACGCGGACGCTCAGGGCGATCCTCACGCTTTGGACGAGACTCTGGATCAACATAATTCTCTGGCTTTGGTTTCAAGGCCTTGGCCGAAAGACGGAACTTACCGGTTTTCTTATCAATCTCAAGGAGTTTGACAGTCATCTGGTCGCCTTCTTTGATTCCGGTCTCTTCCATAGTCTCGTATCGCTTCCAATCAATCTCACTTATGTGAAGCAGACCATCCTTACCAGGCATGAACTCAACAAATGCACCGAATGGCTGGATATTCCTGACAACACCACTATATACTTCGCCTTCCTCAGGAACAGCAACTATAGCCTTGATCTTTGCCATGGCAGCATCAATCGAAGCCTTATTGGCAGAAGAGATGGTTACATGACCCTTGCCATCAGATTCATCAATAGTAACGACAGCTCCAGTCTCCTCCTGAATACCTTGTATGATCTTACCACCAGGACCGATAACTGCGCCAATGAATTCCTTATCGATATCGAAGGCTACCATACGTGGTGCATGTTCCTTCAAGTCAGGACGTGCCTCTGGTTGTGCCTTCAACATGCACTGAAGGATGTGGTGACGACCTTGCTTGGCCTGATTGAGAGCCTTTTCAAGAATCTCGTACGACAAACCATTGCACTTGATATCCATTTGGGTGGCAGTAATACCCTTCTCGGTACCAGTCACCTTGAAGTCCATATCACCAAGATGATCTTCATCACCAAGAATATCAGAGAGAATAGCATACTTTGGGCTATCTTCATCCTTAATAAGTCCCATAGCGATACCGCTCACAGGGCGAAGCATCTGGATACCAGCATCACGCATAGCTAGAGTAGCACCACAGGTAGAAGCCATTGATGATGAACCGTTGGACTCAAGGATATCAGAAACAACGCGAACCGTGTAAGGGAAGTCTTTTGGAATCATGCCCTTAACGGCACGCCATGCAAGATGACCATGACCAATCTCACGACGACCTACACCACGCTGAGCCTTAGCCTCACCTGTCGAGAATGGTGGGAAATTGTAGTGGAGTAGGAACTTCTCGTAGTCGTTGCGTAAAACGTCATCGACAAGCTTCTCGTCGAGCTTGGTGCCGAGGGTGCAGGTAACGAGTGCTTGAGTCTCGCCACGTGTAAAGATAGCCGAACCGTGAGGGCCTGGGACATAATCGGGTTCAATCCAAATAGGACGAACCTCATCAAGAGCACGACCATCGAGGCGTGAACCCTCGTCAAGTACGCAACGACGCATGGCCTCACGCTCTACGTCATGGAAATAACGGGCAATCATACCGAGAACTTCTTCATCCTCCTGTTTCTCTTCGGGGAGTGTAGCGATGAAGTTGGTCTGAACTTCCTCAAATGAAGCCTCACGCTCATGCTTGTTCTTGTTGCCCGACTTGGCAATATCGTAGCATGGCTGGTAACAGAAGTCATGGCACTGCTTCTTGAGCTCTTCGTCATTAACTTCATGGTCATATTCCATAATAGGCTTACCAACAGCCTCCATGAGTTCCTTCTGTACCTGGCAATGTACCTTGATGGCCTCGTGAGCAGCCTTGAGGGCGCCAAGCAGATCCTGCTCGGAAACCTCTTCCATCTCACCTTCAACCATCATGATGTTCTCGTAAGTAGCGCCTACCATGAGGTCCATATCGGCTTCTTTCATTTGCTCAAATGTCGGGTCAATGACAAACTCGCCATTGATACGTACTACACGAACTTCAGAAATGGGTCCTTCAAAAGGAATACCACTCACTGCCATGGCAGCCGAAGCTGCAAGACCAGCAAGAGCATCAGGCTGGTTCTCCTTATCAGAGCTATAAAGAGTTACGTTGACAAATGTCTCAGCGTGATAGTTGCTTGGGAAAAGTGGGCGCAGAGCACGATCGATGAGACGTGAAGTGAGAATCTCATAATCGCTGGCCTTGCCTTCACGCTTGGTGAATCCGCCAGGGAAACGACCTGCCGATGCATACTTCTCTTTATACTCCACTGTCAAGGGCATAAAATCAGTACCTGGAGTTACGGTACGTGCTGTACAAACGGTGGCAAGAAGCATAGTGCCACCCATACGAAGCTCAACAGCACCATCGGCCTGCTTCGCTACCTTACCCGTCTCAAGAGTGATGATTCGTCCATCACTCAGGGTAATCGTCTTCTTAATTGGGTTAACCAAATTGTTTACCATAAATTTTTATATCTCGTATTATTTCGTATTCGATTGTTGGATTTATCGAAATTTTATTCATAAAATCGGCCGCAAATTTACGCAAAAAGTTTGAATCTATCAAATTTTACAGATAAAAAAATCAAAAAATATAAATTTTAGGTGAAAATACTTGGAATTTCTAAATAAATCCCCTATATTTGCGCCGCTAAATCAAAGGCAATGAGAAAAAATACATTATATAATTTATTCGCAGCTGCAGCACTTATTATGCTTGCCAGCTGTTCTAATGATGAGCGTACCGTGTCGATCTCCGGTACGGTGAATGAAGGTAAAGGCGAGAAGATTGCCCTTATGCATTTGTCGGGAAATAATCCTGTGCTTGTTGATACCCTTACATTGGGCGACAACGGAGTATTCAAGTTCAAGCCTACTGTAGAAAAGGGAGGACCCGACCTCTTCTGCCTCGTTCTGGGTAGTCAGACTATCCCAGTGGTTATCGACACGCTTCAGACACCAGTTGTTATCACCGCCAACAAAGAACACTTCAGTACCACATATCAGGTACAAGACAGCTTGAACAATGTACTTCGTGAAGCAGTTGGTTATGGCAATGACCTCCGTCGAAAGATTCTAAATATCACCAATCTGCGACGCGACAATAAGATGGGCCAGCTGGTTTACAACGACAGTCTCGAGACACTTGTTTCAAACTACAAGGCGAATATGCTCGAAAAGTACATCTACAAGGATCCTTCTTCCCCGGTTAGTTACTATGTGCTCTTCGAAACTGTCTCTGGGTTACAGATCTTCGACCCGATGGACCGAAAGGACAATCGAGCTTATGGCGCAGTGGCTAATCTTTGGGTGCACACTTATCCTAACTCTCCCCGCACCGCCTTCCTTGAGCAACGAGCAAAAGAAGGTATTGCAGCACGTATGCAGGCTAAGCGTGATCAGGAGCGCACCGATTCATTGATACAGCATGCTGTGAAGGAAGAGGCCACATTTGTGGACCTGAACCTCATCGGCACAAAAGACGAACTTGTAGCCTTATCGAGCGTGAATGGAAAAGGATCAATCACCTTGCTTGACTTCACTGCGTATTACATCACAGAAGTATCGGTGCCACACAACGAGTTACTGATGAAAATCTACGACAAGTACAAGGCAAAGGGTGTAAAGATCTACCAGGTCTGCATGGATCCAGACATAAACTTCTGGAAGGTTTCGGCAGACAATCTTCCTTGGACTGTGGTTCGCGACACAGAGTTACTTTTTGACGAGAACGGCATGGTGCAGTACAGCGCCGCAGCTGCTCTATATAACGTGACCAACATTCCCACTACCTTCATCATGGGTAGAGACGGTGCTGCACTGAATCGTGTAGAAGATGATTCGAAACTCGAAGCGGCCGTAACAAAGGTGATGTAAAACAATCTTCACCGAGTTGCGACACCGGTGGAGACTAGGTTCATTTTTTACGAAGCAACACATAACGTAGGGCGAAAGCTCTACGCTATGTGGTTTTAACGATAATGTAATAACAATCAAATAACAACTAAAATAAAAATTTAGAAAAACACCATGGCAGAAGTAATGTCAGAAGAGGGTTTCAAGGCAATCCTCGCAGAAATTCAGTATTTGGAGAGTGTAGAACGTCCAAAGGCATCGCAGGCTATAGCAGAAGCACGCGACAAAGGAGACCTCAGCGAGAATGCCGAGTACGATGCCGCAAAAGATGCCCAGGGTAAACTTGAGGCAAGAATTGCCCTACTCAAGGACAAGGTGGCAAATGCCCGTATTATCGATGCAACCAAGCTCAGCACCGACAAGATACAAATCATGAGCAAAGTACGCTTGCTCAATCACAAGCTCAAGAAAGAAGTCACTTACACCATCGTTTCCGAATCGGAGGCCAACTTCCTAGAAGGTAAAATCTCAGTGGCCACTCCTATTGCCAAAGCTTTATTGAACCATAAGGTCGGAGACATCGTGGAAGTAAAGGTGCCCGCAGGTGTGCAGCAGCTCGAAGTACTTGATATCAGTCTTTAACATTAAATTTTTCTTATTATGACAATCTTTTCTCGTATTGTCGCTGGTGAAATCCCCAGCTATAAGGTTGCCGAGGACGAAAAGTTCTATGCTTTCCTCGACATTAGTCCTGTTGCCAAAGGTCATACACTCGTCATTCCCAAGCAAGAGATTGACTATATCTTCGACGAGAGTGACGAACTGCTTTCAGCTCACATCGTATTTGCCAAGCGCGTGGCAGCAGCTATTAAGAAGGCTATTCCCTGTGTTAAAGTAGGTATGTGCGTCTTGGGACTTGAAGTGCCCCATGCCCACATTCATCTTGTCCCAATGCAGACCGAAGGCGATATGAATTTCCGCAAAGAGCACCTCAAACTTGATGCTGAGGAAATGAAAGCTATTTGCGAGAAGATCGCCACAAACTTTGAATAATTGTTTACTTTTCGCCCAATAAGACACTAAAAGAAAAAGCGAACAAGTAACACCTAATAATTTATATGCAGAACGAATTTTACAAGTACGCAACTAAGCATGTCGGCCTTAACAGCAATGCGCTCGACCAATACATGCGTTTCACAAGCCGACAGGCTTCTACACTGGATCCTCGTGCCAGTTATATCAATCCATCAATCATCGAGGAACGCCAACTCAATGTGGCACAAATGGACGTATTCAGCCGTTTGATGATGGACCGCATCATCTTCCTTGGCACAGAGATTGACGAATATTCCGCCAATGTTGTCCAAGCTCAACTGCTCTTCCTTGCCAGCACAGAGTCAGACAAGGATATCACCATGTACCTTAATTCTCCTGGTGGTATCGTAAGCGGTGGCCTTGCCATCTACGATACGATGCAGTATATCTCCTGTGACGTTTCGACAGTCGTAACCGGTATGGCAGCATCGATGGCTTCGGTTCTCCTTGTTGCCGGCACTAAGGGCAAACGCTTCGCTTTGCCTCATAGCCGCGTCATGATCCACCAACCTCTTGGCGGGACACAGGGCCAAGCCAGTGACATGGAGATTGCCGTCAACGAAATCAAACGCCTCAAGGCTGAGCTCTACCACATCCTTGCCGATCACTCCGGCCAAACTTTCGAGCAAATCGAGAAGGACTGCGATCGCGACCATTACATGACCGCCCAAGAGGCGCTCGAGTATGGTATGATTGACAAAATCTTCACACGTACGAAATAATGGCCAGGACGAAAGAAGATCATTGTAACTTCTGCGGACGCTCGCGTTCGGAAGTGAGCCTCCTCATTTCTGGCCTGAATGGCTATATCTGCGACCAGTGCGCCGAGCAGGCCAAGATGATCGTTGATGAAGCCATGGCCAGAAACCGTAAGGATGGTCCCGACAACCTGGACTTCGCATCTCTTCCTCGTCCGCAGGATATCAAGGATTTCCTCGACGGCTACGTCATCGGACAAGAGGAAGCGAAGAAGGCTCTATGCGTAGCTGTCTATAATCACTATAAACGATTACTTCAACCTAAGGAACGCGACGGCATAGAGATTGAAAAGTCAAACATCATCATGGTGGGTCGAACAGGCACAGGAAAGACTCTGCTTGCCAAGACTATAGCCAAGATGCTGCAAGTGCCTTTTGCCATCGTCGATGCTACGGTGCTCACCGAAGCTGGTTATGTGGGTGAAGACATCGAGAGCATCCTCACCCGCCTGTTGATGGACTGTGATTATGACACAAAGAAGGCCGAACGTGGTATTGTCTTCATCGACGAAATAGACAAGATTGCTCGCAAAGGGGACAATCCTTCCATCACACGAGACGTATCAGGCGAAGGTGTACAACAAGGTCTATTGAAGCTTCTCGAAGGTTCAAAGGTCAATGTTCCACCGGCTGGCGGACGAAAACATCCTGAACAGAAATTCATCGAAGTCGATACCACCAACATACTCTTTATTTGTGGTGGTGCTTTCGATGGCATCGAAACAAAGATTGCAGCCCGTTTGAACACTCATAGTGTTGGCTTCAAAACTGATGAGAAGCGAAAAGACGTCGATCGTGATAATCTTTTGCAGTATATCACTCCTGCCGACTTGAAGAAGTTCGGACTGATACCCGAAATTATCGGACGTCTGCCCATACTTACCTACCTTGAGCCTCTCGACAAGGATGCACTCCGAAGGATCCTCACCGAACCAAGGAACGCCATCACCAAACAGTATGTGAAGCTTTTCGGAATGGATGGTATCAAGTTGACCTACGATGAAGAAGTATTCGACTACATCGTCGATAAGGCGATAGAGTTCAAGCTTGGTGCTCGAGGTCTTCGCAGCATCACCGAGAGCATCATGATGGATGCCATGTTCGCGATGCCTTCGAGCAACAAGAAGACATTGAGGATTACCCTTGACTACGCCAAGGAGCATCTGTCGAAGTCGAGTCTTGAGCGAATGCAGGCTTCCTAAACGCATAACCTTTAACACTTATCAATATGAAAAATGCATTAACAATCGTATTCACACTGCTACTTGCAGTTGTTACCGTATGCGCACAGAACAACGATCCTCGTGCTCATATAGAGGTGAATGATTGCCCGAATGGGGCCATCTATCTGCCTGCTCCTCCTACGTTGGACGACAGTCGTTTCCTCAACGACTTCGCTCAGTACCGTTGGGGATTCAGGGAACGCAACAACAAGGAGCGCCTCGATCTCGCACTAGTCGATGGCAGCCGTGACGAAGAATTGTTGATGCAACGTTTTGCTCCAGCACTAGGCTTTACCATCACCGCCCAGAATGCTCCCAAAACATTTCAATTGATGAGAACACTGCGTTACGATGCAACCGCAGCATGCGAAATGGCCAAGGTTACGTTTGCTCGTAAACGACCCTATCAACAGTTTGATGAACGTACTCCCTGCCCGGAGTGGGAGAACGATCGTCCTAATTCCTATCCCTCTGCCCACACTGCGCAGGGTTGGCTCTACGCCATGGTCTTCACCTATCTTGATCCCGAAAATCAGAACGAGATTCTCAAGATAGGCTACGACTATGGCGTTAGTCGTATTATCTTGGGTTACCATTATCAGAGCGACACCGACGCCGGAAGACTGGCTGCATCTGCAACATTTGCACGCTTGCTTGCCATTCCTGGATTCATCGAAGAACTACAGGCTGCGAAAGTCGAGTATCAGGCCTTGAAGGAAAAGATGATGCATCGACCCATCGTCGTACTTTACGACAATGATGTTCATTGCAACATTGAAGGATATTCGAAGATTGCTGGTTTGCGTGATGCTATTGCCGCCTCCGACACGGCCTACGTAGCTGTGGTCAGTTCGGGAGACTTCGTACAAGGTGGACCAGCTGGCACACTTTCAAAGGGACAATACATCATCGACATCATCAACTCAGTTGGATACGATGCGTTGACTCTCGGCAATCATGAATTCGATTATAAGGTACCGCAACTCTTCAACCTCACCAATCAGCTGAACGCACCAGTGACCTGCGTCAACTTCAGCGATCTACAAACGGGCAAACGTATCTATGCTCCTTACATTATCAAAAAGTTCGGAGATCGCAAGGTTGCCTTTGTTGGTGTAGTGACTCCAAGTACCATGCTATCTGAAGGTGCAGCGTTCTATGACGAGGACGGCACGCAACTCTACGACCTGCACCATGACGACGTCTATCGTCTCGTGCAACAGGCTACCGACAGTGCCCGCGCTCAAGGTGCCGATTATGTCGTCGTGCTTTCTCATCTTGGCGAAGCTACGTTTGATGTCGTTTCAGGTAAACTGATTGCTGCCACAACAGGTATCGATGCTGTGCTCGACGGTCATTCACATGCCACTATCCCTTGCGAAATGATTGCCAACAAGGAAGGGAAGAACGTGCTTAGCTCGCAGACTGGAACCAAATTCGCCAACATCGGCAAACTCTACATCGGCAGCAATGGCAAACTATCGACAGAACTGCTCCCCACCGACAAGATAGAATACAAAAGTGTCGCTGTGCAAGCCGTAATCGATAGCATCAACGAAATCAATGCCGCACTCACCAACAAGGTATGCGGCCGTGCTGATCTAGTCATGACTATCCTTGATGATAATGGCAAGCGTCTGGTACGAAACGGCGAGACAAACCTCGGAAACTTCGTGGCAGATGCTTTCCGTTGGTATGGCGATGCACAACTGGCATTCTCAAACGCAGGTGGTATACGGCAGAATCTCCCTAAAGGGGATATCACTTATGGCAACCTGCTTGAGACACAACCATTCAGCAATGAGATGTGTGTCATCCGCATCTCCGGCCATCTTCTTTGCGACGTGCTTGAGGTCGGAGCCGAATCCTTTCCCGAAGAATCCGGATTCTTTGTACAACCTTCGGGGTTCCGTTACACTATCAACAAGGATGCTTTACCTCGAGTAACTGATGTGCAAGTCCTCAACGACAAAGGAGAATATGAGCCCATCGATATGAATAGGGAATATACTCTTGCCACTTTGAATTACAACCTTTCGCAGTACAGTGGTCTCATGCTCAATTGTGAACTTGTCAAACAAAACATTGGTCTCGATGTAGAGGCTTTGTATAACTACATTATCAACCCACTTAAAGGACGTATAGGTTCAGAATATGCCCATCCTCAGGGACGCATCACTATTCGTTAATTTATGGCATATAATCTCAGTCAAATCTCCCGCATCCTTGGCTGCCCGCTTCGCGGCAACCGATTAGCAACAGCGAACACCCAACCCAAAGTCTCGTTGCTGTTGACCGACAGCCGCAGTCTGACGTTTGCCGACCAGACATTGTTCTTCGCACTATGCACCTCGAAGGGCGATGGTCATCGTTATATCCCTCAACTCTACAATTTGGGAGTGAGGGCTTTTGTGGTTTCCGAAAGCAACGAGGAGTTTCGCAACACCTGTCCTGAAGGATGGTTTCTTGTGGTGCCCGATACGCTTATCGCTCTGCAGAAACTGGCCGCTGCGCACCGTCGTAAGTTCAACGACATTCCCGTGATTGGTATCACTGGTTCCAATGGTAAAACCATTGTCAAGGAATGGCTCTATCAACTGTTGAGTCCTTATCGTAACATTGTACGCTCTCCAAGAAGCTACAATTCTCAGATAGGTGTGCCACTTAGTGTATGGCAACTCAACGAGGATTGCAACCTCGCTATCTTTGAGGCAGGAATCAGCCAACCGGGAGAGATGGAGAAACTTGAACCGATTATCCGGCCAACCATCGGTATTCTCACCAATATCGGAACAGCTCATGATGCCGGTTTTGAATCGCAACAGCAGAAACTGGTCGAGAAACTGCAACTTTTCCGCAACTGCGATGTCATCATCTACAACGCCGATATCCCAGGCATCAGTGATGCCCTCGAGATTGCAGGTGTCGGAACACGCAGCATGGCATGGACACGTCGGCACAAGGATGCTCAAATCACCGTTCTGAAAGTCGAACGTACCGAGTCCTCCACCACGGTGAATTATCTTGTACTGGGCATCGAAGGAAGCTTCACCATTCCTATGACCGATGATGCCTCGTTTGAGAACGCTATGCAGTGTCTCTGCCTTATGCTATATCTGGCTATTCCTCCCATACAGATTGCCGAACGAATGAGCTTGCTTGCACCCCTTGCAATGCGTCTTGAGGTGATGGAAGGAAAGAAAGGTTGTATGCTTATCAACGATGTCTATAGCAACGACCTGACGTCACTTCAGGCAGCTCTCGAGTTCCAAAAACGTCGTAGTGTTCCCTCCCTGACCAACACACTGGTCTTGAGTGATGTGCCCCAAGTGCCATTGGACGAGTCACATCTGTGCAAAAGAATAGCTCAGCTTTGTCAGATTTACAATATACGCAAACTAATCCTTGTCGGTTCAAACTTAATGCATTCGAAACTGGAAATGCTAAATGAACTTAAAGTACAGGGCCTGCGTATTTCATCGTCTTTCTTCGAGAAAACTGAGGACCTGCTCGAAAGCGATGCAATGCACCTTTTCCAGAATGAACTGATCCTTCTGAAAGGCGCACGAGCTTATCAGTTTGAACGTATCAGCGATGAACTGCAACTACGTCGCCATGAAACGATTCTTGAAGTTGATCTCGATGCCATAGTCCACAATCTAAACAGCTACCGCAGTCATCTTATGCCTGAAACCAAATTGACGTGTATGGTCAAAGCCTTTGGCTACGGCACAGGAAGCTATGAGTTGGCAAAAACACTGCAGGACCAAAATGTCTATTATTTGGCCGTAGCTGTAGCCGACGAAGGTGCAGAACTGCGTCGTCAAGGTATTCGTACCCGTATCATGGTGATGAATCCCGAGATGTCGGCTTTCCGCACAATTATCGAGAATCGATTGGAGCCCGAGATCTATAGTTTCCGACTACTGGATGCTTTTGTCAAGGAAGCGCAACGTATGGGTGTTACCAACTATCCCGTACACATCAAGATTGACTCAGGCATGCATAGACTGGGATTCCAATATCCCGAGATGGAGGAACTCATCACTCGCTTCAAGAATCAGAATGCAATTTCCATTCGTTCCGTCTTCAGTCACTTTGCAACAGCCGACGACCCCAATCAAACGGATTTCGTACACGAACAGAAACGCCGTTTTGACCAATGTGCAGATCTGTTGCGAGCATCCTTCCACAATCATATCCTACGTCATATCTGCAACTCTGCTGGTATTGAGCTATATCCCCAGTACCAGATGGAGATGTGTCGCTTAGGTATCGGATTGTATGGCTTTGAGGCAGCTCCTGTCGATATGGACCTGCAGCCAGTTGCCACCCTAAAAACCACAATCCTGCAAATCAAGAATATTCCTGCTTCCGAAACCATAGGCTATATGCGCAACGGAAAACTGAAACGCGATTCACGTATCGCAATGGTTCCAATCGGATATGCCGATGGCTACGATCGCCGTCTTGGTAATGGTAACTTCCACATGCTGGTCTATGGCAACACGAATGACAACAAAGGCAAGCTGTGTCCAACCATCGGAAATGTTTGCATGGATGTCACCTTCCTCGATGTAACAGATTGTCCGGAAGCGCAGGAAGGCTCACAAGTGGAGGTTTTCGGAAAGAATCTTCCTTTGAAGCAGATCAGCGACAAATTAGGAACGATTACATACGAGGTACTCTCTACGGTATCGTCGCGAGTGAAGCGCATATATTATAAGGAATAAATGAGAGATACTTTCCTTCACATACTCTTTGTATTTTTAGCCTTTAACTGTCTATGCTCATCTGTATCTGCACAAGATAGAGCTGACTCGACGTTGATGCGCTATTTACGCAATGAAGGACTTATTTCTTATCCTGCACGCGACATTCGCATTTACCCAAATGCCCATGACAAGCTCATTGACCTTTTCCAAGACATCGACAATGCTCAACGCAAGGTATGGATCGAATATCTGATCATTGCGAACGACAGTATAGGGAAACTGTGTATGTGGCATCTCGAACAAGCAGCTAAGCGCGGTTGTGAGGTTCGTATGATGGTCGATGATTATAAAGACTGGGAACGAGGATATGGGATGCGCACCCAAAGGGGTATGGACAGCATCCGTGGATTGGGCATCGATTTTGTCACCTTCGATCGTTTCCGTTTCCCGTGGTACAACCACGTGTGTCGTGATCACCGCAAGATAGTCAATATCGACGATAGTATCGGATATATAGGTGGTTTCAACATCGCTGATTATTATGTCAATGGGAAGCCTTCTTACGGTGGTTGGCGTGACACGCATATTCGAATCACTGGAGCTGCTGTCGAAGGAATGGCCAAGTTATTCCATGAACAGTACCAATATCGAGGCACTGGAGGAAAGGGCAAATACACCTTTGCGAGGTATCTCTTTGACGAAGACTACAAAAATGTAACCGAGAATACACCAAAGGTAGTATATTTCGAGAGGGGTAGGGCCAACAAGAAGAAGAAAGCCGAGGCTCGCAATGCCATTATTGCTGCTTTCGATGCTGCCCAAGACACCATCCGATTGGTATCTCCTTATCTCTTGCCCACTCATACGGTTCGACAAGCGATGATTCGTGCTATCGATCGTGGTGTGCATGTTGAGGTGCTTTTCTCAAAGATTGGCGATATGGATATGCTTTCGTACGGCAATTTCCATTTCTCTAAACGTCTCATTCGTCACGGTGCCCATGTCTTCCTCTATAAGGGAAGTTTCCATCACAGCAAGATCATGATGATCGACGGCTCTGTGTCGATGGTAGGAAGTGTGAATCTGAATTCGCGTTCCCTCAAGTGGGACTACGAAGCTGCCTGCTTTGTTTTCGACAAAAAAACAACCGCCGAACTCAATCGCATCTTCGAAGAAGACAAACAGCAATGTGACACCTTCAGCCTCGAATATTACAAGAAGGAGTTCCCTCGTAAATTCCGACACAAAGGATGGTGGGTCGATCGCTTCTTAACACCCATTTTCTGACATTCTCCAAATAGGATTTCATTATATTACCCTTAATCATACACAACCATGCTCAACGATTATCTACTTGGTCTTGATGACCTAAAGACCCTGCATCAGTACCTGCACGATGTACCTTACGACGTGATTCGAAACAAGTTATACACATGCTATGACCTGTTTGATGACTTTGACCCCTACGATCCCATGAGTTTCAATCGCTGCTTGGACACCCGTGTATTCATGCATGTGACAAAGACTGGCAAACAATCCACTAGTCGAAGAGAAAACGTGGCACGCGGTATTCACGACACTTGTATCTTGAATGCCATGCAAGCATTTCTTCACGATTATGACCAGGTACAAGTTGTTGGTGTCATGGGTGGTCACGCTATGCATCGCACCGACGATGCCTATCGTCAGACTGTAATGATAAGTAAGAAGTTGACCGAACTGGGATTCCTAATGATAAGCGGTGGCGGACCAGGTGCGATGGAAGCTACTCACCTTGGTGCATGGATGGCTGGAAGGACGGATGAAGAAGTCGATGATGCTTTGAAGATGCTGGCTCCTGCGCCGACTTTCAAGAGCCAGGGATGGTTGTCTACGGCATTCGATGTGATCATTAAATATCCACAAAGCCAATACAAGAGTCTGTCAATCCCAACTTGGTATTACGGACACGAACCTCCGACAATCTTTGCCACTCATATTGCCAAGTTCTTCAACAATAGTATTCGCGAAGATACCATTCTCACCGAAGCTTATGGCGGACTAATCTACATGCCAGGTAGTGCGGGTACCCTACAGGAAGTCTTCCAGGAAGCCGTGCAGGATCACTATGTTTCTCTGGGATATGCAAGTCCTATGGTCTTCGTTGGCAAGCAATATTGGACAGAGACGGTGCCCGTATGGCCGTTCATCCAATTCATGATGGAGACGGGGCAATACAAGAATCTGGTGCTCGACCTCTGTGACACCATTGACGAGATCGTAGAGTCAATCGTGAACTTCCGATTCTCAAGACCTCCCAAGAAATGAAACGACTAATTTCTTTCCTCACTGCCTTTCTGTTCTGCACCTTGTTGAATGTACAAGGACAAACCAGCATGGACAATGTAGAACCCGTGCGGATTGACCTTTGGCAAGCAAACAAGATGCCCAACTCACGATTGCAAGGCAATGCTTTACCTGCTGACTCCATTGTCAATCATCGTATCTGGCGTTGTGGCATGCCTCGTATCTATGCTTATCAGCCAGTAGCCGAGGAACGTTCCAAGACAGCCGTCATCCTCATTCCCGGAGGTGGCTATATCAAGCAGGCTTACGAGGTGAGCGGGATTTCGTTGGCTAAGTGGCTTAACAGCATCGGAATTACAGCTTTCGTCCTGCTTCATCGTCTGCCCAATCAACCCGAACTCATCGACCCGTGGAAAGCTCCCTTGCAGGATGCTCAACGCGCAATTCGATTTGTGCGAGCTCATGCCGAGGAATTTGGAATCGACCCAGAGCGCATCGGCGTGATGGGCACCAGCGCAGGTGGACATTTCTCTGCCTGCGTCAGCACCATCACCGAGGATTGGTCGGCCATAGGAGATGAGTATGACAAGGTTCCGTTCCTTCCAAACTTCGCCATTCTTGTAAGCCCTATCATCAACGAACTGGAATCTGAGACGGCTGGCAACCGCCTTGACTTATGCGGCGCTTCTAAGGATGATCCCACATGGTCAAAGCTCTTTGCCATCGACAAGAGCGTAACTTCTGCCAATCCTCCCACATTGATGATTCATGCCTCCGACGATCCAGCTGTTCCTGTGTTGAATAGCGTGAAGATGTACGAGGCTTTAAAGAAGGCTGGAGTGGAGGAATGTTCGCTTCACATCTTCCCCTTTGGCAAACACGCCATAGCTATGCGTCACCAGCCAGGAAGCACAGCCCTTTGGCCGGTGATTGCTGAAGAGTGGATGAAGGAGATTGGTGTGTTTTAGATTCCCCACTTGCTGGGTTTCTTGCCGAAATAGACATCTAGGGTGCCGCCTTTCACGATGTCGTTGTGGTCAATCCATGTGCGATTGACGGGCTCACCATTAAGTAAAACTTTCTGCACATAGATATTCTTGTCAGAATTCTTGTGCGTTTTAATCTTGAACGACTTTCCTTCACCCACATGGAGTGTGGCATCCTTTACGATGGCACTGCCAATCTGCCATTTTCCACCACATGGTTCTACCTGATAGAGGCCAAGTGAGGAAAGTATGTACCATGCGGACATCTGACCAACATCTTCGTTTCCACACAGTCCTGCTGGCTGATCGGAATACAACTCACTCATCACTTGACGCAGACGACGAGCAGCTTTCCACGGTTGCCCAGCATAATTATATAAATAAATAATGTGGTGCGACGGTTCATTGCCGTGCGCATATTGTCCGATGAGTCCTGTGATATCAGGATTAGCTTCTGCGTTCAATTCGCTGCTTGCAAGAAATAGCGAATCAAGACGCACGATGAAGTTCTCCTTTCCACCATAACAATCGATGAGCCCTTCTACGTCATGAGGAACCAGCCAAGCATATTGCCAAGGATTGCCTTCGGTGTAGTCTGATGTCTGATAACAGGGATTGAAACCATCGCGCGGACGGAATTCACCCTTGTCGTCCAAGGCTCGGAAGAACTGCAGTTTCTTGTCGAACATCTTCTTATAGCCCATGCTTCGTTGATGGAAGTGTGCACTATCTTCCTTCATTCCCAAACGCCCTAAGGCTTCAGCACCTGCCCAATCGGCTAGGAAATACTCCATGCTCTTGCCCACGGGTTCCCAATCATTGTGATCATAGGGGACATAACCCAGTTCCTCCATCCAGTGCAGCGAACGATTCTTCTTCAACAGACTTTCCTTGATAGCCTTGGCTGCAAGTGTTGTGTCTATGCCTTGCACGTCTTTGAGAATCATATCTGCCAACACGGGAACACCGGGACAACCCACCATGCAATAGGTCTCGTTATTCATCAGGTGCCAAACGGGAAGTTCTCCTTGTTCTTGATAGATATGCAGCATCGTCTGCGCATAATCGGAGAGTTTATCACGCATGATGAGCGTGGCCAGAGGATGAGCTGAACGATAGGTGTCCCAAAGCGACCAAGTGGTGTAGTTCTGGAAATTTCCTTCACGGTAGGCATGATAATCACTGCCCATGTAGTCTCCATTCACATCATTCCACACCTGTGGCGCTACCAAATAATGATACATGCTGGTATAGAAGATACGCATCTCCCTCAAAGAAGGCATAGTGACTTCGATGCGTCCCAACTCCTTGTTCCATGCTTTGTCTGCAGCTGAACGAACGGCCTCGAAGTCCCAATCGTTCAACTCAGCCACACGATTGTTGCGTGCATTAAAATAACTGGTAGGAGAGAGGGCTACTTTCACCAATATGGGATTCGCAACAGCATCATCAAAGGAAAGCACGCCAAACTTGCCATCCCACTGCACGTCCTTGATTGCTTCGTTGGTGGTCAATTCGAAATACACCTCCTGGTGGCTGGTCCATCCGTGGCTGATGCGATATCCCACGATGGTGTGATCATCGACTTGTTCAAGACGCGCTTGGAGCATGCGGTCGCCTACGCCATTATCAAGGTCAACGATCACTCGTCGATCCTTCTTGTTCTCCAACCATGTAAACCGATAGAGCGCTACACGAGACGTAGCAGTCACCTCACAATTGATATTGAATCGATCAAGGAGTACACTATAGTATCCCGGACGAGTAACCTCTGTCTCATGACAGTAAGGCGAAGCTATTCCCAAACGCGATAATTCGACATCTCCGCAGACAGGCATCAGAGCCACGTCGCCCAAATCGCTGCAACCCGTTCCACTCAGATGCAACTGTGCAAAACCAACAATCGAATCACAGCTCTCATGATAGCCAGAACACCAGTCCCAGCCTACCTTCGTCTGTGTAGGTCCCGCATTGACCATTCCCTGAGGAACATTCGCCCCCAAAAAGACATGCCCATGATCGCCTGTGCCAATCGTCGGATCGACATACTGTGTCCAGTTTTCTGCAAAGAGGCTCGATGCTGCCATGACTGACATGGCTATTGCTGCTAATTTCTTCATAGTATTTTATTATATGAACTCGGAGTGCTCTGAATTCTCGGAAGATTCCGATTGCTCCGATATCCTTTCAATAAAGAGTAATATACTCATAAGTGTTTCCAACCTCTTTAAGATATCGCTCAAAGTCATCGTGGCTAATCACCACCGTGCCGCGGCAATCGTTGGGATGGAAGGATAGAGACTTCGCGTTCTTCAGATTCTCATCGAGGAAGAGGTGCACATGATGCTCCGTATCGTTGATCAAGCCGAAGGGAGAGACGCTTCCTGGTTCCAAACCGAGATAACGCATCATACGTTCGGGAGAAGCAAAAGACAACTTGCCGCACGAGGGCAATCCCTTCGAAACAAGCGAGGCCTTCAACCGCTGTTCCAGGTCATGAATAGCTAAATCATAATTGCAGTCGAAACAGACCAGATAATGCTTATTGCCCTTGTGGTTGCGGAAAAAGAGGTTCTTGCAATGTACTGAACCATCGTCTTTCCACCAACGACGGGCTTCCTCAATGGTCTTTCCTTCGGGATGATTATAGTTGGTAAAGGGAATGTCATGTTCCCGTAAATAATTCAATACGATTTCTTCGCGTGTCATGATGATAGTTAGTTTTTGCAAAGATACATATTAAAAATGAAATTCTCTACACTTTATTACAATTATTTGTTCTTTTATTCGAAATAATTTGGAAATAAACGCAATTTGTCATATCTTTGTCGCGAATTAGTACACATTATTCAATTAAAAATGAATAATTAACAGTTTACAATGAAAAGATTCTTTCATCATACGTTGCTGTCATTCGTTCTTCTGCTACTTCTTTCAAGTTCCACTTCATGTTCAAACCATAGTGAGACATCGAAGGGTAAGATAGCTGTCGTTATCTCCACACTCAACAATCCTTGGTTTGTCGTCTTAGGCGAAGCTGCCGTCCAACGTGCTGAGGAGTTGGGCTACGAAGCAGTGCTCTTCGACTCGCAGAACAATCCTTCGAAGGAACAGGAGCATTTCGACAATCTGCTTTCTTCGGGCTACAAAGCCGTGTTGTTCAATCCGACTGATGCCGACGGAAGTGCTGTCAATGCAAAGGCTGCCGCGCGTGCCGGAGTGGGTGTATTCTGCATGGATCGCGAGATTAACGAGCCGGGTGCATGTGTCACGCAAATACTATCCGACAACTATTCCGGCTGCATCCAATTGGGACAATACTTCGTCGAGGTAATGAATGGGCGCGGCAATTATGTAGAGATTCTCGGTATCGTAGGCGACAATAATACCTGGGCACGAAGCCGAGGGTTCCATTCCGTGGTTGATTGCTACGAGGACCTTCACATGCTGGCACAACAGACTGCCGACTTCGACCAGAACAAGGCCATGGAGGTCATGGAATCGATGATGCAAGCTAATCCCAATATCGATGCCGTATTTTGTGGCAACGATGCCATGGCGATGGGAGCCTATCAAGCAGTGTTGGGTGCAGGTAAAGAAAACCATATCAAGGTCTTCGGTTTCGATGGTGCCGAGGATTGTGTCAATGCAATTCGCGAAGGCAAAGTCGAAGCTACGGGAATGCAGTTCCCCAAGACGATGGCAATCACGGCTGCTGAACTTGCCGACAGGTGGCTCAAGGGTGAAAGAGATCTTCCCAAGAAACTGCCTGTTGCCGTCGAACTTGTGAATGGAATGAATGTCTCACATTACGGACACTTCGGTCGTCTAGATTAATCCATCAGCTATGAACAAGGTAATCAAATACGTCATATTCGCCGCATTGTTCCTCATGGCCTTGTGGTTCTCTTTCTATACCGAACCCTTGAGTGTCAGAAAAGAACGTGAGGCTTTGAAGCAATATAAACCCGAACAACTCGTCGAACACTATTGGATGACTGGCTTATCAGATCTTGAAGCCAATGCCCTCGAAGTTGGCAATTTTATCACAGCACTACAGAACGATTCACAAGCTCTTCGCGAGAATTCGGGACGTGTACTGGGTATAGGGTCCAATGTATGTTATGTCCTCAAAGGCGAGGCAGATGATATTAGTTTTGCTGACAATGAATTCCATTTCACGCTACATGGTATTGAGTTTACTATTCCTGCAAAATACATCTTCGGTAACACAGCACGCGATGCTTGCGGTTGGTTCAATATCGACGACTTCCAGAACACGATGGATTTCAATGCCGTTTCGGCTTGCATGAACCAGCGAATCAAAGACCTCGTCATCGGTGACAAGGTTCAACATGCTGCCGAATATACCAAGTGTCGTTTCTGTGGTTCCATCGAAGTAAAACCCGATGCGAAGAGTGTTGAAGAATTAACCCTCTATCCATATATCCTCGAACTGCAATGAGTCAACCCTTCCTCGAAGCCCGCAACATCACCAAGCGCTTTCCCGGTGTTCTTGCTCTTGACCATGTCAACCTGCGTGTCATGGCAGGTAAAGTATGTGCATTGGTAGGCGAGAATGGAGCAGGCAAATCCACGTTGATGAACATCCTCGCGGGTGTTTATCCCGATTACGAGGGTGAAGTGCTTGTCGATGGCGTTGTGCAGCACTTCCAATCGGTTACCGATGCACAGCAACAAGGCATTGCCATCATTCACCAGGAGTTGAATGTTATTCCGTACCTCAATATTGCCGAGAATATCTTCCTGGGGCGCGAACCGCTCAACGCATTCCATCTTATAGATAAACGCCGCATGCATCGTGAGGCCAAGCAACTCTTGCAGCGTCTGCATTGCGATATTGATACGCATACGCTGATGATTGACCTGCGTGTTGGCCAACAGCAAATTGTTGAGATTGCAAAGGCATTGTCACTCCAAGCCAAGGTGCTGATTATGGACGAACCTACCTCATCATTGTCCGAAGGCGAAACCATCCTGCTCTTCGATCTCATTCGCGAATTGAAAAAACAGGGTGTAGGCATCATCTATATCTCGCACAAGATGGACGAAGTGAAGCAACTGGCCGATTATGTCACCGTGATGCGCGATGGCAAGTTCATCGAGGAAGTGCCGATGGCTGAAACTACAATCGACGATATCGTGAGCAAGATGGTGGGACGCGACAAAAAAGACTTCTTTATCAAGCAACAGCATGAACACGGAGACATAGTATTCGAAACACGCGGCCTTTGTCTGAAAGATGCCATACACCCCGACAAGTACATCCTCAGCAACATCAACCTACAGGTGAGGGCAGGAGAGGTGCTGGGTATCTATGGACTTATGGGAGCAGGACGCACCGAGCTCTTCGAAACCATATTCGGCCTTTACCCCAAGGAAACATCGGGAGATATATGGGTTAGCGGCAAGAAGGCAGAAATCAGCCACCCCGAGGATGCTGTCAAATGCGGCATGGCATTGATTCCCGAAGACAGGAAGACAGCAGGCCTTGTCCTTGATATGAACGTCTGTCATAATACCACGCTGGCATCATTATCCGATTGCCTTAAGATGGGACTTTTGGATCAAGGGAAGGAAGAGAAGACCGCGGAAGACTATCGTCAGCGTCTGGATATCAAGTCGTATTCGCTCGAACAACTGGCAGGACAATTGAGCGGTGGTAATCAACAGAAGATCGTGTTGGCAAAATGGTTGCTGACTAATCCTAAAGTCATCTTCCTCGACGAACCCACACGAGGCATAGATATCCTTGCCAAAAATGAGATATACAAGCACATGGACGAACTGGCAGCACAGGGCATGGCACTCATAGTCGTGTCGTCGGAACTGCCCGAGATCATGGCCGTCTCCGATCGTATTATCACCCTGCGCGAAGGCGAGATAGGTGCCGAGTTCTTACGCGAACAGTTCACCGAAGCTGCCATCCTCAAAGCCGCACTGCCCCGCGAATAGTTCCTGTTGCAGCCAAGCTTGGCTGCTCCGATAACACAAACCAACCGCTACAATAAACCCAATGAACATCCAAACACTCCTCAAGAAACCCGTCGTCAAGCCGCTCATCGCACTCCTGCTGATGTGCATCATCATGACGTTCCTATCCGAAAACTTTGCTACGTCCGACAATATGTTCAACGTGTTGCGACAGACATCGGTCAACCTCTGCATCTCAGTGGGTATGACGCTCGTCATCCTGACGGGAGGCATTGACTTGTCGGTAGGTTCGGTGCTGGCATTGACAGGGGCGGTTGCTGCAGGTCTCACGCGGGATGGCATTGAGCTGACGAGCATCGACACCTTTGTCGGGTTTACATTTTGGGGAGGATGTTTTGCTGCTTTGTTGCTGGGTGGACTCTTGGGTGGCTTCAATGGTTTTCTGGTGACACACTTCCGGGTACCGGCTTTTGTGGCTACATTGGGCACGATGACCATCGCGCGAGGCTTGACGATGCTCTATACAGGCGGATTCCCCATCACGAAGCTTGGACATGGTTTTGAGGTTATGGGCACAGGGTGGTTCCTGGGTGTGCCGATGCCCGTGTGGATAGCTTTAGTCATCATCCTATTCTTTGCCTTCTATATGAGTAAGACACGAACGGGACGATACATCTACGCTATTGGCGGTAACGAGAAGGCAAGCCTTTTGAGCGGCATCCGAACAGGCAAAGTCATCTTCCTTGTCTATACGATAGCTGGTGTTCTCTCGGCTGTGGCAGGATTGCTCGTTACTGCACGTCTCGATTCTGCCCAACCCAATGCCGGCACAGGCTATGAGCTCGATGCCATTGCCGCTGTGGTGATCGGTGGCGCCTCGCTGAGTGGTGGCAAGGGTTCCATCTGGGGCACAGTGGTGGGTGCGCTCATCATCGGCGTCTTGAACAACAGCCTCGTGCTCCTCAACGTCTCACCTTTCTGGCAACAGGTCATCAAGGGTCTTGTCATCCTTCTTGCCGTCATCATGGATCGATACAGCAATCGAAAATAGTTTTTCTAACAATAACTAAAAATTTTTCAAAATGAAAAAAATCCTTTTCGCAGCCGCTGCTGCACTGGCACTCGCCGCATGTACGAAACCAAATCCCAATGCGTACACCATCAAAGGTACTGTCGCTGATGCCGATGGTGAAACCGTTTATCTCCTCGCTGGCACCGACACTTTGGGTGTTGATGTGGTGAAGGATGGCACCTACAAGTTCGAAGGTGTAGTTGAATCGCCAAAGAATGCTACAACGTTTATCAGCAATAAGCTCTACGATGAATTGATCCTTGAGCCAGGTGTCATCAGCCAAAACATCGATAATCATGATGTATCAGGTACTCCGCTCAACGACGAAATGACAGAACTCAGTAATAAGATTATATCTATAATCAAGGAATTAGATGACGAAAATGCCAATCAGGATAGCCTGATGTCAATCTATAAGGCAATCTTCAGAGAAACGGCGGAAAAGCATGCAGGTAATCCATTGGGTCTGAAGTTCTTTGAAGAACTGGCCTACGAGATGACCAAGGCTCAACTTGACAGCGTGATTGCCCTCTATCCACTTTATGCAGCCGATCCCACGCTACAACAGATTTGCAAAACGAAAGCGAAGGAGGAGAAGACTGCTGTAGGTAAACCATATATTGAGGTTGTAGGTGTAGATGCCAAGAACGGTAAGGAGTCCAAGCTTTCCGACTATCTCGGCAAGGGTAAGCCAGTCATCGTCGATTTCTGGGCATCGTGGTGTGGTCCCTGCCGTAGCGAAATCAACAACTATCTGTCGAAGTATGCCAAAGAGTACAAGAACAAGGTCAACTTCTTAGGAATAGCAGTTTCGGAAAACAGTATTGAAGATACGCAAAAGGCAATGAGCGAACTTCCCATCTCTTGGCCAGTGATCTATACAGGCGGTCGTAGTGAAGACTCTCCAGTCAATACTTACGGCATTTCGGGCATCCCGCACATCATGCTTCTTGCTCCCGATGGCACTATCCTTGCCCGCAACATCCGTGGCACACAGATCAAGGAAGCCATCGACAAGGCTCTTGCAAAGAAATAAGTGATTATCTTATCTGTTCTGATTTTAAATCTTTCCTTCTCTACATATCATTCCCATCCGGCAACACCCCGTCGGATGGGTTTTTCTATCTTTATCAATCAGAATCTGTCATATATAGTTTACAAAATACAACCTTAACTAAATTATTTAGTTGAAAAATATCATTATTAACTAAAATTATTCGTTCAAAACTAAATTATTTAGTTCATTTGCATCGTCAAACAGAAAGAAACAACTGTTTCCTTGTCAAACAGCATAAACAAACGAGCAAAAATGAAACAAGAACTCACCGCGAAAGAGGAAGAGGCCATGAACATCTTCTGGCAGTATGGACCTCAATTCGTCAAAGAGATGATTGCCTTCTACGATGATCCCAAACCGCATATCAATACGCTATCTACCGTTGTACGCACGCTCGAAGAGAAAGGCTACGTAGCACATAAGAGCATCGGCACGTCCTATCAGTACTATGCTGTGATCAGCGATGAGCAATACCACAAACGCACGCTCTCGTCGGTCATCAGTCGTTACTTCCGTGGGTCGTATGTTAATGCCATCTCCGCACTGGTCACCGAAGAGAAGGTGTCGGTCGAGGAACTCAAGGAACTGATTGATCAGGTGGAGAAAAGTAATAAAGGCTAACCCTCAAACTCTCAAACCCCTCAAACTCTCAAACCCCAACAAGAACACTATGGGAACATTCTTCGTATATATCCTCAAGACGGCATTCTTCCTGATTGTCTATTATCTGTTCTACAAGCTGCTGTTAAGCCGCGAGACCTTCCATCGCTTCAATCGTGTGGCGCTGGTCAGCCTGCTGTTGCTTAGCTTCATCCTTCCCTTGGCAGAATCCTTACTGCATGTTGGCAACGACAATGGCGAAGGACTCGTTGACATCGGCGATCTGATGACCATGGCTACTGTGGCAAAAGACGATGGTGCATCAGCTATGTCCTCCTCCCGTCTGGTCATTGCCGTGTCGATGCTCGTTTACCTAGTCGGCATCGTGTTCTTCACGCTCCGCAGCCTTGTTTCCTACATCAGCTTGGCAAGGATGCTTCGAAAAGGGGAGAGGCAAACACTCGAAGATGGAAACACGCTGCTACTACACGACGATAAGAATGCACCTTTCAGCTGGATGCATTACATTGTGGTCAATAAGGAAGACATGGACGAGAGCGGCGATGCCATCCTCAAACACGAATTGGGACATATCCGCAATCACCATACGCTCGACCTCATCCTCACCGAAGTTGCACTCATCCTACAATGGTTCAACCCTGCCATCTGGCTCATGCGTCGGGAGCAGCAGGCCATTCACGAATATGAGGCCGACGAAGCGGTATTGGATCAAGGCATAGATGCAAAATCATATCAACTCCTACTAATTAAAAAAGCTGCTGGTAGCCGACTGCAATCAATTACCAACAGCTTGCACCAAAGTTCAATTAAAAAACGTATCACTATGATGCTAAAGAAAAAATCAAATCCGTGGGCACGTGCCAAGTATCTGCTTGCACTGCCAGTGGCTGCCCTCAGCGTAGCCGTGTTGTCAACACCGAAAGCATCGGCTCTCTCCAATGAGATTTCCGAGTGCAAAGTTAGTGAGTTTTTCGCAAACAACCAAATTCCAGGCGAAGAAAATGCTCCACAAGCTGCAATTACCATCCGAAATGACGATTTGAACGATATCGCATTCATCGTAGATGGCAAAAGAGTGACAAGCATCGACCATCTCAACCCCGAGTCGATTAAAAGCATCCAGGTCTTGAAGGACGAAGCCTCCATCGCCAAATATGCTGACAAATATGACGTCGGCAATGCCAAAAGCGTGATTATCGTCACATCAAAGGACCCGGCTCCAACTGCCACAGGCAAGTTAGTCTATTTTGAGGACCCCAAACAGGCTACAGGCGCATTTGTCGTCGATATTGCCTACGATAAGGTCGATGAAATGCCCGAGTATCCCGGTGGACCGAACGCCATGATGCAGTTCATCATTCAAAACATCAAATATCCCGAACAGATGAAGAACGACAGCATCGAAGGTCGCGTAGTGCTTTCGTTCGTCGTACAGAAGGATGGTAGTATCACGAATGTCGAAGAGCTGCAATCTCCTCATCCGGTCCTCACCGAAGAAGCCATGCGTATCGTAAAGGCCATGCCTAATTGGAAACCAGGCAAAGTCGATGGCAAGGCTGTCCCAGTGAAGTTCACGTTGCCACTTTCGTTCAAGCTGACACACGAACGCAAGGAGGCCAAATAAGGTCAAATCGAATGAAAAAGAAACGGGGGAATAGAAATTTCCTCCGTTTTTCTTTGTAGATTCAAAATAAGAGTGTATCTTTGCGGCGCAAAAAATCAAATAAACTACTATTGTTAATCAAAATTTCCTAATTCAAAAGTCATCAAAATGAAGAAATCAATCTTGAGAATATCTATTGCCGCATCAACGATTGTCGCTTCGTTGCTCGGCACAACACTCTCGGCACAAAGTATTGAGCAGTCTATGCGTCCCTGGGATGCAGGAAAACTTTCTTGGGATGAATTCCTGGGCGAAGCAAAAGGTGACACCGCCATCAATATGTTTTCTTGGAATACAGAGTATAGCCAAGGCAAGCAGAAGATAGGCAACACCACCTATACCTATCCCAAGTTCACCACTTACTTCGACCAGACGGAGTCGTGGACCTTACCGCAGTTCAAGACTGATGCCATGCTCCAGTACAATCAGCTGCTGTTCGATATGCTGGAACTCTACAGCCGTCGTGCTACCATCGAACTGAACAAGAATACCGATTACACTTACCAACAGCTGCGTTCATTCTATCGCCGCCAGTTCGACAAGCGTGCCAGGGAGATAAGGGAAGAAACCCGCAATGGCACCGATGGTACAAAGCTACCCTATTATGCTGCCGACATTGCCCTCGACCTTGAGCGCACATACTTCGATCCCGTACAGGTGCTCGACAATACCACACAGCATTTCTCTGGCGAATTTTATGTCGGAGCCAGTTCCATGTTCCCCATATCTGACTATTACAAACAAACCTTCGGGTTCAATTTGGGCTTTGGATTGGGATGGAACCGGCACCTCTGGGGCATGGACCTGTCATTGGGGTTCAGTGGCGATGCCAAGCAGGATGTCTGGACTCATAACGGTTGGATCTATGAGGGAGAATCGCTTAACTACTTTCAGGTGTATCTGACCTACGCTTATCTTGCCGCACAGAACGCACATTTCCAGACCTACCCCTACATCGGCATCGGTGCGAATGGCTTTAATCATCCGCTCGGTAAGGATTACGAAGGTGACAATCCCGAGAAGGATGGCTTCTCGCTTTGCGCAGGTATGATGTTCGACATCTTCCTCAATCGTCGCGTCAACATTAATTCGGCATTCTCGAACGATCTGGCTGATGTGGGTTATCGTGCCATCCGCCTCAAACCCTATTTCAGCATGACTTACTACGACGATATTGGTTGGACTCCCGCCCTCAATCTTACCATCTCGTTCAACTGGGGCGGTTACACTTTACGATAACTGAATATTATTAAAAAATACCCACTCGACATAAACTAAAATCGAGTGGGTTACTTTTTTTCTCTAATTCGCAAATTCGTGATAAAAATACTTGCGAAGCGATCAGTGAAAAGTATCAGTAGCCGGGATTCTGTACCATATTCGGATTGAGGCTGAGCACATCGCCCGTAATAGGGAAGACCGTAGTGTAGCCCGTGTTGTCCACAACTGCATTCATTCGGTTATCGTAGGGCTCGGTGAACTTGCCGAAACGGATGAGGTCGTTGCGACGCCAACCTTCCCACATAAGTTCCAGCAGACGTTCGGTGAGCAAGTTGTCTAGCGTGGCTTCACGTAGTTTTTCATGCACACGACTGCGGACAAGGTCCAGCTCCTCCTGACCGCTGCCACCATTGCGCACCTTGGCCTCGGCTTGCATCAACAACACATCGGCATAGCGGAACAGTACGATGTCGTTGTTTTGCAATGTGCCGTCCTCCGATGCCGTGAAGTCGGTCTCATACTTTGCCATGCGTGCTCCACCATTGCGTTCGAAGAGGGAGCCTGTCAGGTTTTCGGCTACCTCGAGTGGATGATACACCAGTACGTTGCCGTAGCCATCGTTCACCTTCTGACCCTTGACGAGCACGGTGTCGGAATGGAAGTTGAAATAGTACCGTGAGTCAATTTCTCCAGGATCACGCCTGCTGGGATTATCTTCAATGATACCGTAGGCATTCATGGTGCTGATAGTTGCACACGTACCGTTCTCGGTGCCCCAACCGATTGCTCCACCATGAGCAGCATGAAGACTGCGGAAGATATAATGGAAGCGATTGTTGTAGAGGGTATTGTCCATTGGTATGACAAAGATGTTCTCCTTCGAGCCTTCGTTGTGAATGGAGAAGTTCGTGCCGTAATACTCCTCCAATCGATAACCCAAGTCATAGATCTCCTGACAATAATACACGACTGTTTCCCAAGCATTAAGATCTTTATCATCAACGATAAAGGTGAGTTTACGGCCATCGGGACGAATACCATCGGTCCAATCGTCATCGCAATAGATCTCTGCATTCAGGGCAAGCTTGGCCAAAAGGAAATACGCTGCAGGACGGGTAAAACGTCCGTAATAGTCGCCCAATTCGTTGCTACGTTCATTCTTCAGGTAAGGAGCCACTTCTTGCAGTTCGTTGAAGATAAAGCGGAAGACTTCGCTACGGGTGCTCTGGCGGATGTCGGACACCGGAGTATTGTAGTCGGTCACCAGCGGGATGTTGCCAAACATGTCCATCGTATAGAAATAGAACATGGCACGTAGTCCTCGCACTTCGGCGGTGAATGCCTCGTATTGCTCGTTGGTAAGCACCAGGCGATAACGATAGCGGTCGATGAAGTAGAGCGAACGATTGCAACGCGAGATCACCTCGTAGAGGTATTTCCAAGTGCTGCTCAATTCGCCATCTGATGCCGTCCACTTGTGATTGTAGAGTCGGTTCCAGAAGCCACCATCGTCCCAGTCGGCACCACGCACAGGCATCATCTGCTCGTCGGTGGTCACTGAATTCCAGTCATAGACGCCACGTATCGTACCTTGCAGGCCATGGCTCGGACTACTGCCACCTATATAATTATAAAGGTCACCCACCAGATCGCGTTCGATATATGCTACCGAAGTGTAGGCATCGGCCTCCTCGACCTCTCCTTTGGGATATTCATCGAGGCAAGATGTCAGCGTCATGCCTGCCATCGTCGTAACAAGAATCAAAAAATATCGTTTCACAACAATCAATTGTTATTGGTTAATTATTAATTGTTAATTGATTCAGAACTGAATGCTGAACCCTAAGCTATAAGAACGATAGGGAGGATAGCTACGCTTGTCGTCGATGCCCATGGTGCTGTTCACGGCAAAGCTGTTGATCATCGGAGTCAAACCGCTGTAGCCGGTGATGGTTGCCAGGTTGTTGATCGAAAGCGACAGGCGCAGGGCGTTAATGTAACGGGTCAGCAACTTCTCGGGGAATGTATATCCCACGGTGAGGTAGTCGAAGTTAAGGTAGTCGCCACGCTCCAACCAATAGTCGGTGGCCGTCTGGTCATAGATGTTATACTGGGGCGCATCGGTCAGCACATTGTAGTCGGGAAAGCCTCGCATGTTCATATACGAAAGGCTTGTGCCATTGTAGATCTTGTGTCCGAAGGCACCGTTCATCTGCAGCGAGATGTCGAAGTCGAAGTATCGGAAGCTGATGTTCGAACCCAAGGTCCATTTCGGGGTGGCTTGTCCAGCGATGTAGCGGTCGCCACCGTCCTCGATGTTGATGCGTCCGTTGCCGTCAAGATCCTCTATTTCGTAGCATGTAGTCCCATCGAACTCCGTCTTCAAGCCCAGGCAGTGGGGCAGATAGAAGACACCCAACGGTTGTCCGACAATCTGATAGACGATGTTGTTGTTGCCGCCATGGAAACCAGCGCCATTCAGGCTTGCAATGCTCGACATGTCAGGTGCCGAGAAATAAGTGCCGTTGTAATTGCCGCTCAGCGAGATGAGTTTGTTCTTCTGGTACGACATGTTGAAGTTGATGTTGAGCTCCATGTCGCGCTTATGAATTGGCGTGTAGCCGATTCCCATCTCGAAGCCCTTGTTGCTCATACGGCCCAGGTTGGCAAGCATCTTGTCGAAGGTGTAGGGTGGCACAGGCACATCGTAGAGATAAAGCATGTCGTGAGTTTTCGAATGATAATACTCGACTGTCAGCACCACCAGATTCTTGAAGAAGCCCATGTCGGCACCGATGTTGTACGAGCTGCGACGTTCCCAATGCAGATCGGGATTGGGGTTGGTCTTCGGTGTGTAGGTAACTACTGAATTGCCGTACCAGGGCACAAGTCCAGTAGGATATAGCAAAGCCAAGGTGTTGTAGGCCGTGATGCCACCCAGGTTACCCGAGATGCCCGAACCTGCACGAAGCTTCAGCTGGCTGAGCCAATCAAAGTCTTCGAAGAAAGATTCCTTGCGCAAATCCCATGTAGCCGAAAGCGAGGGGAAGAGTCCCCATTTGTGGTCGTCGGCGAACATCGAACTGCCATCCACACGCGCATTTACGGTGAACGTATATTTGTCCATCAGGCGGTAATCGACCTGAGTCAGGAACGAGAGCAGGGCATCGTTCGAATAGCTGCTTCCCGTGGCGCCATATTGCCGCATGCTGCCCGCCGCAAGATTATTGTTGGTCACCGAGTTATGGCTCAATCCCCTCACCGTAGCATTGAAGGCCGTAATGGTGTGCGATTGATATTCGGTCATCTGCTTCACGGCAATGTGATGCACGTCCCAATCATGTGTCCAGTTGACAGCGATGTTGCCCAGCCACGCTTCAGTCTTGGTCTCGGAGCGATCAGCCTGTCCGTGTGCCCATACCCAGGTGGGCTTGAACTGCGAGTTCTCGGACGAGATGAACGAATAGGAACCAAAGGCAGTCACATTCCATTCCTTGCCGATGCGATAGTTGAGCTTGATGTGTGAGTTGAAGGTCAGGATCTTGTCCTTGTCCTCTTCGGCAAGCAAGGCCAGCGGATTGTTGATCTGTGTGGCATTGATGTTCCAGTCCCAGCCACCGTTGGCATTGCGGCCATTGGGATAGGTGGGGTTCTGTGAGGCTGCCGAATAGAATAGTTTCTGTTCGTCGAAGATATCGTTGTTGCGCTGGCTGCTGCCCACCACGCCGAGATCAATGGTCATAATGTCGTCGAAGGCCTGTTGCGACACGTCGAGCTTGGCAGCGAAATTGTGGTACCCGTTGTTCCTGATCACCGTGTTCTCGCCCATGTAGGCCAACGAGGCGCGATACTGCTGTTTGTCGCTGCCACCGCTGAAGGCGATATGATGGTTCTGTGCAAAGCCAGTGCGGCGCAGGGCACGCTGGAAGTCGGTGTCGTTGCCGCCATCCACATAAGGCTTATGCAGTTGTCGCGCCGTAGCCACATACTCGTTAGCGTCGAGCATGTCGAGCTGCTTGTAGGCTGCTTCGAAGCCGATGTTGCCGTCGTACGAAATGTGGAACTGTGCACCCTGCCCCTTCTTGGTGGTCACCACTATCACACCCGAAGCACCCTGCGAGCCGTAGGGAGCAGTCTCGGCCGCATTCTTGAGGATGGTGAAGCTCTCGATATCGGCAGGATAGATACCCGAGAGGGCAGAAAGGTTGCTATAGACGCCATCGATGATTACCAACGGTTCGTTACCACCGGTCAACGAGGTTGTGCCACGCAGACGCACACTGTTCAACATTGCCATGCGATTGGCACCCGATGTCTGCACATTCAAGCCAGCAGCCTGTCCCGTAAGTGCTTGCAGGGAATTGGTCATCAGACCACGGTTCATCCTCTTCTGGTCGATGACTACGGTCGAACCGCCAATGTGGCGTGTACTGTCTTCCGACAAAACAAAACTACGATTCTGTGCCTCAAGCCCAGTCGTGACAATCAATGACAAGAGAAGACATAAGGTAATCTTTCGTTTCGAAATAGTTTTCATAGTAGAAATATTGTTGCTATTTTCGTTGCAAAGATATGAACATAAATCTACATTACCAAATTTTCATCCTCTTTTTTCTTCAAATTGAAATGAAAGTACCATGAATCGATTTTTTATCACCGATTCATGGTACATTAAAGATTATTCAATTACTGAAGGAACCTCGAACAAAGTGTCTATTCACTTCTTAGCTGCACTTGACGTAGTGTCCTTGTGACTCGCCCAACTTGATCAAGCCATGTTTGATCCAGCGGCGACGGAGTGAACGAGCGGCCTCCTTATTGCCATTCTTGCACTTGATCAGGTCGGAATCGTCGAACTCCTTTGGCAGTTGGTCGAAGATGCTGTCATTTGCCGTGCGATAGGTGCGGGGCTCGATATAGTCGTCGGAAGCGCGGCTGCGTGTAATCCTGGAGCGGAAGTAAAACAAGATCTGTTCATGCAGATAGTCGCAGAGGCAACTCATCATTGTGTACCAAGCCACGTTCTGGAACTTTGGAAGATGTTCGGGTACAGCATCGGGGTGTGTCATCAGATACTGTTCGGCGGTCTTGCAGCCACCTGCCCACTTCGGCAACTCGCCTTTTCGTTCATCGAGCTGGGCCATCAACCATCGTGCAAATTGTGCCAACATCAAGCCGCAGCAGATACGTTCGGCAATGATAGGGATTCGCATACGTAATCCTGCTTTCACTTCGTCATCTTCACGCAAAGATTCCAATCGTACGCGTTCGAGCCAATCCAATCCAGCTTGTTCGAGAAGCGGGAGTCGTACTTCGCCTTGCATCAATTGGATGAGTGAGGAATAGGCGATGATATGGTCAATTGACTTCTGGCTTCGAGGCTTCATCGACTTGAACGGTGCAAAAGTGTTGTCGGGCATGCTGCCAATGGCCAGGCGCTGGATTTCACCATTGAGGTAACCTTTCTGTGCGCGATAGAGGGCATCAGGAGTGCCGCACTTCAAGGTGTTCCATCGTACATGAGGTATGTTTCGAGTGCCTGTGTCGGTGTTCATGTACGAAGTGTCATACTTGCTTTCGTCAAAAGCTTGACGGCTGATGACACCAAGATCCTTGTTGAAGGTTTGTCCTCCGTTTGCCGTGCCCATATCCACTTCCTGCACATAGGTGTAGCACATAGCACCATCGGCATTTTCAAGTCGAATCAGCACCATCGAAGTGGAAGTACGTGCCGACAATTCGAGTATTTTTGCCTTTGGGTCCTTGGGTTGGTCCTTGGCATTGCGCTTGGCTCGACGCTGTTCCTCAAAGACACGCTCCTTTTCGATTTCGATGGCTTGTTTTGCACGCCATGTCTTCATCCACAACTCGTCCACCTTGTCGATGCGTGACTTGCCCGAACCCGAATTACCGATTACATAGCTCTGTAAACAGAGTGCCTTGGGTTCTTCGTCACGAATCCTCAGACGAACATTGGTTGCTAGTACACCGATCATGGGGCCCACTGCAACAATCACCACCATAGCCACGTTGTCAGGGAGTGATTCGAGCGTCTCGCGTAATCCAGCGGGAAGCAAACGATATTCACTTCGAGGCATTCCTTTGACATGTGCCGAAGGTTGGGCAAAGGCTGTAATAATCTGATTGATGTGATAGCAGTTGTAGTCTTCCTCAATGTCGAGCAGACTTTGCTGGAACTCCAAATTGTCGCGCTCCTCCTTGCGAAGGAAGTTGAGGGTCTTGAGCATCTTCTCGGGCATTTTCGAACGTGGACGTTTCAAAGCGCTGTCGATACAAGCGATTCGCTCAGCATCGGGCAAGCCGTCGTATTGAGGAATGACTCGCAGCATGACTTCGCGATTGTAGTCGCAGATGTGACGCACCGACAATGCAAGTTCGTAGGTCAGGTCATTGCGTTCGCCGTTCACCGGAGTATTGCCACCATTGTTGACAATCCAATAGGTCGAGATAATGCGGCTCAATGGAATGCTGTGATAGGTGATCTCGGCATTGGGGTCAGTCTTGGCAGTAGGTTCCTCAATGTTGTCCTCGATGATCTCTGCGTCCTCGATGACGGGTTCGATCTCCTCGTAGGGCACAACAGCACCTGGGCAGGAAGGATTGGGAAGCAACTCCACTTCAGGAGCGAAGAGCTCGTCGGGCTTGTAGAGGAGGAGGTTGGCACGTGGCACCATGAAGCAGCATCGTGCAAGGTCGGGTGTGGAGTCGTAGCTCGGCAGATGCAGCACATCGGCGAAATACTTTTGTACTTCCTTGCGGTCCATACCTTCAACCATTGGCAGCAGGAACTTGAATCCTCGGTTGGAAGGGCTAATGAAAGCGAGTGGGCAATTCATGCCTTCGAGTGCAGGACGTATCCTCTCGAAACATTCGCGTGGGTCGTCCACATTGTCGATGTCCATGCAGCACCAGGGACTCGGTGTCATGCATTCGTTCTTTCGCTGTCCGGTCTCCGAATGACCATGGAAGACGATAGCCTTATTTTCTTTCTTGATCAGATTAGCAGTTTCCTTCAGGTTTTTGCGTTCCTCATCGGTCATGTCGGGTGTCTCCTTGTCTCTGATGGCTGCCACACTTTCGCAGTTGCGTTTGACGTTGCCATCGTCGAGCATTCTCTCGAAATCTTCCCGGGTACAGATCTTGCATCCCTGGGAGTAAGTGACTTTTTCAACATAGTCAAAACAGTTTCTTTGTAACATAAATAATTAATTTAAATGAATATTATAAGAAAATTACTCTCAAGCATCTCTCAAAATCATCTCTAGAACTTGACTTCTTCGATTTGCAAGTGCAAAGGTACACATAAAAAATTATACAACCAGCACTAACAATTTTTTTTTTAATTTGTTAGTGCTGGCGAATAAATTATTAGCGCAAAATGAGGGGAAACTGTTAGCGACGGCAATCGTGTTCGACAATTGTTGGTAGCAGGTGTGTTGCGGTCGGGGTGGTCGAACGGTCGCGGTCGAAAGGTCGAAAGAGTGAGGGTATCGGATAGAGAGAGGGAATAATATAAGAGAATAGATTAAAAATTTTTTAAATTCTTCTTATTATCTTTCTTCTCTTATGCATGTCTGCACCACTACGGGTGAGCAATTCGACCGACGACCGCGACCGCGCGACCGCATGGGATGGAAGCTAAACTGGTGATATTGGGGGCAATAGCCCATCATTTCGAGCATTGTCTTCCACAAAACTGCATAGACCGACCCACTCTAAACGTATCATTCGGGCTTTCGAACCATTGCATTCTTCGGGTTCAATATCATAAATGAGCAACCTTTGCCGCCCATTAAGCGTGTCGATGACCTCTTTATTGCAAAGTTTCATCCATCCGTTGATCATATTATTGTACGATGTGTAATGGAGCTTGAAGGTCTGGCTCAAAGACGAGTCAGCGACCGCTTCCTTGATAAGTCGCTCAAAACCCTTCGGCGTAGCATCTTTTTCTGCTTTTCCGAACTCGATAAGCACCGAATAGAGGCATGCAAAGTACTTCGAAGGCTCTATTTCGTTCAGTTTCTCTCGACCCACGACCATCATTCCATACTTGCCTTTCGCAATGTACCGCTTTTCGATAAGTTTGCGAAGAGTGAGGATAAAGGACTTTCGGTCAACATCAGGGAGGAGGAATCCATCTTGTTTCGGACCACGTTTCCCCTTCTGACCTTCCGGCTGTGACTCTTCGGCAATTGGTTGCAACTGGGGTTCGGGCTGCTTCAAGCCGCCAACTTCTACCCAACAATCGACAGCTTTACCGAGATGATAGTACAGATCTTTGGCAGGTGCCTGATTCTTGACTAAAGGTAAAAACAAATCCACACGACTACGAATCGACCTCAGTATATTCCCGATACGCTTCCATTCGTCCGAATCCTGCACGTACTTATTATTAACTTGCTCCTGATTCATACTCAAGGGTTTCGATGGGAAAGTCAAACTTACAAATCGGATTGCCGAAAAGGTTTGTATCGACAAGGTATGGGCCGGCAGGACGATCGAGGAAGCGAACGTAATAGGCCTTAGGATGATTGAGCATCAGCTGGGCACATTCGAGATCGGTCATCTCTTCGTCGAGCAAGGCATATTCGGTATCGTCCCTGATGTCTTCGGCTTGAGAGACATTAATCAGTTCTTCACCTATGCACAGCAGGACATTCTGTTCGAACACCATCTGGCGCACGGCTCCCATCCATCCGAAAGGAGAGGGGTGACGCAAGTTGTTTGCCGTGGAGGGGGCAAGTACGTAGCCTACACATTGACGCTCGACGGATAATCCTTCCCGCTTCGATTTCTTCAGGAATTCATTGATTTGACGCACCATTTCGAATTGCTGGGCATCGGCTACAAACGTGGCAAAACTATCCTCAACGAAACCTGGGCGTACACCGTAATAAATAAAATCGTATATCTTCGAAGGACTGAGAATGTCGTCATGAAGGTCATTCCATTTGCAGAAAGCCATGGCATCATCGTCGGGCGAACCAATGTAGGTGTTATGTCCATCGGTGACTACAAGAAATTGGATATAGGTGCCAAAGACCTTGTCGTTCTCGATTTCAGCGAGTGCCTTCTGTGCAGTTTCGAGCAGACGGCCTGTATCGCCATAAACCACTCCGATAAGGGGCAGATGATTGATGGTGATGACCAGGTCCCAAGCGAAACCATTATTTTGGCAACCAGGCCAAGCTTCGAAGACGTGCAAGGCATTGAACTGCGTATTCGTATAGTCAATGAGTTGGCACGTGCAATATAACGGTCGGCTTTCATATAAATATTGGAATTCTCGGCCTGCAATGAGCCAATCAAAGAAATGCTCACGGGCATATTCGAGCGAATGAGAACCTTCGGGTTTCGGGCTGTCAGGCCAATAATGGTGGAAAGCTTTTGTGCCAAGAAAACTGACTTCGGTAGCGAAATGCTCAACGCGATACCACGCTTCACCCGTGTGGAAACGCTTCAAATCATTTTCCAATTCCCAGCTATCGACGCTCGGACCATTGAATAACGCGTAGGGCTCATCTTGGGTGGATTCAGGCACTTGTCCCATCTTGTAGCCATCGGCCAACAATTGGCGGATGAGTTTCTTTCGATGGTAGGCATGGGCCCGTTGATTGACAAGATACATATTACTTAATAAATTCTTTTTTTACAATCTTTGATAATTACCTAACTAATAGGGATATAAAAAGCATATTCGCTAATGTTCCCATCGGCTCAAAGTATGGAATCTGCGGATTTGCAGAACTCATATTTGGCCGATAGACCGTTTCTCACAAAATTTGGAAACATGACTTTGCATCGAGGAAAAAAAGCTCAATTTGTGGGAAAATGTCTGCAACTTTATCCAAGGTTTCGCACAACCAATAGCAGAATATAACCGAAGGTGAAGAGGACGATAATGAGACCAAGAGCTTGAATGACGAGGTTCTGACGCTCCTGCAATTTGGTGAGCTGCTGCTCCTTATTGTGGCGAGCGGCTCGACGATCGCTGCTGTAGTAGTAACAGAGTGCGGCAAAGAATATCTCCACGAACACGAAGAACCAAAGGTTAGCTTTAGTTTCGAAGGACTGTGAGCCATTCGCATAAACTTGTTTCACTAATCTCTCGGGAAGAGCAGGGTAGAAGGCTAGCAGCCCCACCACGTTGAACGCGATGATGCCTATCGTGGCATGCAGGATAGTTTGCTTGATTTTCTTATACTTCAACGACTGCTCAGGCGTTACAAGGTTTTTCATAAATCATAAAAATTTTGGGTGCAAATATACACACAAATCTCAATATTTCCAAATTTCCATGCAATTTTTTGGGATTTGTGTGAAAAAGCATATACTAAACGATGCCGGCTCATTGAGCTGGCATCGTTGTTTTGGCATCTTCTTCTGCTTTAGCTTTTTTCAATTCATCGAGTTCACCGTTTTCAATCGCCTTCTTGGCTGGAGCGAAACCACTACGTATCTTATCGAACATTTTCTCGGGTTTCTTTTTAAATAGTTTAAGATACTCCTCAAAGGCTTCAATTTCTTCAGTCAGCCCCTTCTTCTTGTTCACGTCATAGTAATTGAGCAAATCGGCATAAGCCATTATATATTGATCTTCTTCATCTACCGGATCGTGTGTCAATGCAAATTTGGTGCAGGCAGCCAAATAGGCAATCATGAAAGGTAAATTCTTGTCACCAAGCCATTTGGTTTCTGGGTCTCCAAAAAACACGTTCACATCGGGTGCATTCTTTGTCCAATTAAAAATATACATTGCTGCCTGAGACATCTTAGGAGCATCGAGATAATGATTGAGGTAATAGAGGCTGCAATAGTAGGCGTCCTCATTGTGCTCGCGGCACTTTTCGGGAGTATTGAATTCCACGAGCGGAGGCACATATCCATGCTTCCTTTCCTCCTGCAACTGTTCAAGGAGCGCATCTGTTTCGTCGGCCTTCTCTTTGTTTCCAGCTTCGGTATAGTACCTCTTCATATATTTCAGCTCATTGAGGTAATGATCGGAATGATTGCCTTCGTCATTCTCAATCACACTTAGAGCATGTTCCTGCAAGGGCACAGCCTCGTCGATTTTGCCCAGAATAGACTTGATTTCGGCAGCATGGGCAAGCACACCTCCCATCTCCTTGTCGTTCACAAAGTACTTGTTATGGATGCGCACGGCCTCGTCGCTGTACTTCTCGGCGTTCTCGTAATCTTCAAGCGTAGTGTAATAGAGTGCGACGTTGTCGATGAGATTGGCATAAGCGATATTCTCCCTGCTGCATTTCTCGCCATAGAGCTCTGCAGACTTCAAGCCATACTCCAGTGCCTTCTTGGCGGCTCCCTGACGGAAGTAGCATCGGCTGATGAAAGCCAGCACATTCACGCAAATCGTGTCGTCGGCACCAAATGCCTTCTGCAACGCATCCAACTCTTTCTGTGCGGCATCCAAAGCCTCATCATATTCCTTATTGTAGAAATGTTCAAGGCTAAGACTGTCCAGCTCCATTACCTTTTCCACAAAAACAGAGTTGTCGAAGGAGGCAAGTCTTTCCTTTAAGGTCTGTGAGTACCCAACAGTTGTGGCAATCGCCAGCAGTAAAATGAATAAAACCCGTTTCATAATATAAATGTTTTGGTTAGTAATTGCATGGCAAAGATAGAGAGTTTCTCGAATACCTCCAAATTTTTTCACGATTATTTTCAAAAATAACCTCAAAAAATCTTATCGTCAAAAAGCCGTATGCATTTCATCGGTGAAAATGTGTATTTCGTCGGTAGCATGTATTTTTTCTCTACAAAAAATTTGGAACATATCCCACAATTCCTTATCTTTGCAACGGAAAACTAACTAAAATATTACTATTATGAATCACATCAAATCATTACTCACTATCGCCGCACTGTCGATGGCGACTTTCGCCATGGCGCAATCGGAATCGATTGAACAGTTTTACGACCGATACGACAAAATCACGAACGCTGAAGAACCTGACACAACTGAAATTCGTGTCCTTATCGAAGATTGGGAAAAGGTAACCTCAGATGATCCTGACCTTATTCGAACAAAAATCATTTTCAACTTAATGAAGGCTGGACGGGATCTTCAGGGCGAAATCAATCCTTCTTTTTTCGAAAGAGCAATACAACTTGCCGAAGAAGCTGTCCCCAAGTACCCCAATCGCCTGGATTTCCGTTCATACAAAGCACTTTGCTGCCTTTTGTTAGGCCAGAACGAAAAGGCGCTCGATTGCCTTCTGCAAATCATCGACCATTCCCAAACAATCAATGGGAATTGGATTGGCAAGCAAAACAAGCCTTATGAAGGAGGATTTGAGAGTTTTGAGGATAACATGTGTACAATGATTCCCTATTTTTTCCAATCAGACGATTACACCCGAGCATTGACCTTCCTTGACAAGCTGATTGCCGTCTATCCCCAATCGTTCGCGTTCCGAATGAACCATGCCTCGGCACTGGCGATATTGGGTAAGCAGGAACAGGCGATCGAAGAATTTCTTGCGTTGGAAAAAGAGCGTCCCGACGAAGATCAATGCATCATCTCCTTGGCGCAGCTTTATGCAGAAACCGGTAATGAAGCGAAGGCCAGGGAATATTGCGACAAGGCCGTTGCCCTCAATGATTTTTATACGCAAACAGCTGAATATATCCTTGGTTCGTTTGAAACTGTCACGGTCGATTTTGATGAAATCAAGGAATATATGGAAACACATGAGGATGAATATCGCGTCATCGAAAGAAAGTTCCAAGCTGGCGAAGCAGGCATGAGCCTGCGAGACCTCAGCATCCTTTACTTCGGGCATGCGCTCACTCCGGAATGTACCAGCACGCAGCTTTGGGATATCAATGCTGACAGCCTTGCACAGAATGGGAAATTCCAAGAGCTGCTACATGCCTGCGAAGAGACGCTCAAGAAGCATCCGGCGAGCATTGCTGCCAACTTTTTCGCAGGTATTAGTGCCGACAATCTTGGAAATCCTATTGCAGGACTCTATTTCCTCAAATGCCAGCAGCTCGCGCGAATGATAACCAAGAGCGCCGACAGCCTGAGCAATTTGGGTGGCAAGGACGAATCGGAAAAAGCAGAGGATAAATTTGACGGTACAAAATATTACAAGATCCTATGGCGTGCCGACGAAAACGTCTTTGTCGATTATTTGCTCGAAAAGAAAGAGAAGGGTAAGACCCTATTCTTCTCGCAACCTGTCTATTTCCTTGAGAAGGATTTCAAGTGACGATATTTCGATTAGTGTCATACGGATAAGAACAGATTAACACAGATTTTTATGCCAGGAAAAAACATAATCCTCATATTAGTCCTCCTTGTCGGCTATATCGCTTACAGCATCCTCTCTCGAATCTACATTCGAAAGAAGGTGCTAAGGGGCGTGAGCATCAAGAACGGGCAAGTAAATGGTGTGGACATCTCCCATGCCGAGAACGTTGAGCTACACTTTCCCTTGAAGAAATATTCTTCTATGTACGGAGAATTATTATTCTTATTCCTGATTCTTAGTGCATACATGATCTATCATATAATAATCTATTTTTTTGATAGGCTCGCTCTTTCGGATAACGCTGATATACTGTTGGTGAAAATTGAAAATTCAAGTATTAATTCTTTTTGCATATTCAACATTCTTGTATTATTTCTTTGTCTCTGGCTTGTCTTCTTCACAACCCTTAAACAATTCACGTTTACCACAATTAGAGTAAATAGGGATGGGATTTATAGTAACGATTCAGATGCTTCACAATTCACCATACTCAAGTGGACCACGTTTATTGTTATCAATGTAGTTTTTATTGGTCTGATGGGATATTTATACTATTGCATAAACCATAAATTAAATATCAAAAACTACGTCCCAATCCTTTATATCCATTTCTTTCTTATCACCGATTTCATCATCCTATATAAACTAAACAAAACAAAAAACATCCATTTAGCAGGAATAAGTCTTGGAATCTTTCAAATTGTAGGAACGTTTTTAGGTTTCATTCCATATATCATGTATTTCAGACTCTGTGATGTCGATAAGAATAGTGGAAACAAAAGGGAAAAATCATTGCCAAAATCTCTCCAATGGAATGAAATCAAGAGAATTGAATATATTGTAAGTCTTCGTTATTTAATTTATGCTTTCATTTTAAAAGATATTGATAGGATCAAAAAAAACAAGGGCAATCATTTTTACAGTCACTTTCTGAGAATTGTGTTACCAGGGCATAAAGATGCTCATTATTATATATCGCTCGATAGTAGTTTCAACTTATGCCAAAGACTTTTCTTTTCTAAACAACATGACAATAGCATCTTTATCCCATTAGCTATTCTTTGCAAAGCACATGGGATACAGTTCAATCTACAATTGAAAGAGAAGGAAATATAGTTATTGGAATTCTGGAATTATCTTAAATCGTAAGATTATGATAGGAAAACTGATTATCCTCATATTAGTCCTCCTTGTCGGCTATATCGCTTATGGCACCATTCCTCGTGTCTATACGCGAAGGAAAAAGATGAAAGGGGTACGAATCAAGAACGGGCGAGTCTTCGGTGTCGATATGTCTTGTGCCGAAAGCACACAACTCCGCCTTCCGTTGCACAGATTTTTGAGGAGGAATGTCGAATTGCTCTTGATAAGCATTATCATTTCAGTTTCTCTCATCGCTATTATTCTCACTCATTCATACATTAACAAGGTATGGAACGGTTGCTTGCCATTTTTATGCGTCTCACTTTACGGCATCTATGGCTGTATCATTTCCATCGTTAATTATCCCAAGATATGGTTCGATATGGAAGGTATACATATGTCAGAGAGGATACCCGAAAACAATGATTTCGTAGCTAAAGACGCGCTGATTGCAATTTCTACCCTCTTCGTAACCATCTGTTCGTGGGGCATCTATATGCAAGTCTTTCAGCTGAAAACTATCCCAGCTTGGCCATTAGTTTGTCTCGTTTTTTACTTAGCCGTTACATATTTCCTATATACACATCGGAAAGAGAATCAGACCTTGGTAAAGAAAAACGATCAACTATTATACGACCGGTTGGAAAATGGTTTCCTGCTCAATGACATCGAATGGAAGGATATTGAGAGGATTGAATACAATGCCCAAAGACATGCATATTGGGAGTATCGATTGCCTATTTACAGAATTGATTATAGGTGGCAGCTCGACGTGATTTTCAAAGAAAAGAAATATGATTCCATATCGTTGGCCTTGAACGATGGTTTGAGTCTCTGTGAAAATGTGATTACTCTCTATCGATACGACCATCGTATCTTCCTCCCTTTGGCCATACTCTGCAAGGCGAATGGAGTCAGTTTTATTTGCACAGCGAAAAGACTATAAACATCACTTCACGAGTAACAAGCGCCCGTTGCTAACGTGCACTCCGCGCTGCTCAGGACGAACCCTCCTTCCCATCAGATCATAAGCAATGCCATCGGGGGAGGAGTCAACATGAACCTTTTGTATCGCATCGTCGCCCTTCACGCGCATGACGATGATCCCTTGCACATGTAGGGAGCCCGTAGCCGTGTTGGTAAGTTGAACATACTTTGAAGGCGTATCGAACGTGATGCTGAACTGCAATACGCCCTTGCTGCCGCTGTATTCGGTAAACTCCGTGAAGTTAGTGCCATCGTCACTTACGAGCAACTTGCCCTTGAACGAACCTGTACGCGCCAGGTAATAATCGACCGACGTGATGCCATCGGGACAATAGACGTTCATCGTGCCTGTGCCCTTGGCAAGTTGAATGGAACCCACCTTATCGGAATAGACCGTGCCGTCACTACCTGCTACGTTCGAAGTGGTTTGGAACTTGCTGTCGGCATCCAACATGATAATTCCCGACGACAAGTAAGCATTTACAGTCTCTTCATTGTCGGCATTGAACCAGAAGTAATCGTAAGTGCCGTCTCCTTTGTCGCTGGCGATATAAGCTTCACTATCGACGGGTGGGGTAGTGCCTCCACCTCCTGCCCATGAGGGAACGTATGCATCATTATCGGCTTGATCCATGCCTACGCCATCGCCACCATTGACGTATTCTGCTGCTCCACCATTGCGAATAGGAGTGCCATCGGCAAAGCCAACCAACGTGCTCTTGTAATTAAGTAAAGCCGTCTTAAGTTCTGCGATAATATCGTAGTTCTCGTCCTGCTTCGAGTTGTTGAAGGTCCACTTGAAGTCTCCATGATTCATACGACCTGCACCAAGCTTTCCACGCACAATTGCGGGGACATCAGCAGGAGTATCCATCTTGTTTTCGATATACGATGTCCGAGCTGCCGCATCAGCCTCATTATTATAGGAGGAACCTCCTGTATAGGCATTGGCAGTCACTTCGTCTGAGCGATTGGCAACGAGCACGGCATCCCAGCGTCCATTGGTTTGACTACCATCGTAATACTGGACTTTTCGGGGATTGACGATCTCGTTGTTGAAGGCCTTGATCACGCCACCATTCTCGCCCGAAAAAGTGCCACTTCCTTCAGCATCTGTTCCCTGCTTCGAAATGAGCATCGGGTACTTGCAATTGCGGAAATAGTTGTTTTCGACAAAGGCTGAACCGCCCATCGTCATACCCACGCCGTACTTCGACACGCCATCGAAATAGTTGTTATAGATATGGAAGAACATCGTGCGAATGCGTGGATGACGCGAGTCGCTGTGATCGAACCAATTGTGGTGATAGGTATGCCAGCAGGCCGTCGTTTCGCTCTTCATGCCGCCGAGGCTCGACTTGCCGGTATCGAAGAAATGATTGTAGGAGACGGTGATATTCTTCGACTGACCCTTGATATCCACGGTACCATCACCTTTTGCCTGATCAGCATCGCTGCCCGGCTTGCCGTAGAAAAAGTCGTTGTTGTGTATCCAAATGTTGGAATTGCCCGTGTCGAGCGAGATGGCATCGTCCATGCACCACATGATGCCGAGGTTTCGAACCTCCGTACCACGACAGTTGCGTACCAGCATACCGAAGCCATGAAACGCAGCATCGTCGCCAACGCCCTCAATGGTAATTGGCATATCGCTGTATTCATTCTTGCCCTTCACTTGCAGACCTTCACCCGTTGAGTCGAAGCGATCCATATCATCAGCCTTGATGGTTCCAATCACACGGATGGCAAGAGGCGTAGTCTCGTAGCCTTTCTGATAATAGTAGATGATGTCCTGCAGGCCCTTGGCCGTAGTGTATTTCGACGACGAGGTCTTCACATCGGTGCTCACCGTCTTCGCATTGTCTGCCCAGACATAGATCACCTTGGCGCCATCCTTCAATGTGCCATCGTTCTTGTATGCACCAATGCCTTCGTCCATACCCACATGCGCAAAGCCTGAACGATCGTGAGCTGCCACCACAAAGGATTCGGTAACCTCACTGGTCTTATCGCTCATCGCTCCAACAGGAACTATCATGAACTGATACTCTCCCTCGGCCAGCCCCACGGCATCGGCACGATAGTAGGAAGGATATTGGCGCACAAGCTCCTTATCGAGCTGTGTCCAGTCGTCTGCAGCCTTAGCCTTTACATAAACTTCGTAGTTCACTGCATCAGTCGGTCCCGTCCATGTCACATAGCCCGATTCGAACCAGCCTTCCACTTGCTGAATATCAACTCTAGCTTGAGCTGACGCAAAAAGGCAAAGCGCAATAAGAATGATTAGTTTTTTATTCATTTAATTCATCTTAAAAGCCAATATAGTCACAATAATTAATATAGTTACAATAGTCATATTATGGTTTTACTTCTTCCAAGCGCCGACCACATCGCCGATATACTGATAATGAACGCCTGCAGAGAAGTTGGCATACATCTCGCGAGGCACATCGTTTCGGAAAAGACTTGGCTGGAACTGGCCTCCATACATGATGGCGCACTCCAGCACCATATCTGCCTCCTCGTAATAAGGAGTACCGTTTTTCGTATATGCCACATGCAAGCCGAGCGCAGCGGCCTTGTCGCCATCGCGTCCACTATTGCGTCCCATATAGTCATAGACTTTCATATCGGGAAAGTGCATCACAGTGAAATAACGATAGTTCTCCATAAATTCCCAAGTATAGCGACCAGGTGCCACATAAACCGTCACCACAGGGCGTTGCATTCCCCAGATGTTGCCTATGGCACCCCAACCGATGGTCATCGCATTGCTCTTGTTCGAATCGCCTGCACAAAGCAACAACTGATTGCCGAAAATCTTGAACGGATTGCACTCGAAGTCCTCCATCACGTCGAAGGGCTGCAGGTTATTGGAAGACGCCGAAAGCCTCGAGGTGTTACCATCATTGGCTCTTCCCGTTTTATTGACAGATACTAAGGTGATACACATCACCATAAGCGTGAGGGAAACGAGTCCCAACAGGACGAGAATTAGATTCCTTTTCATTGATAAATAAATAGTATTATCGGAGTACTCAGAGTATACAGATTACTCGGAATACTCCGATAACTTAGATAATTCTTAACTTAAATGTTCGGTTCGTCCCAAATCTTGGTGGAAGTGCAGTTGACGCTTTGGGTCTGCATGCCCACCTTGAGGATAAACTCACCAGCTTCGAGTGTCCACTTGCCATCTTCGTTGACGAAAGCGAGGTCCTTGGCGGGGAGCTTGAAGGTGACAGTCTTGGTCTCACCAGGCGTCAGGTCCACCTTGTCGAAGCAACGCAGACGACGATTGTCGGGCACAATGCTTGCTACCACATCGCTCGAGTAGAGGAGGACTGGCTCCTTGCCGGCCACCGAACCGGTGTTCTTCACATCGACAGTGACAGTCAGCACATCATTCTCGTTGAAGTCCGTCTTATCCACCTTCAGGTTGCTGTACTCGAACGTGGTGTAACTCAAACCATAACCGAATGGCCATTGCAGCGAAACCTTCGCATCATAGTTGTAGGCACCAGCCATGGTTCCCACCTCTTCGCTCACCTTGTAGTCATAGTTGGCCAGCGAATTGATTTCACGTGGATAGGTGTATGGCAGCTTAGCCGAGAAGTTGGCATCGCCAGCCATCAGGTTAGCAAGGGCATCGGCACCATAGTTACCTGGGAGCAGAATGTCGATGACGCCCTTTGCCAAAGGCTCGATGTCGGCAATCAGGCGTGGACGGCCTTCGTTCAGTACAAGGATGATCGGCTTACCAGTCTTAGCCAAAGCCTTCACTAGGTTGCGCTGGTTCTCGCTCAGCCAAAGGTCGGTGAGGTTACCAGGAGTCTCGCAATAACTATTCTCGCCGATGCAAGCCACGATGACATCAACGCCACGTGCAGCAGCTACAGCCTTCTCGATGCGTGGTGGAAGTTCGTCATAGTAGGCACCAGCCTCGTTGTATTCGACACCCTTCTCAAGGATGACGTTCTTTGCACCGAACTTGTTGCAGAATGCCTCGTAGATGGTGTTGTACTTCTCGGCCATTTCCTCGATGTTCGAACCCTGCCAGGTATAGCTCCATCCGCCATTGAGGCAACGCATCTGGTTGGCATTGGGACCAGTGAGCAGAATACGCACACCCTTCTTGAGCGGAAGGATACCGTCTTCGTTCTTGAGCAGAATTTCACCTTCTTCAGCCGAACGCAAAGCCGCAGCTGCAAACTCGTCACAGCCGAACTTCTCATAGCCTTCGCCTCCGGTGTTGGGATTCTCGAACAGACCCAAGCGATACTTCACGCGAAGCACGCGACGGGCAGCATCGTCGATACGCGACATGGGCACCTTGCCTTCTTCAACCAGTTCCTTGAGCAGGACGCAGAACTCCACGCTATAGGGGTCCATGCTCATATCGACACCGGCATTGATGGCGATACGGATGGCATCCTTCTTGTCGGTGGCGACCTTCTCGCGCTGATAGAGGTTGTTGATGTCGGCCCAGTCGGTAACAATCATGCCATCCCATTGCAGGTCTTCCTTCAACCATTGGGTAAGGTACTTGTAGCTGGCATGAACGGGCACGCCATTGATAGATGCCGAGTTCACCATGATGGTTAATGCACCTGCCTTGATGGCATTCTTGAAGGGTTCGAAATACTTCTCGCGCAGCATAGCAGGGGAGAGGTATGCCGGTGTGCGGTCCTTGCCGGTGAAGGGAGCTCCATAAGCGAAGTAATGCTTCACGCTCGTTGCCACATGGTACTTGCCGAGGTGATTGGGGTCGTCGCCTTGATAGCCGGCAATCTCGGCTTCAACCATGCGCGAATTGACGATGGCATCCTCGCCAAAGCTTTCCCAGATACGCGACCAGCGGGGGTCACGACCAAGGTCAAGCACCGGATTATACACCCAGGGACAATTGGCTGCACGGCTCTCGTAGGCAGTTATTTCGGCCATTTCCTTAGCCAAGGCGATATTGAACGAGGCACCAAGGTTTATAGGTTGTGGGAAGAGGGTACCGCCCTGTACGTAGGTCACGCCGTGGTTGTTGTCGAGACCGTAGATATCGGGGATGCCGAGGTACTCCATCGACTTCTCCTGAATCTGTGGAATCCAGCGCTGCCATTGCTCAATGGTACCTGCCTTGCCTGGAGCATTGAGCACCGAACCAACCTTCCACTTGCTGATGGTGGTGTCGAGCACGGTCTCATTGAGTTCCCACGAGCGCTTGGTGTCGTGCGTGTAAATGTCGATGCCATAGCCGCCCAATCGCTGCATGATCTCTTCGTCACTAAGTTTGACCATCTCATCGACAGCCTTGGCGTCCTGTCCGAACTGCAACAACGTGCGACGAAGCTTCTCGCGATCGACCTTCGCATTCTCAAAACGCATGCCGCCCAGCACATCAAGGTTGAGTTCGAGCATCTGACCAATCTTCTCATCGAGCGTCATGGCGGCCAGTTTCTTCTCAATCTTTGCTTCCAGTTCTGCATCTCTTGGAATGGCGGGAATCGTCTGTTTTTGTTTCTCACAGCCGGTAGCCAACAGCAAACAGCCAACGGCAAAAAGGATTGTCTTCTTCATTTGTGTTAGTTTTAGTATTGCAATATAATTAATAAATGTACGCGGCAAAGTTAATGAAAAAAGTTCATATTCCAAATTTTTTCGTCTGAAATCTTTCTTTTATGGAAAAAATTAGAGCGAATTAACAATACCTATAGCTGCTCATTGCAAAGTATAACACGCTTTTAACCTCATTCTAAAAGCACTTAACCTCTATTCTACACCTTCCAAACCCCAATTTTACCCCCCCCATTTGTTAATTAGTGTTAAGATTGAAAAATATTGCTGTTTGGATTTGGTAATTACACAAATAAAGGATATTTTTGCAACCACAATATTTATGTAGATACAATAACTAAAACCTCTTCTCAATCTCATAGATTCTCTTATTACTATGGATGACTTGATACAACGAATCGAAGACATCATGAATGATGGACGATTATTCAGGAACCCTGAGCTGACCATCCGGGATGTGGCCAAAGAACTCGCAACCAATCGCCTCTACGTTTCGAGAGCGATCAATACCATGTACGGCTTCTCGTTCACTAGTTACATTAACCGCAAGCGCATCGATTACGCCATCGCATTGATGAAGGAACATCCGCTGATGTCGCTTGAGAATGTGGCCAACGAATCCGGATTCCTTTCCGAAAAGTCGTTCTTCCGTAAGTTCCGTGAAGTCAAGGGTGATTCCCCTCGTGCATATATGAAAAAGATGCAGAATGGTACAATAAGTTCAAACGAACAATAAAGGTTTCCTTTTGTTCCATTCGAGCCAACAGCAAATAGTTACCAATAAACAAGCCTTGGTCAATTCTGGCCAAGGCTTGTCTTATGTTATTCGTCTTCATCCCAAATCCCGTTGCGATGTTTGCCGTATTGCACGCCATCATCAGCTGGGGTATTCGTTATCTTGGGGTTGCCCGAAGTGGAAATAATCTCGATGGATTCAAAACGATTGACGCTAAACAGCGGGGTATAATATATCTTTTTCATAACGTGTATCTTTTCAAAGTGAATAATTATTTGACGAATACTTTAAGGGATGTGCCATCCTCATAAATAATCACGTTCATTCCCTTCTGGAACTTAGTCAAGCTGTTGCCATCGATAGAGTAGATACCCGCGGGTAGTTCTTCGTCTTTGACGAACTCGATGCCCTCCCCTTCGTTGGCACGAGGCAAAGCATAACTTGTGACATCTGAAGAAGAATCCAACCGCAAAAATGCACGGAACTGTGCAGCCTTTCGTCCAGAGGGATTACCCATGTATTGATAGAATGCCGCCTCATCATTTTGGTACTGTAATATATAATCTGTACCTGAAACGAGAGGCACATTATCGGTCACAGCGCCAACAAGAACACCTGTAGCAAATGTAGGTTTATCACTATCGATAGCTTTTGGGCCGGAGAAAGAATAATCTGTGCCATAATTAGCCTGTACAATATAAGGTATATTCCTTTCGATGTTGGTTTCTTCGACCAATTTCAAGACACCATTTTCATCGTAATCCTCGCAACTATAGACTGTCATGTCTTCAGGCAGATCTGCATCGAACGGAAGTATCAGCGTACCCCAGTTTGCGGGACTCACACCATAATTAACTGAGAGTTTGTCGCGATAGGTGAAATTGATGGAAGGATAGTTGTAAGGGACATTAAAACTTTCATCAGAATAAAACTCAATTGTATAGTTTTGATCAATAGTAAGTTGATCAATAAAATTATCCAAGGACAAATAACTATCTATAACATCGGAAGCAGACATATTAGTATATCTAACACCTCTATAATAAATAGATGTTCCAATTGTAATTTTATATATAAAATAAACCGTTAATTCTCTGTCTGTGTTATTCTTCACCTTGAAATGCAACTTCATGTCATCCTCATAGGGATTATTATCGTTGCTGAAATAAGGTGTTTCTAAAAGGATAACTTCCGCAGTCGAAGGTTCACCTGTGACTGTGATAGTGGGATAAGTTTCGTCAAGCAATTTGTCCACTTCAATCCAATCATCATCAGTCTGTCCTGCTAAGCGGCATACGGGTCGCAATTCGTAGATGCCTTCATCCCAATTTGATGGATTGAATGGCAAATCATAAGCAATTGGATTCTGATCAGTAAGATTGTCTATATAATAATTATTTCGTTGTAGGCTCACATTAGATGCACTTACCGAATAATAGATTTTATTTTCATCGTTGGTATTAACAGCCTTTACGCCATAATCAAAATTAGTGGAAATACAACTGCGGTTCACAAGTGAAGAATAGAGATGACCTATAATATTGCCAACTGAGCGGTCATAATTGTAATTATCTTCATAAGTTGTGTTTCCAACCTTCAGATACATAGAAAGATTATTAGGACATTCTAGTTGACCGAAATGTGCATCCTCAGAACCACCAGCGTCGGGTTTCACCCCGATTATAATCATCTGTCCACCCGTGTAAGCCGAGCCTTCTCCGCCACCACCAGTGCCATTAAAATCAGGTTGGAGAGCACCTGCGCCGGTCAGAAGATAGCTACCATCTCCCAGTCCACTCCAACCCCAGTTGATAGTGAACATTTCTCTCGACTTGTCGTAACCATCGCAAATGAACTGGTGTCCACCATTTTCGGCTTGTCCACTATATAGGACGGGGTGTCCTTCAAGCAATTCTTGATAAACGCGGTCTTCCCAATCCTCATCGTTGTAATACTCGCGGAATTCATTTCTCACAGCTTTATCGTAACCGAAATAAGTGGCAAGTGCATAACCAATGAAAGTGGAATTAGCCCCCGACTCATTTGTTCCATATTGCATATCAACCGAAACACCAGCATGGTACATTAAAGTGGCGACTGCATTGGCTTGATCATCTGAATATTTGGGGGTTCCATTATCGGAATATTCATATTTATCCAACATATTATTCCAGTCGTAGGTTGTCGTGCTGAAATCCGCCGAGAAAGTATGGCCCCCATACGTATAACTATGACTTCCTTGACCTTGTGAGGTGGGACATTTCCATTTATTCATCACTTGAGCCATTGCCGTAGCGACACAGCCAGTAACGAATCCTGTGGTATTGTCACTTGCTACAATTTTTCTATTGTAAGGATTACGTTGATCCCACTTAGTCTTAATTAGAGGATCAATCGCTACGCGTGAAGTCGTTTCAGCCTTGGCTCTACGTGAACCAGCTACCCCGACTTTCGCTGCATAGGAAATCTGCTCGGTGTACTGGCTTAACCACCACTTTAAGTTCTCGGGTGCCGTGTCGTAGTTGAACGTACCATGGTCGCAGTAACCCAAGATCTCTTGCGCAGCCTCATCGCCACCCACGATGACGAAGCCTGCGTCATCACCGGCATTGAAGACATAGAAACACGTCCTGCCCTCACTCTTCGAAGTGTAGGCGAGAGTGGGCATCAAGGCATCACTGGCCCCTTTGGCATGCTTAGTACCAACAATTTGTTTCGACAAGAAATCAAGGGCACGGTTTTGCGCCACATCGATGTTGACCTCTTGAGCCATTAAAGAATTGCCAGCAGTTGCTATGAGCAATCCGAAAAGCATTGAAAAATGTTTCATACAGGCGTAAAAAGATATAAGAAAAGATTAGAATTTTCATTCTTTAACCTTGCAATAATAGACTTTTTTCCCACGAAAAACAAGAGCTAACCGCAAAACTTAGTTTTTTATTATCTATTAGCTTCTTATTAATCCTTTTTTGCAATCTTCAAAGTGCATTATTATGCAATTCCAGCATCAATAGCCATCATTCGTCTTCTATCATAGTTGATTGCTCTCTGCCTGCTCGTCGCTAAGTAGTAAAGACTGCTTTTTTGTCAAATGGACGTTATCTTTTTTGACACTTTTTTATCCAATCAGGCCATTCTGCTCAAAAATTGTACCTCATTGTTAGAGATTTTGCTGAAGAAATTGTATCTTCGCCGACTGAATTGAGAAAATTATAATGAAAAGACGCTATTTTTCAATCATTCTGATATGGGTAGCCTGTGCGATGGCGTTGGCTGAAGATAACGTATTGAATGGTGCAATACTCAACAACTCCGAGAAAGCGTTCGACGGAGACCCTAACACATACTTTGCTTCCACTACCGCCAATTTCGGTTGGGCGGGCATGGACCTAGGCATGCGCCACGTCATCACCAGGGTGGGGTGGATGCCTCGCGACAATGTTTCCAGCCGCATGCTCCTCGGCGTGTTCGAGGGAGCCAACAGCCCCGACTTCATGGACGCGCTACCGCTCACCATCATCCGTTCAACCGACGAGGTCGGCAAACCTGGGGTGATGAGCTATGCCGAGGTAAGTTGTTCGCAAGGTTTCCGCTATGTGCGCTATGTAGGCCCATCAACTAGTTTCGCTCATGTCGCTGAACTCGAATTTTATGGTCACGAGGGCATGGGCGACCATTCAAACCTCTACCGCATCACCAACCTGCCCACTGTAAGCATCCACACTGTCGATAACACCGTTCCTCGCGATAAGGTTAACGAGATACCCGCGCAGATCACCATCATCGGCGACAGCACTTACGCTCTTCTCTCCGAAACCGGCACCATCCGCGAACGCGGCAATTTCTCACGCGAATTTCCCAAGAAACCCTGGCGCATCAAGTTCGATAGCAAGCAGCACGTGCTCGACGCTCCCGCCCATGCCAGGAAGTGGACGCTCATCAACAACTACGGTGACAAGACGCTGATGCGCAACCTCCTTGCTTTCGAGCTGAGTGAACGGTTAGGAATGCCATACACACCCTACGGTCGTGCTGTGGATGTTTTGCTCAACGGCGAATACAAGGGGTGCTACCAGTTGTGTGACCAGGTGCAGGTCCATAAGAATCGTGTAGAAATCGAGGAGATGACGCCGCGTGACAACAGCGGCATCGAGCTTACAGGCGGCTATTTCTTCGAGATAGATGCCTATGCCGACCGAGACAAGTCCTATTTCTACTCCTCGAAATGGACGCCCGTCTCCATCAAGTCGCCCGATGAGGACAGCATTACCAACGCGCAGAAGAACTATATAAAGTCGCACTTCAACAAGATGGAAAACGACTGGAGTCATTACCTCGACTTGAACACCTTCCTGCGGCACTTCCTTGTAGGCGAACTCTCAGGCAACATCGATACCTACTGGAGCGTATTCATGTACAAGCATCGCGCGAACGATACCATCTACACCGGGCCCGTCTGGGACTTCGACCTCGCCTTCTACAACGACGGGCGCATCTGGAACCCCAACGACATGAGCGACTACGTCTATCGTTCGGGAGGAAGCTATGCGGGCAATATGCGCAGTTTCGTCGATAAGATTATCGTCTATACCCCAAGCACAAAAGACCAGCTGCTCGACATCTGGGACAAGGCACGACATAACGGCATCGATGAAGACCACCTCGTGGCCTTCATCGACGCGATGGAGGAGGAGTTACAACAGTCGCAGGAGCTCAACTTTATCCGTTGGCCCATCATGAACAGGAAAGTACATCAGAACCCCAGGATATGGGGAAGCTATGCCGCCGAGGTCGAAAATGTGCGCAGCTACATGCGCAAGCGTATCGAATGGATGGACAACAAACTGGGCTACACCTACGTCCCCGAAAGCATCGACATCATCTCCGACCACGATTCCGACGAAATCGATTTCAGCCGTCCCTACAGCGTCTATTCGCTCAGCGGCCAACCGCTCGGAACAGACCTCAATGACCTCCCCGCCGGCATCTACATCATCCGACAAGGTCCTCTGGTCAAGAAGGTATTTCACGATTTTTAACGGTTCACGATGCAAGGAATCGTCATGAACTGGACTTTAAGGACAGAAATCATTAATATCCAAGTTCAAAACCCATACACAACATGAAGACAAAAGCATTGCTGATGACCTTGCTTCTGCTCCTCACCGCAGGATGCAGCAGCGACGACGAGAACTACATCGTCAACCCCGACAAATATCCCATCTTCGGCTATTGGCTGAATACGGGTGCGCATTTCGAAACCTCAACCGGTCTCTATTTCGCGAACGATGGCAAAATCAAATCGTGGCAAAGAAATCTCAATGGCGCCTATTCAGAAACCCCGTGGGGCGAGCTGGAGGTTGGCATCGACGGTACGTTGGGCATCAGATCCTACCTTGATGAAGCAGCAAGTGTGGATGCACTCTACTACAAAATCCACGAACTGACCAAGGAGCGCCTTGTCATCCGCGTCTGGGGCGGTTTTGCAGGTACATCGTATGAAGAGGGATTGGACCTGGAATATCAAAAACTGAAATCCAAGCCAACGAACAAGAGTTGATGATTCTAAAAGATTGCTAATATCCATCAAGTTGAGCATTTACTCAACTTGATGGATATCATTTATTGCTGTAAGTTAGACTCTTCCATAAACAGATAAGAGGGTTTATATCCACCAAAGTCAACCACAACCTTCTCGAAGACAATCCCAGGATGCTGTGGCCGTAATGTCAGTTCGTGGAAGTTCCCCTCATTTACGTCAAACTCCACCACTTTCTCTATGACGCGGCGAGCCACGGTCGGGTAAAATACTGAATACACATAAGGCTGTCGATCGAGGAGCGTCTTGTTGAAGTTGATGGTCTGCGGCTGCTGACCATCGAGGCATACCATGCACTCATGTCCCCCTACATTCAAGAAGTCGAGAGTTGACTTGACGATGATGTGTACCTTCACACGCTTTGTGTCTTCGGGCAAAGTAAAGCGATAGGTCAACGCCGCATCGCCAATGGGCTGTGTGTAAGGAGTCAGCGCTACAGCACTACGCGTGCGTCCATAATAGGGATAGACACTCCATTGTGTTCCCTGTGAGGCCTCGGCACGATAGTAATGTTCGGCTTCCATCGCAACAAATCCATCTCCATGCTGGAAAGTATATCCCGAAACGTTGTCGGGTATTTCTTTGGTAGCCGGGAGTTTGTCAAAACGGAAGTCGTCGTTCCAGTTGGTGTATCCAATGTGTTTTTGGATCATCATACCATTCCACTTGCCGCCAGCAATATCTTTGTTGTAGGATGCACAGAGCAGAGAGTCACGCTCAAAGCAACGCTTCACCTGATTGGCCCACTCGTTGGCATCCGGGTTGCCCATCTTGGCCAAATGTTGGTTCATAGCCTGAGCATAGTACATATCGTAAAGGTTAGCCATGGCCTGCACAGGGAAGAGAATGATTTGGCGATAGAAGTCACGACTTTCATCCGAGATGTCCTGATACAGGCGTAGGGCACGCACTTCAAGGCGTTGGTAGTCATCGGCCACTTTCCGCCACTCGCCAGTCTCAACATTATATGTTCTTGCATCAAGCATCTCTGGCGTGACACGGGCCATATACTGGCAATTGCGGTTGTAGATGTCGGCGGCTTCCTCAGCGACAGAAGCACCCAACACTCCCTCAAAGAAGCGACGGGTATGATCGGTAACCGTCTGTTGGGTATATTCCTTCGGGTTCCAGGCCATATCCATGAAGAGCTGGATGGGGTATTCCATCGGTTTCAGGTCACCCACATTCAAGATCCACATACGCTGGATGCCGAAATCATAGGCCAGCGAGAGTTGCTCGAACATCTGCTGTGACTGGGTGACATTGAGCCACTTCGTATTGCGTGGAGCTCCGACATAATCGACATGATAATAGATGCCCCAGCCGCCTTTGCGACTGCGTTCCTTCGCGGTGACAGGTACACGGCGGATATCGCCCCAGTTATCATCGCTGATAAGGATCATGACGTCGTCGGGCACTTCCAGACCAGCATCATAATAATCCTGAACCTCCTTGTAGAGTGCCCATACCTGCGTGGTTTTCTCGGCAGGTTTGCCTGTCACTTCCTTGATGATCTTGCGTTGGTTGGCGATAATGCGATCCATCAGTTTCGTATCGGCTTTATCGCTCATGGCTTCATCACCATCGCCACGCATACCAATGGTCACGATGTCTTCGGTACCCTTCATGCGCTCTATACCTTCGCGGAAGAAACGGTCCAGATTCTTCTGATTCTTCTGATAGTCCCACGGACCCCATTCCTGACGACGACGGGCATATTCCTGATGGTTGCGAGCCATCGGCTCATGGTGCGACGTACCCATCATGATGCCCATACGGTCAGCCAGTTTGCCGTTTTCGGGGTCATCGGCGTAGAATGACCACATCCACATCGCAGGCCACATCATATTGCCCTTCAGACGAAGTATCAGCTCAAAGACTTTCTCATAGAACTCATGACCACCATATCGGGTGCCGAAGGTGTTCCAGACCCATGTGCTCAGACATGGGGCCTCGTCATTCAGGAAGATGCCTCTGAACTCTACGGCAGGCTCACCTTCCGTAAAAACGCCCGGCTTCACACAAGCCCATTCATGCTTCTCTATCGGCGCGTCGGCCCACCAATACCAGGGTGACACGCCCAACTGACGACTCAATTCGTATATTCCATAGATGGTGCCGCGACGGTCACTACCGGCGATGACGATTTGGTTGCCTACGGTCGTAATGATATACTTTTCCCGCCTTCCCTTCAAGTCCGGTAGTTTCAATTTGGCTATGGCGGGATTTCTGTCAATCGTACCCACAAGGATTGTGGTTGTTTCCTGACCTTCCATCAGCGACGGGCAATCCCCCAGAACGGCCTGCATGTCGTTCTGCAGATTGTGTATGGCAATCTTCACGCCCTCATCTTCCTGCTGGCTATAGCCTATCGTGGCATGGACAAGCGGCACTCCGTCGGAATCGGACGAAAAGCTGACAAACTCTTGCCCAATGCGCTGTGCCGATATGCCCTGCGAAATGGCTGCCAGGAACAACCCACACAATAGTATTCTTTTCATAGTAATGATTAAAAAATGCCCGGATGCCCAAATTGGGGTGAGCATCCGAGCAAAACAATTACACACACATATACATTTAACTACTAATTCCTGTAAGCAGGATTCTGATAGGCTGTCTTTTCTTCCTTCGACATCATCATTCCTTCGAGCTGTGCCTGTGGGATAGGACGGAGGTAATAATCGAGAGGAATATTACGGGTGTAGGTCGCTAGATCCTTGTCTGTTGGGTTATTTCCAGCGATACGGTAAGTGGTGGCACGCTCACCCCACTTTTGGGTGCGAACGAGGTCAAACCAGCGGTATCCCTCACCCCAGAACTCACGACTGCGCTCGTCAAGGATATAGTCGATGGTAATCGTTGCAGGAGTAGCGGCCAGCATGGCGGCAGAATTATCGACGCTGACAGCCACGTTGTCGTTCTGGCTGAAGGTCTGCTTACCGGCACGCTCACGCAGTACGTTCACCAGGGTGCGGGCCTCAGCATTCCTATTGAGCTTCACGGCAGCCTCGGCAGCAATCAGGTAAAGTTCCGAGAACTTGGCAATGTTCCAAGGACGTGGACTACCACCGTTTACCTTGCCCGAACCCAGACCGGAACCGTTGTCAGTACGATACATGCCAATCTTCCAGTTGATGGGGAACTTCTTGCGGCTGATGTGGTTGACGGCTACCACGAAGTCAGCACGATCGGCCATTTCGCCAAAGCCCAGCTTACCATCGGCACCGGTATAGTTGATCTTACTATCCTCGCTCTCAGGAACCCAGCTGAAATAGATCTCATCGGGACCTACCTGCATGCCGTTGGCACCAAATACGTAAGGCTCCGAGCTGCCGGCCTTATGGAAGTTGGTATGATAGCGCAGCGTAAAGGTTGCATCATAACGCGAGTCGATAGCCTTAACGGCATCTTCCCACACGCCACCTTCCATGAAGTTATCGGCAATAGGCGCCATACGGGTCCAAGGACGACCATAAGCCTGAACGGCCTCACGCTGAACGGGGTTGATGATGGCACCCGAAGCAGCCTTGGCAATCATCTCGGTGTAGTTCCAGGTAGTCATCCAATAGGCGAAGTTATCGGGCGAGCCACCGCTGCCGTAACCATAACCGCTACCGCCATTGCCATATTTCTCGTTCTCGTCATGATCGGCATAGAGCATGATTTCGGAGTTGCGGTCGTTAGTTGCCACATTAACATCGTAGAATGTGGGTTGCAGTCCATAAGGGCCGGGATTGTTGATAGCCTGCTGAGCCATGTCGTAGGCCTTCTGGAAGTAGCTCTGAGCCTGTCCTGCATCGCGGGTGCACTCGGGATAGGTTGGAATGTTGTTGGGGTTCTCGAGCCACCAGGCGTAGGTCAAGTATGCCTTTGCCAAGTAGAGGCGTGCCACGTTCTTGGTCACGGTGCCCGTGAGACGAGGATTCTCAGGCAGGTCGTTGACGGCTTTCTCCAGGTCGGGGAAGATACACTTGGTATAGACCTCAGCCACGGTGTTACGTACCGAAGTACGAACGGTCGAGGTGTTGAACATCAGTTCACCTGCACCGAGATCCAACGGTACACCGCCATAGGTCTGTACGAGGATAAAGTAGTCGAAGGCACGGAAGAAATAGGCCTCGGCAAGCAGAGAGGCATCGATACCGGCCTCACCGCCGTTTTCGATGATACCACTGGCTGTATTGATGTTGGCAAATGCTGTTCCCCAGCATCCACCGGCAATACTGTTGGTAGCGGTCATGGAACCCACACCCGAAAGGTCGGCATCCTTGAAGTTTCCGTCGGCCGACTGTGCATAGGTATATTCGTCGGTGCCGGTCTCAAGACTATTCAGATAATATCCATTGCCATAGATATAGCGCAGGTGGGCATAGAGTGATGTCAAACCTCCCTCAATACCCTTCTTCTCGGTAAAGAATGTGGGGTCGAACTGGCTGCGTGGCTGTTCGTCGAGGATATCATTACATGATGTCATCGTAGTGGAAAGACCACAGCAAACGATACCCGCAGCAAGGATATATTTGATACTATTGGTTTTCATAACTGTAATTGTTTCTATATTTCTTTTCTTCATTCTTAGAATGTCACATTGAGACCGAACATGAAGTTGCGGGTAGATGGTGTGTTATAACCTACGATTGGCATTTTGTGCTTGCCTGTGTAACCCGAAACGGCTACTGCAGTATTCTCGTTGGCCCAGGAGTTGGTCTCGGGATCAAGTCCGCTCTCGTCGTTGAAAGGCGAGAAGAGAACAAACGGGTTCTGGATTGTTGCGTACAGGCGCAGGTTGCTGATGCCGAAGTCCTTGATGGCTCTCAGGTTATGGAAGTTGTAGCCAAGGGTGATGGCACGGATCTTCAGATAGCTTGCATCGAAATAGCCAAGGGTGGAACCATACTTCGGGTTGTCACCATCCTGGATGCCACCTGGTTTCGGATACTTGGCTCCCGTGTTCTGCTCGGTCCAGTAGTCAACGTCGAGGTTGTTACGACGACCGGTGAGCATATTCAGGTAACCGCTCGAAGAATGAATAGCAGAAATAAGCTTGCCGCCAACCTGGAAGGCGCCGATGATGTTCAGGTCAAAGCCCTTGTAACCAACGGTGGTGTGGAAGCCGCCGATGAGGTCGGGTTCCATGCTCATGATCTGACGGTCCTCGGGACCAATGGCGCGGGTTGGCATGCCGTTGGCATCATAGTCGCCCGTATATTTCACCTTGATCATACCCAGGTTGCCACCAGGTACCAGGACGTCCAGATTGCTCTTTCCATCAGGGCCATAAACAAGATCGCTCTCGTTCCACAGACCTTCGTACTCATAGTCATAGATTACGTCAATCGGATGACCGGGGAACCAGCGGTTACCCTCGTCAGGAGCAGGTTTGCCATCTTCGTCAAGGGCACCTGTCAGCTTCGTCAGTTTGTTGCGGTTCTGGTAGATGTTGAATCCTGCATCCCAGTTCCAGCCGTTCTTGTTGTCGAGAATGACTGCATTCATGGTAAACTCCCAACCCTTGTTTTCGGTGTTACCGATATTGCCGGTATAGCTGCTCACACCCGAGGTAGAGGGGAGGCTGACGTCGAGAAGGATATCGTTGGTCTTCTGAACATAGTATTCAAACGATCCGGAGATGCGTCCGCTGAACAGCGAATAGTCGATACCGTAGTTCCAGGTCTTCGAGTACTCCCAGCCCAGGTCGGGGTTAGGCAATGCATTTACATAATAACCTGCCTTGTAGGTTTCGCCGAAGTTGTAGTTGCGGGTAGCCAGGCCACCGAGGGTGGAGTAGGGGTTGATACTCTGGTTAGAGGTCTCACCGTAACCTACGCGCAGTTTCAGGTTATCGAGCCACGACTTGGTGCCCTCCATGAAGCCTTCGCGAGCGATGTTCCAACCTACACTGACAGCTGGATAGGTGTGCCACTTGTGACCCTCGGCAAGGCGCGATGATGCGTCCGAACGAAGGGCAGCCGAAAGCATATACTTATTATCATAGGAGTACATTACACGACCCATCCACGAGATCAGGCCACTCTGCCAGTAATTGTAACCAACGAGGTTGGCCTCACCGGTAGCCTTGTCAAGTGCATAGTACTGGAAATAGTCGGCGGGAATATCCTGAGCCGAACCGCCACTCTGTTCAAAAGTGGTCTGCTCAGCAGAGTACATACCTACAACGTTGACGTTGTGCTTACCGAAGGCATGGTCATAGGTGATCAGGTTCTCAACTGCCCAGTTATAGGTCTGGTTCTCATAGACCGAACCACTGTTCACCGAGTTCTCATCCTTGTTGTTGACACCGGTACCAGTGAATGAGCCCGACTTCGAAGAACGGAAGTTCAGACCAACGTTGATGCGATAGCTGAGACCTTCGATCCATGGGCACTTCACTTCACCAAAGAGAGTATTGTAGGAACCGATACCCTTGTTGTTGCTAAGCCAGCGTTCTTCGAGGCTCTCCACTACGTCGCGAGTAATCACATAAGAGTCGTCGGCAGGCTGGATGATGACACGCTTGGGAGTGCCATCCTCATTGTATGGCGAAGCCAGTGGGGTCATGCTCAAAACGGTGTACATGTTGTTCACGCCCTCTGTCTTGTGATAGCTGTTGGTGGTGTTCAAACCGAAACGGAAGTATTTGCCGACACCCTGGTTGAAGTTACCGCGAATGGAAATACGCTGGTAACCCTCGGTGGGAACAACCGACTCGTCGTGGTAGTAACCTGCACCAAAGCTGTAGCTGCCGCCATTGGTGCCACCGGCAACACTCACGTCATGATTATAGCTGAGACCAGTCTTGTAATAGAGGTCCTGCCAGTCGGTGTTCGTGTTGTCATTTTCGTCGAGAGTGTTCTGATACTTGCCTGCATACTTGCGGAACTTTGCGAAGGTAGGACCATCCATCATCGGATACTTATGGAATACCTTCTTGAAGCTTACATAGCTGCTATACGAAACCTTGGCTGGAGCGCCCTGGTTGTCCTTCGTCGTGGTGATGATGATCACACCGTTGGCACCACGGGAACCGTAGATGGCGGTAGCCGACGCATCCTTCAGGATATCCATCGACTTGATGTCGGTAGGATTGATATCCGAAAGCTGGCCCATGAACGGGATTCCGTCGAGCACGATCAGAGGGTCGTTGCTTGCGCTCAGCGAACGCTGGCCACGGATGCGGATCTGCATCTCGGCACCTGGCTTCGACGAGGTCTGGGTCATGAGCACACCGGCTACACGTCCCTGGAGGGCCTGGGCAGCATTGGTAGCGGCAACCTGGTTCAGCCTGTCGCCGGCGATGTTGGCAACCGAACCCGTGACGGCTTCACGACGCTGGGTACCGTAACCGATCACCACCACTTCGTTCACAACGTGTCCGTCTTCCAACAGTTCCACGCGTGTGCCTGTTCCTGCCAATACCTCCTGGGTCTCATAACCCACATAGGAGATGACGAGCGAGGCACCGGGATTGACTTTAAGCGAGTAGTCACCGTTAATGTCGGTGATGGTACCATTGCTGGTGCCCTTCTCCATGACCGTGGCACCGATCAGCGGACCTTGAGAGTCGCTCACATGACCTGTTGCCACCCTCGTTTGCTGTACGGCAGCCGTTGACTGAGGTACAGCCCATGCCTGTGGTGCAGAGATCATGCCCATGAAGCACAATCCGAGACACAAGGCTGTTTTCTTTGCTTTGAAACTCATACGTTTGATTTTGTTAGTTAATAATACGTAAAATGTGTAGATTTTGGGTGCAAAGATATACGATTATTACTAACAAGGCTTTCACGTATGTTTCGTATTATTGTGTTTTTGTATCTTCCGACAAATTTCGCTCAATATACTCGGTTGGCGATACTCCAAACTGCTTTCTGAACACCGTCGAGAAGTGCGCCAGGTTGCTGAATCCGACGGTATATGCCACCTGTGTCACGTTGATCTTTTGCTCCTTCAGCAGCCTGACGGCCTGCTCCAACCTGATGTTTCGGATGAATTCGCTGACGGGAAGCCCTGTCATTTCCTTCATCTTTCGATGCAGCTGGGCGCGGCTGATTCCCACTTCCGAAGTAAGCTCCTCCACGTTGAATTCAGAGTCCGACAGATGCTCGTTTATCACTTTCATGATACGTTCCATCAGTATCTCGTCATTGCCCTTCACGGTCTTTTCCTCCACCTTGTCCTTCTGCTGCTGGCTACCCGAATACTTCCCCTTCAGGCGAAGCGATTTACTGATCAGGTTGTTGATCACCACGTGCAGCTCGTCCATATCGAAAGGTTTGGCCAGATAGGCATCGGCACCCTTCTCCAATCCCTCCAACCGGTTGGCGACATCGGCCTTCGAGGTCAGCATGACGACAGGAATATGGTTCAGGTTGAGATTGGTCTTCACAATACGCAGGAAGGTGAAGCCATCCATCTCGGGCATCATCACATCGCTCACCACCAGGTCATATTGCTTGTCGGGCTCCGATTCGAGGAGTTTTTGCAAAGCTTCGCGGGCACGGGTCACCGCCGTGATATGATAGTACGCGCCAAGTTCCTGCTTCACAAAACCGCCGATCTCTTCGTCGTCATCCACAATCATCACGCGGTATTTTGACTGCGATTTGACTTTCGGTGCCTTCATCTCCATTTCATCCGATTGGAGAATCTCTTCCTTTGTCAGATGGCTGTTGCCCAACGGCAGGCAGACCGTAAAGATACTGCCCTGCACATCCTCGCGGTTGGCGGCTTCGATGGTTCCATGATGCATATTGACAATCATCTTGCAGAGATTAAGCCCGATACCCGTTCCCTCGATATGCAGCGAACGCGAGGTACTGCCCTGATAGAAGCGGTCGAAGAGCTTGTGCACGTCGCCTTTGATGCCCATGCCATTGTCAATCACCTGAAGTTGTGCCATACCCTTGTCCGTTTGGGCCACACGAACTTCTATCTCGCCATTGTCGAAGGTGTATTTGAAGGCGTTCGACAACAGGTTGTCCACCAGCTTGTCCATAGCCTTGCGGTCAATCCAGACATTCAGTTTATCGATGGCAGGCGAATATTTGAACGCGATGCCGCGCTCCTTGGCTGTATATTCATACGTCTTCAGCAGGTTGCCCACATACTGCACCATATTCGTTTCCTGGCATTTCAGGTGCATCTGCTGTTTGTCAATCTTTCGGATGTCGAGTATCTGGCTCACCAGATTCTGCACACGCTCCACGTTATGCTCGATGGTCTTCAGGTCGTTTCTCATGTCCGTATCCAGATCGCGCTTCAGCAGTTTATGTAACGGGCTCATGATAAGCGTCAGCGGCGAACGGATGTCGTGGGTCGCGTTGATCAGGAATTTCATCTTTTCCTCTTCAAGTTCCTGGCGCCGACGACGCAGATAGATCCAAAGCAGGGTGCCGAGTAGCGCCATTGCTCCTAATATATAAATAAGGTATGCCCACGTTGAGCGATACCAGGGAGCACGCACCACGATATTGTAGGTCTGTGTGTCGGTATAGAACCCATTTTCATAGGCTCGCACCTCAATGGTATAAGACCCTGGCTGAAGATGGTTGAACGTGACGGAATTGCTGCCGGCAGTGGTTCTGGTCCAAACTTCCGAATTATCCAGACGGTATTCGTAGATCGTGTTCTCCGAATTCGAGAAGTTCAGCAACGAGAACTCCATCGTGAACGAGTTGTCGGAATACGAAAGGTTGAAGTTTCTGCTTTCCGACATCGGGCCTTCCACCACACGCTCGCCATCCGAAAGCGTCAAGCTGTTCACGGCCACTCCTCCGATAAACAATCCTGTAAGATGGACATCGCCTCCGACAGCACTATTCACGCGCAAGGACGAGGGATTGAACGAGGTTATGCCGTCGCTGAAACCGAACCATATACGCCCGTCGGGAGACTGCATCGTCACTCCGTTGATATATTCCCGGGTGCCCAGGCCATTGCCATACAGATAGTTCACGAAGGTTTTCTTGTCGGACTGATAACGCCAGATGCCCATCGTAGTGCTGAGCCACAGGTCGCCCTCGCGGTCTTCGACAATACCTCCCACCACCTTATTGTTCAGCACTTCGGAACCGGGGAATGCGATGACGCTGTCCTGCCGTACGTCATAGTAGTAAAGGCCGGTGTTCGAACCGAACAGCATCTGATGACCGCTGGTCTCATAGACCGAAACCACGGTATTGTAGTCGAGCACCACTTCCCAGCCGTAGGGGCAGAAATTGTCGGCCTGCGGATCATAGCAGTTCACGCCCGAGGCTGTGCAGATCCACAGTTTCCCCTTGCTGTCCATATACATTCGTTGTATCCAGTCGTTGTGCAGTCGGCCGCGTTTTTCATCAAGCTGGTGCATATTGAATCTGCGCAATTCACCCGTCTTGGTATTATACGAACAGAAGCCTTCCGAGAAAACCGAGAAGAACAGATTACCCTGTCCATCGTCAGCCATGGTGTTCACGAAGCCGTTGTTGAACTCCACCTTGCGTAGGGCTTGTCCAGTGGTCGGATTGTAGCTGAATAGTCCGTTGTTCGTGCCTAACCAGTAGCCGCCTTGCTTGTCGCGATAAATGATATACGTGCCACGCGGTGAGGATGGATGGGCCACCAGACGACCATTTGCATCGAGGCCGAAGATACCGTTGTTCTGCACCGCACACCATGTCATCCCGTTGTCGCCTTTGCAGATCGATGTCAGCGAGCCGCCGGTATTCACGTGCAGGTCGGCGAACTTCCACGTCTGGAACTGTGGTTTCCGTTGGGGGAGGAGCAACAGTCCGCGCTGCTGACAGCCCACCCACAGGTTGTCCTGGTTGTCTTCGAACAGCGCCCAAACGTTCGTCGTATTAAGGTCGAATGTCGCACTCGAGTATTCATATTTCCGCAGCTTGCGCTCTCCCTTGGGCAGCCAGCAGAGTCCGTTGCCCAACGTTCCCAGATACAGATTGCCCCTTTTGTCGGTCAAGGCGGTGCGAAGCAGGAGGTCCTTTCCGTCGAGGTCACTCGTGTCGAAGTAGTCGGTATGCATCACGCCGTCGCGATAGAACAGCAACCCGTGGCTGCATACCATCAGCACACCGCGTTCGTAATTCACGAAACCCGTCACGGTGCCGTAGGGTGATAGGAACTCCTGCAGTTCACCTTTCTTGTCGCGTCGGATGATGCTGCTGCCGTGACCAGACTTCCAGAAGTTGCCCTCATCGTCCAAGTGAATATAGCTGAAGTAATTGTTGTCGGTTTTGGCATAGCCCTCCAGCTGCTGCGATTGGAGCGTACGGTTGTCAAGTCTGAACAGGCCGTATCCCGCCGTACCCACCAGCAGGTGGCTGTCGTCTTCCTGAATGATATAGTTGATACGAGGCACGCCCTTGGCTCCTTCCAGGCTCACATATCGGAACCGGTCGCTGGCAGGATCATACAGGTCGAGCCCCTTCTGCGTGCCGACCCAGAGCTGTCCCTGCAAATCGACAAACATATAGGAGATAATGTTGCTGCTGATGGTTGTCGTATCGCCGTCCGCGTGCATATAGTTGGTAAAACGGTAACCATCATACTTGTTCAGGCCATATTCCGTTCCCACCCAAATATATCCCGTCGTGTCCTGGCAGATCACCGAGATCTGATTGCTCGACAGTCTATCGGACGTAAAAAAGTGCTGAGCCTGGCCCATCGCTTCAAGACAACATACCATGCTCACCAATAGCACGAGCAGCCTTTCCGCCATTCTATTCAAAATGTGTCTCATATAATAAATGTAAAGGAGTTCTTGGCCGCAAAGGTACGTTGTTTTTCATTCTAATCCAAATATCAGTCATTTATTCATGTAAATTACCTGCTAATTCGTGTTCAAAATAGCCCAATCAAGCAAAATTCTCGCATTTTTATGACAGAAATTTCGATATTTCGTAAATATTCCCTATCTTTGCCCCAAAATATAACCCATGAAACCCGAAGAGAAAGCCCGACTGAAGATCGACGAGATGCTCGAAAAGGCAGGATGGAAGGTTGTGGACCGAAAGGACTACAGCCCGACCGATGCTGCCGTGGCCATCCGCGAGACGGGACATTGGGAAGTGTAATGCCGAAAACAATAGAGAATAACAATAACGAGTGAATAATCTAAAAGACAGACATTATGAATCTGAACTTCAATGACATCGCCAAGACGATTGCCAATATGATGGGCGGCAGCAAAGACGCCCCCAAAAACCTTGAGGACCTGACAAAGGGCTTTAAAGAAATCCTGAAGACGGCATCGGCCGCTGCGCAGGAAGAGTTAACCAAAGAGATCGACAAAGTGAAAGACGAAGAAAAGGCCGAAGCGAAGACTGAAGCGAAGGCCGAGACGTTCTCGATCAACGGTCATAACTACACGGTAAGGAAGGACGAGGATGCGGTGCTCGTCTCGTTCACCAATATCCCCTCGGACGCGGAGGAGTTGAAGCAGGTTTATCGCAACCTGTTGGGTAAGAGCGAATACACCGTGCCTGCCCTCATCCCGATGGCTATGGAAATCTATGCCCGCGATCGCCAGGAAGGGGAGAAGTGCTTTGCCGCCTTCTGCTCCTCATTGGCAGTGAGTGAGATATTGCGCATCCTCAAGGAAAAGTTCAGGCGCCCCAACGACTCCTATTGCCAGCGTTATCTACCTGCCGCGCTGCTCCAGGGTGCCTCGAACATGAATGCCTATACCCCCAACACTCCCTACACCGTCCGCATCGAGCACGCCGCAAACGCGGACACCGAGTCGGCGATGTACAACGGCAAGTACTTCTTCCTCGTGATCATCGCCGATGGTTGGGACACCCGACAGCGTGGCGTTCAGGTCCTCAAGACCTACGACAACGATTTCTACGTCGTGAATGGATGCCCCGCCACCTATACCATGTGCAAGCCTATCCGCGGCGAATGGCCAGGACTGGTGTGATATAAAAGGCCCGCACCGATTGGTGCGAGCCCTTTTTTATTTATATATTTTACAGTTTGACGTTCACCTTTTTGCCGGAATAGGTGACAGTCTTCGTTTGACCATCGACCAAGCGAACGAGGAAGGTGCGCTGGGTGAGCATTCCCTCGAACTGGCCCTTACGGGCACCGATGGTGAGGGTGCGGCTGCGTTCGTTCCAGGTCATCGGGATTTCGGTGTACTGGCCTTGCTGATAGCCGAAGCCGTCGCCCTCGTCCTCATAGAGGCAGAACGTGGCATTCTGTCCGGGATAGACGGTTAGCGTGATGTTGTCCCACGGCTTTTCGTTGGAATACTGCAGATCCTGTCCCATCGGGAGAATTGAACCAGCCTTGACGTAGAGCGGGGAATGGGCGAGAGGAGCATCGGCCATCAGCTTCTGACCACCCTGCAGTTTGGCACCTGTCCAATAGTCGTACCAGTCGGCACCCTTAGGCAGATAGACCTCAAATTCCTTTTTCTGATTCCAATCGACCTTTGGCCAACCATCGGCATACTCTACATTGTCCTTCTTGTCCCAACCCGACACCTCGTCGGTCTTGACAATCTTCTCCTGCGTGAAGAGCGGATCGACCACGGGGCACACGAGCAGGTTGTGACCGAACATGTACTCGCGTCCATTGTTCCACACGTTCTCGTCGTCGGCGAAATCCATCACCAGGGCGCGCATAAACGAATCATCGTGGCGGCTCACCTGCCAGCTTTGACTGTAGATATAAGGCAGCAGACGATAGCGCATCTTGAGCGCCGAAAGTAGTGTATCATATACCGGTTCGCCTTCCTTACCATAATAATATACTTCGCGATAGACCTCTGTGCCGTGGCTACGCATCATGGGGCAGAATAGGCCGAACTGCATCCAGCGCACATAGAGTTCCTGGAACTGCGGGTTCTTGGTGGCCGAGTTGTCGGCATTGTGGCGATTGTAGCTGTTGGCAAAGAATCCGCCGATGTCGGTATTGACATTCGGATTGGCGCAAAGCGTATAATTCAGGCAGAGGGGCACCTGACGGCGCAGATTCTCCCACGAACTGCCCACATCGCCACTCCACGTATTGGCACCGTAGCGCTGCTGTCCGGCAAAGAACGAACGGGTGAGAATGAAGGGACGTTTCTGCGTATCGACGGCTCGCTGGTGATCATCCACACCGCTCACGGTCATCAAGGGGAACACGTTGCGCACCGAACGCCAGCTGCCCATGGCGCACGGTTCGTCGAGGTCGCTGTCCTTGTACTGGGCGTGATCGGGGTCGGTCGAATCCATCCACCAAGCGTCGATGCCCATCTCGTGCAGACGAGACAGATGCTTCCAATAGATGTCGCGTGCCTCGGACGAATAGCAGTCATAGACGCGAACTCCCGATGGATAGTCGAGACGTGGTGGCCACGGCTCCAAACCAGACTCGGGCCACGTCTTGAAGTTGAACAGCAAGCCCTTCTCGTCGAGCTCACGGTAGGGTTTTGACATCGGGCCGAAACTTGCCCAAATGGAAATGCTGATGTGGGCATTACGCTGATGCACCTCGTCGATCATTGCCTGAGCGCGTGAAAATTCGGGGCTGATGAACTCCATCGCATTCCAGGTGTAGTTGCTGCCCCAATATTGCCAGTCCTGGATGATGCCATCGAAGGGTACCTTAAGCTCGCGATACTTGCGCACCACTTCGAGCAGCTCGTTCTGGCTCTTGTAGCGTTCGCGGCTCTGGTGGAAGCCGTAGGTCCAAAGCGGCAGCATCGGAACATGTCCCGACAGTTGACGCATACGGCTGATGACGCCATCGGCCGAACCGCCATAGATGAAGTAATAGTCAACGAGCTTGCCGACTTCGGACACGAGCGTGAGTTGTTCGTCATCGTCGATACGGGTGGGGGAGTAGTTGTCCCAGAAGATGCCGTAGCCCTTGATGCTCTGGAAGAAGTGGGCATAGTCCTCAAGGTTCGACTGCTGCATGTTGCGGTGTTCGCCGCGCAGATTCATCTTTCCGTTCTGCAACATTCCCAAGCCGTAGATGGGTTCGTCCTTCTCGAGTGTGAACGATTGCTTCACTTTGTACGCGCCCTTGTCGATACCCTCGGTGATGGGGATGAAGCTGCTGCCGGCATCGACCAGCAGAACGGTCTCGTCGGGCTTGCAGAAGGTGACCTGGCCATTGTCCTTATCGACGATAACGGTCAGCGCCTTCGACTGATAGCGTTTCTTGCCGTTGGCCTCGCTCACCTTCACTTTCACGGCTTCGGGTTGGGCGGTTACTACAAGCGATTGTTTCTCAACCTTCTGTCCATCGGCCGTCTTGGTGATATGCACGATGTCGGGAGTCATGAACTCTACCGTCTGCCCCTGCACCTGGCAGAATAGACTCAGCATCATGATGCCAGCAAGGTTTCTTATAAAAGATTGGTTCTTCATATTGATGATTTGTTGGTTTTCGGGAGCAAAGATAAATCATTTTTTTGACAAATACAATTTTTCAGCCGCTTTTTCATCATTAAATCGTAGAAATACAACATTTTTGTAATATATTGCATCAAACACTTTGCAAACATTTTGACAACTTTATAAAGCAATAACTATCAAATTTCGGTAAATTCAAGGGATTTTACTTATTATAGCAATTCTCTAGCCGATTTCAAATTCATTTTTCGTATATTTGCAGCGAACATTTCGACAAGTTGAAAACAGAAACCGATAATAATAAGAAATGGAGGTGAAAATGGATTTGAGACGTGGGCTTCAATAGCCCGTCTCACAATCCGGAAAATTGCAGGTCCAATGGCAGCACATTTTCCGGCCAAGTCTCAGCTATTGGAGCGAGAGACGAGGCCATTTTCACCAAAATATCAATGAATTCATTTGTTGT
>JAFYZW010000056.1 GCA_017548545.1 Bacteroidales bacterium | reverse complement strand
AGCACACAGAAGAAACCTGCGCAGAGCACGCAGAAGAAGCCCACACAGAGCACACAGAAGAAGCCTGCTCAGAGTACGCAGAAGAAATCTTCTCAGTCTTCCTCAAAGGCTAGCACTCAAAAAAGCAGTAGTAAGAAGAAGGGCAAGCAAATGACCCGTCAGGCTTATGAGAAGCAGCAAAAGGACTTGCAGCGTCAGATCAAGGATACCGAGAAGTTGATCAACACAAACAACAATTCGCTCAAGAGCCAGAACCGCGATATTCAGATTCGTGCCGATGAGATACGCAAGCGTCAGGCACTTATCAACAGCAAGCATCGTGAGATTGAGACCATCATCGCCGAAGAAGATAGTCTCAAACGCGAGATTCGTGATCTCGAGAAGCAGCACACCGCCACACAGAAGAAGTATGCTGCCGCGATGCGTCATCTCTACAAGTGGCGCAGTGGCTATGACGAACTGCTCTTCGTCGTGTCGGCCCGAGACCTGCTCGAAGGTATGCGACGTGTGCGTTATCTGCGTCGTTATGGAGAGTGGCGCAAGGGTCAGGCCGAACTGCTCTTGGAGCAGCGTAATGCCACCAACGAGGCCAAACAGGCACTCGCACTGGTACGTGCCGACCACGAGAACATCCTTAAGGACTTGGATAACGAACGAGCCGCTTTGGACCAGCGTCAGCAGGAACAACAGACACAGATAGCCAATCTGCAGAAGCGCAACAAGGAATTGCAAACCGAATTGGATCGTGACCGCAAGCAGATGGCCGAGGTGGAGAAGACCATCCAGCGCATGATCGAGGAAGAGATACGCAAGGCTGAGGAGGCACGAAAGAAGGCCGAGGAGGAAGCACGGCGCAAAGAGGAGGCTGCCCGCAAGGCACGTGAAGCCAAGAACAGTGGTACATCGACAGCATCAAAGGGCGCTTCCAGTGGAGCAGGGGCTTCGACTTCAAGTTCATCTGCACCATCTCGAACCACGACCCACACGTCTGCTACGGTGAAGAAAGACGATGCCTTCCGTAGGCTGTCTGGCAGTTTCGCCGAAAACAAGGGCCGTTTGCCCTATCCTTTGGATGCCACCTTCGCTTACGTCGATCATTACAATCCAAACAGCGGTAACTCGAGCATCGTGCTCAGTACCCGTGTCGGAGCACATGCCTGCGCCATCTACGAGGGTGTCGTTCAGAGTTGCTTCAAGACGAGCGAGGAATGGACCATCATTGTGCAGCATGGCAACTACCGTTCGGTCTATATGAATCTGCAGAACGTTTTCGTTCGTGCAGGTCAGAAGGTTTCTACCCGTCAGCAGTTGGGCACACTGAAGACCGAACCCGAAAGCAATCGGGCCGAGATCCGTTTCTGGATCTACCAGAATGCCAATGCCGTCAATCCTGAGCGTTGGCTGAAGCGATAACACATACGAGCGATAATCTTTGAATCCATGGCTACATTAAACGACTGCAAGATCATCAATCTGCCCAAGGAGGAGGATCCTCGGGGGAGTTTGACATATATCTATCAGAATGTGCAGGTGCCATTCGAGATACGTCGTGTCTTCTACATCTACGACGTGCCTGCCGGCAAGGACCGTGGCGCACATGCCCACAAGCAATGTTGGCAGTTCATCATTGCCGCTTCGGGTGCCTTGGAGGTGTATCTCAACGATGGACATGCCGAGAAGGTGGTCACCTTGAATCGTCCCTATCAGGGATTGCTTGTTCCTCCTGGTGTATGGGCTCACGAACAGGAATTCACCTCAGGGGCACTCTGTCTGGTGCTTGCCAGCCATGATTACAGCGAAGAAGACTATATTCGCGACTTTGATGACTATCTGAAATACCTTGCTAAATCATGAACATCCATCGCTATACGAGCAACGACCGACTTGCTTGGGACTCGTTTGTCCGCACTTCGAAGAATGGGACCTTCCTCTTCGAACGTGATTACATGGACTATCATCAAGACCGCTTCGATGATCATTCGTTGATGTTCTACGACGATAAGTATCGTCTCGTGGCCCTCATGCCGGCCAATGAGGTGGAGTATGACGACATGCGCCATCTTTATAGTCATCAGGGACTGACCTATGGTGGTCTTGTGCTTTCTGCCAAGAACACTGTTGAACAGGTCATGCAGATTTTCGACGACACTATCTCCTATTTAAGAGATAATGATTTCGAGGCATGGCATTACAAGCAGATGCCGACAATCTATCATCAGTGTCCGTCGCAGGAAGATGAGTATGCCCTTTGGCGACATGGTGCTCTGCTGGAGGCTTGCAACATCTCGTGCACGGTTCCTCTCGCAGGAACGCCCCAACAACCACCCTTCGAACGTCGTCGTCGTCGCGGTGTCGTTCGTGCCGAAGAGGCGGGATATCACCTTGTCGAGGATGCTCCGATCGAAATTTTTTGGCCCATCATGGTAGAAAACCTGTTGGAGCGGTACGATGCTTCACCCGTCCATTCACTGTACGAGATGCAGCTTCTCCAAAGCCGTTTCCCCCACCGCATACAATGTTTCCTTTGTCACGATGCTGACGATGTCCCTCAGGCTGGTGCTATCGTCTTCCTCACCAATCCTATGACGGTCCATGTTCAATATGGACATGCCACTCCCCAGGGCAAGACTGATGGAGCCCTCGATCTGCTCTATACCCGGTTGATGGAGAAGTATCGCAATCTGGGCTTCCAGTATTTTGATTATGGTACGAGCAATGAACAGGGAGGCAAGATTCTCAATGCTTCGCTGATTGCCCAAAAAGAAGGCTTCGGTGGACGTGGTATCGCCTATAAGACATTCGTCCTCAAACTGTATCGCCCTCATAGTTTCTATAGCTTCAATAGCCTCTAAGGATTCAAAGATCCGTAATTTCAGAGCTCCAGATGATTCCTTATCTTGACCTACATACAATCAACGCACCTTACGAAGCGGATATCAAGCAGGCATTGCTCAACGTAGTCGATTCCGGCTGGTATCTGTTCGGCCAGCAGGTCTCGGCTTTCGAACAGGAATGGGCCGACTATAATGCCGCGAAGTATTGTGTGGCCTGTGCTAATGGTCTCGATGCCCTGCGCCTGGTATTACGTGCTTGGATTGAGATGGGTTTGTTGGAGCGAGGCGATGGTGTCATCGTCCCGGCAAATACTTACATCGCAAGCATTCTGGCTGTCAGCGACAACGGATTGGTCCCGATTCCTGTGGAGCCTGATCCCGATTCATATCTGATTGACCCCAAGGCGATAGCCCAGGTGCTTGAGGATCCCGCCTCTTCTCCTGCTTATCCTGTCGCCAAGGATGTCAGGATTCGAGCCATCCTGCCCGTGCATCTTTACGGACAGCGGTGTGAGATGGAGGCTATCGATACGTTGGCAGCACGCCATCATCTGCTGGTTTTGCAGGACAGTGCGCAGAGCCATGGCATCAAGACCAAGGGCACCTGTGCATGGAGCTTCTATCCCGGCAAGAATCTTGGAGCATTGGGCGATGCCGGTGCCGTGACCACCGATGATGAGGCTTTGGCTACGGTGGTTCGTCAGCTGGCGTTCTATGGCAGTGTGAAGAAGTATGTGCATCACTACAAAGGTGTCAACTCCCGCATGGACGAACTGCAGGCTGCTGTGCTTCGCATCAAGATGCGCGACCTCGACCGTGCTAATGCACGAAGGATCGAGATTGCAACACGGTATGCCGAGGGAATTGATAATCCTTGCATCGTCTTGCCTAAAGCCAAGACTACTCATGTCTATCACATCTATCCGGTGCTGACTGTAGGGCGTGATGCGCTTCAGCAATATCTGCTCGAACAAGGCATCCATACGCAGATTCATTATCCTTTGGCTCCTCATCAACAGAAGGCCTATCGCGAGTGGGAAACCCTTCACTTCCCGATCACCGAAAGGATTGCTGCCGAAGAGCTTTCCCTCCCTTGCAATCAGTCGATGACCGACGATGAAGTGTCCCAGGTCATCGCTGCGCTAAACACTTGGAGGCTCTGAGCCCACTGAGTACTTCGATAAACTGGAGCTTGTCCCTCCCATTATTCCCATCTTTCCTTTCCCATCCTTCCCATGTTCAAATCCCTCTTTCGCACCAATTGGCTGGCAACGCTGAAGCTCAACCTCAAGTTGCTACCCTGGCATCAGGCTCGCCGTCTGCCCATCGTGGTGGAGGGCCCGTTGCGCATCGAGATAGGGGAGGAGGCACGTATTGTTCTTCCCAAGGAGGCTAGGCGTGGAACGATCACACTGGGTAGTCGCCATGAGACCTACAAGGCCGAGGCTGGAAAGGCGCAATTCTCCATCTATGGAACATGGAACGTGAATGGTCCTATCCGCATCGGGCTCGACAGTTGTCTTTACATCCATCGTGGAGCCACACTCACTACGGGACGCGATATTTTCATTGCACGCGACAGCCAGATTGAATGTGCCGAGTGTGTCACAATTGGCGACAACGTGTTGGCTGGCGAGATTTATCTCTGCGACAGTGCGGGCCATGAGGTTGCGCATGGCGAGGAAGTCCAACCCATGACAAGGCCAATCTCTATCGGTGATGGCTGTTACTTCGGTTTCCGTACCATGGTACTGCGCGGCGCACAGATTCCTCCTCACTGTGTGATAGGGAGTGGGGCAGTTTGCACGAGGGATTTTGTTGAAGCACATCCCGAAGGTCATCTTCTTCTGGCAGGTGTCCCTGCCGAAATCAAGGCCTGTGACGTAACTCCCGATTGTCACGTTTAGCATTCTTCTGTTATGGAGGTCCCATCCTACAGATCCATCGTCAAAGGTGCCGGCATCTTTGGAGCAGCCAAGGCAGTCAATATCCTGACAGCCCTGGTTCGTACGAAGTTTGCGGCTGTACTGTTGGGAACTGCCGGTGTCGGACTGAATGCCCTTTTCAATACGGTTCAGCTTTTCATGAACCAACTGCTGGGCCTTGGTCTTTCAACGGGTAGTGTCAAGACCTTGTCCGAAGCTTATGCAACGCACGACACCTCATTT
>JAFYZW010000055.1 GCA_017548545.1 Bacteroidales bacterium | reverse complement strand
TTATGCCAAGGGCTTCGATCGTGAGCGTACCGAGATCATTGCAGGTCTTCAGTATTGGTTCTTCACCAAGTGCCGTTTCCAGTTGCAATACACTTGGGCTTCTTCATGGACCGATGGTTTGAACACCGCTTGGGTTGACAGCTCGTGCAGCCGTGTTCAGATCCAGATGCAGATGGCTTTCTAAGTTAATTATTTATTGTATTAGTGTTATGTTTATTAAGGTTCTTCTTACGATTCTTTTCTTCGCCATCACTATTGGCGTGGGTGTTTACAGCCGCAAGCAGGCACGTTCTGTCGAAGGCTTTGTGTTGGGTGGCCGTAATGTCGGAGGTTGGCTTACCGCTTTCGCCTTCGGAACATCGTATTTTTCGGCTGTTGTTTTCGTGGGCTATGCCGGACAATTCGGCTGGAAGTATGGTTTGGCATCGTCGTGGATTGGCGTAGGTAATGCCATTATTGGATCTCTGCTGGCTTGGCTCATCTTGGGCCGTCGCACGAAGACGATGACGCAGCACATCCAGTCGCGCACCATGCCTGATTTCTTTGGTACACGCTATCGCAACCAAGGTCTGCGTGTGGCAGCTTCTATCATCGCGTTTGTCTTCCTTATCCCTTACACTGCCGGTGTCTATATGGGCATCTCGAAGCTTTTTGAGATGGGCTTTGGCATCCCATATTCCTATTGTGCTTGGATTATGGCCATCTTGACAGCCTGCTATGTGATCTTGGGCGGCTATAAGGCTACGGCCATCAATGACTTTATCCAGGGCATCATCATGCTTTTGGGTATCACTACAGTTATTGCCGTTGTTATCAATCATCAGGGTGGATTGACTGAGGCTGTTCATCGCATGTCGCTTCAGATGCCCAATGCTGATGACCTCGCCAACGACAAGGCCGGTCTTTATGCCAATTTCAAGGCAGGTGATTTCGCCTCGTGGTTTGGCCCGAATGCGTTGAGTCTTCTCGGTGTTGTTGTACTTACTTCTCTTGGCACATGGGGTTTGCCTCAGATGGTGGGCAAGTTCTACTCCATTTCGGATGAAGGAGCTATTCGACGTGGCACTATCATCTCGACAATCTTCGCATTCATCGTAGCCGGTGGCTGTTATTTCCTGGGTGGTTTCGGACGACTGTTTGTGCCCTCAGCTTTCAATGCCGAGCGTGGCAAGTTCGTTTATGATAATATCATCCCCTCGATGCTCGAAACCCTTCCCGATGCACTGATTGCCCTTGTTGTATTGCTTGTGCTTTCCGCATCGATGTCAACGTTGGCTTCGCTGGTGCTCACTTCCTCATCGACCATGACACTTGATCTCATCTATCGTGACAAGAAATCGACCGAAGATGAGGTACGTGAAGGCGAGATCGATGACATGATTGCCGAAAAGATCGAGCGTCGTAAGGTCGTTATCATGCGTGTGCTCATCGTGTTCTTCATCGTCATTTCGTTGATGATAGCACTTAATCCTCCTCAGTTCATCGCGCAGCTCATGGGTATCTCTTGGGGAGCCTTGGCAGGAGCATTCCTTGCGCCGTTCCTCTATGGACTCTATTGGCGTGGTGTCACTCAGGCAGCAGTATGGGCCTGTTTCGCATGGGGCGTTGGTCTTACTTTGATCAACATGCTTACAGGTAACGCTATCCTCAATCCTATCGACTGTGGTGCAGTAGCAATGGTAGGCGGATTTATCGTTGTTCCCATCGTTTCGTTCTTCACACCCAAGTTGAAGAAGGAGAAGGTCGATAAGATCTTCGAGTGCTATAAGAAATAAACTACATCAGTGCGTCATATTCCATTGGCGCTTGTTTGCGATAGGCGAGAGCGGTGCATGAAGCGACGATTTCGCCTGTCGCTTTTTTTATGGTGACTTGTGCAAAAGGAATCTTCTTGTGATTGACAGTCTCGATGGCTTCGGCGATGAGGTGATCGCCCAGGTGGCTGGACGAAACGTAGGTCACCTGGTTCTCGATGCCAAGAGTGAGCTGTCCATGAGAATTCATCACTGCAGCAATAGCAAGGTCGGCCAGCGTGAAAATGGCTCCTCCTTGGCATACGTTCCCTCCGTTGAGGTGGCGTTCTTCGACGGTCATCTCAGCCTTGGCATAACCCTCTCGGATTTCGGTGAGTTGGATTCCATTCGTTTTCGCATAGCGATCGTTTTCGTTGAGTCGTTCTAATAGGGTCATTTCTGTATTGTTTTTTGAGTGATATACATGTTTTTTCGACGCAAATATACAAAAAAAACAAAAATGACAAAAAAATAGCAAGGAAATTTTCGGAAATCATAAAAAAATGATTATCTTTGCGCCCAATTGAAACCAATTTACCTTTTAAATAAACATATTTTATATGAAAAGGCTTTTGTTAGGTGATGAGGCTATCGCTTTGGGCGCATTACATGCAGGACTCTCTGGTGTATATGCATATCCGGGCACCCCATCTACAGAAATCACTGAGTTCATTCAGGGCGATAAGTTGGCCCGCGAACGCAATGTTCATTCACGCTGGTGTGCCAATGAGAAGACGGCGATGGAAGCTGCCCTTGGCATGTCCTACGCCGGCAAGCGTGCGTTGGTCTGCATGAAGCACGTCGGCATGAATGTCTGTGCAGATGCTTTTGTCAATTCGGCCATCACCGGTTGCAATGGTGGCCTTATTGTTCTGGCAGCCGACGATCCTTCGATGCATTCCAGTCAGAACGAACAGGATTCGCGCTTCTATGGCAAGTTTGCCATGATACCGGTTTTCGAACCCTCGAATCAGCAGGAGGCATACGATATGATGGAAGAGGCGTTTGCCTTGAGCGAGCGTCTCAAGGAACCGGTGCTGATGCGTGTAGTAACACGTCTGGCTCACTCACGTGCTGCCGTCGAGATACATGAGCCGAAAGAGGAGAACGCTCTTCATCCCGAAACCGACCGTACACATTGGGTACTTCTCCCAGGCAATGCCAAACGTCAGTATGCGGCACTTATCGAGAAACAACCAGTCATCGCTGAAGCTGCTGCTGAGAGCGAATTCAACCGTTTGGAGCTTTGCGAAGATGAGCCCGACAACAAGACAGGTGTCATCTGCTGTGGAATTGGTTACAATTATGTGAAGGAGGCCGTGGGCAACAAGATGAACGTCCTCAAGGTTTCGCAATACCCTCTTCCCGAGAAGGACATCGTTGCGCTCGCTGCCGTTTCGGAGAATCTGCTGGTCGTTGAGGATGGTCAGCCGGTTGTTGAGGAACTTGTCCGTGGCATGCTTGGCGCGGATTATCCTGTCTATGGACGACTGACTGGAGACCTTCCCCGTGCTGGCGAACTTAATCCTGACAGTGTGGCCAAGGCCCTTGGCGTAGAAACCAAAAAGGTGTTTGACCCGAGCCCCGTGCTTGCCGGTCGTCCGCCTCAGTTCTGCCAGGGTTGCGGACATCGGGATGTTTATAATGCCATTCGTGAGGTGGTGGCTGAGTTTGGCGACAAGGCGCGAGTCTTTGGCGATATCGGATGTTATACGCTCGGTGCCCTGCCTCCATTTACGGCCATCGACTCATGTGTCGATATGGGCGCTTCTATTACAATGGCAAAGGGTGCTGCCGATGCGGGTGTTCATCCTTCTCTGGCCATTATTGGCGACTCCACTTTTACGCATTCGGGCATGACCGGATTGCTCGATGCAGTCAACGATCATTCGAATATCGTCGTTGTCATCAGCGACAATCTCACTACCGGAATGACAGGCGGTCAGGATTCGGCAGGCACCAGCAAGTACGAGGCCATTTGCGTAGCTCTTGGCGTCGATCCAGCCCATGTTCGTGTCATCGTTCCCCAACCTACCAAAGTGGAACAGATCAAGGAACTCATCCGCGAAGAGATTGCTTATCCTGACGTTTCGGTCATCATCCCACGTCGTGAATGTATTCAGACTTTGGCTCGTCATGCACGTCAGAAGGCTGCCGCGCGCAAACAATAATATTATTATGAAGAAAGACATTATCCTTTGCGGTGTGGGAGGACAAGGTATCCTCTCCATTGCTACGATCATAGGTGAGGCGGCCACTGCGGCAGGTTTGAATCTGAAGCAAGCTGAGGTGCATGGCATGAGCCAGCGTGGAGGTGATGTGCAGTCGAACCTGCGTCTCTCGACCGACACTATCTATTCGGATCTCATTCCATTGGGCGAAGCCGATGTCATCATTTCTATGGAACCTATGGAGGCTTTGCGTTACCTGCCTTATCTTAGCAAGGATGGCGCTGTAGTAACCTCCAGCCAGTCGTTTGTCAACATCCCCAACTATCCCGAGGCTTCGGCTATCGATGCTGAATTGGCCAAGCTTCCCAAAGTAGCCAAGCTCGACATCGAGCAAATCGCCAAGGAAGTGGCTACAGTACGTTCGGCCAACGTCGTTCTGTTAGGTATGGCAGCACCTTATATCGGCATCCTTTCGACCGATGAATTACGTAGTGCTGTTGCTCGCGTCTTCGATCGAAAGGGCGAGGCCATTGTCGAAGCCAACCTCAAGGCTTTCGATGCAGGGGTCGCTGCTGTAGGCTAACATTTTATTTCGAAACATCCAAAACAATCCCAAGATGAGCAAATACCCCGTACCCGATAATTCATGCGAGTTCTTTGACCAGGAACACGAATGCATGACCCGTGAGCAAATCGAGGCGCTGCAGGTCGAGCGTCTGAAGGACACCATTGCGCGCTGCATGAAGAATCCAATCTATAAGCAGCGTTTCGAAGAGTTAGGTATCACGCCCGACAGCATCACTTGCGTGGCTGATGTTCGTAAACTGCCTTTTACCACCAAGCAGGACTTGCGCGAGAACTATCCTTTCGGCCTTTCTTGTGTGCCCCTGAAGGAATGCGTGCGTCTGCATTCCTCGAGTGGAACGACAGGCAATCCTACCGTAATCCTGCACACTCAGAAAGACTTGGATGAGTGGGCCAATCAGGTGGCTCGTAACCTGTGGATGGTAGGTCTCCGTCCAGATGATGTTTTCCAGAACTCGTCGGGCTATGGCATGTTTACCGGAGGACTGGGCTTCCAGTATGGTGCTGAGCGTTTGGGCATGTTGACTGTGCCTGCTGCTGCCGGTAACACTTTACGTCAGATCAAGTTCATTCGTGACTTTGGTACCACAGCCCTTCATGCTGTGCCAAGTTATGTGACACGCATCTATGAGGTGATGCAGGAACAGGGTGTCGATCCGCGTAAGGACACAAAGCTCAAGATGCTTGCCATCGGTGCCGAACCCCATTCGGAGGAACAGCGCAAGCGTATTGAGGAAATGCTCGGAGTGAAGGCATACAATTCGTTCGGCATGTCTGAGATGTGTGGTCCAGGCGTAGGCTTCGAGTGTAAAGAACAGAACGGCTTGCATTTCTGGGAGGATTATTACATCGTTGAAATCGTTGATCCCGAGACGCTTGAGCCTGTACCCGATGGGGAGATTGGCGAGCTTATTCTCACCTCGATTTGTCGTGAGGCCATGCCGTTGATCCGCTATCGTACCCGTGACCTTACCCGTGTATTGGGTCGTACTTGTCCCTGCGGACGCAATCACATCCGTATCGACCGCATGAAAGGACGTTCCGATGATATGATCGTGCTGCGTGGTGTCAATATCTTCCCAATTCAGATTGAGAAGATCTTGATGCATTTCCCCGAGCTCGCCAGCAACTATCTCATTACTCTTACCTCAGATGCCGACAACGACAACATGCTCGTCGAAGTGGAACTTGAGGAACTCTTCACCGATGATTTCCCACGTCTTCTCGACCTTGAGAAACGCATCCGCCGTGCTCTCAAGGACGAAATCCTCCTCACTCCGCACGTCAAGCTTGTGCCAAAGGGCTCACTCCCCGTTAGCGAAGGCAAGGCTGTGAGAGTCGTTGATAAGCGCAAAGTATATCAATAAGTCCCTCTTAATCCCACCCATCATGACCATTAAACAACTTTCCATATTCATCGAGAACAAGAGCGGAACACTCATCCGCGTTCTCGACCTTTTGAGTAAGGCCAACATTCAGATTATCGCCTCTACCATCGCCGACACCAAGGACTATGGCATCTATCGCGTCCTCTGTGATCAGCCTACACAAGCCTACTTGCTTCTTCGCGAGAATGGAATCAATGTGCAGTTGGCCGATGTTTTTGCCTTGAGCATCGACGATACCCCAGGTCAGGCAGCCGAGGCTGTCAAGATGCTTTCTTCCGAAGGCGTTGGCATCCTTTATATGTATTCTTTCCTCTGGAAGGGAAAAGGTGTACTTGTCATGCGTACCGACCAGAGCGAGAAGGCCAAGGAAATTATAACAATCAAGAAGATCGGCTTCCTGACGGAGGCAGACTTCGCTTAACCCATATTTCTTAATCTCATTATTATTTTCAAAAAATGCCGAGAATTTACAATCCCGAGATGGAGTGCATGGATCGTGAGTCGATGCGCAAGCTCCAGAGCGAGCGTCTTGTGGCTACCGTCAAGAGGTGCTACGAGACAGTACCCTTCTACAAGCGTAAAATGGACGAGTTGGGTGTCAAGCCCGAAGACATCCGTGGTGTAGAAGACATCACCAAACTTCCTTTCACCACGAAGTACGACTTGCGCGATGAATATCCTTTCGGACTTCAGGCCGTTCCGATGGAGAAGATTCGTCGTATCCATGCTTCGTCAGGTACTACAGGCAAGCCCGTTGTGGCCACCTACACCGAGGCTGACCTTGACATGTGGGCAGAATGTGTAGCCCGTGTGATGTCGGTGGGCGATGTTGGTCCAGGCGATGTTGTTCAGGTTTCGTATGGCTACGGACTCTTTACCGGAGGTCTTGGCGCTCACAGCGGTGCCGAAAAACTCGGAGCAATCCAGCTTCCTACATCTGCAGGCAACTCGAAGAAGCAGCTGATGCTGATGAAGGACTTTGGTACAACAGCCATTGCCTGTACTCCTTCATACGCCCTTCGACTTGCCGAAGTGATGACCGAGATGGGTATGAGTGCTCGCGACTTGAAGTTGCGCGTAGGTTTCTTCGGGGCAGAGCCTTGGACATGGGGCATACGTCGTGAAATTGAGAAGCGGTTCGGCATCAAGGCTATCGACATCTACGGACTTACTGAGATGTGTGGCCCTGGTGTAGGCGGCGAATGTGAGTATCAGGACGGCACCCATGTATGGGAGGACATGTTCCTGCCTGAAATCATTGATCCCGACACACTAAAACCCGTACATCAAGGTGAGGAGGGCGAATTGGTCTTCACCTCATTGTGCAAGGAGGGTATGCCGATGATACGATATCGTACACGCGACCTCACCCATCTCATTTACGAGAAGTGTCTGTGCGGACGCACCGCTGTCCGTCTGGGCAAGATTTTGGGCCGTTCGGACGATATGCTCATCATCCGTGGTGTCAATGTCTTCCCAAGCCAGATCGAGACTGTACTCACCGAGTTCCCTGTATTTACACCACAGTATTTCATCACTGTCGATCGTAAGGACAACGAAGATACATTCGATCTCGATGTCGAGCTTCGCAACGAATACTTCTCGCCAAATCCTGCCAAGCAGATGCCTTACATCAAGCCGCTTTACGACCGCATCGTAAGCATGGTGGGCATCAAGCCCAACATCCACATCCTGCCTCCTGGCACCATCGAACGTTCGTCGGGCAAGGCCAAGCACGTCAACGACAAACGTAACTTGAAGGATTGGAAATAGAATAAGCCTATAGTCACTATAGCTTCTATGGCATCTATAGCGTCTATAGCGTCTATGGCATCTATAGACATCATATACGATAACTGACTATGATTCAAACCCCATTAGATTATCAGATTGTGACCGAGACAATCGAGTCGATGCATCTCGGTGATTTTAGCGGTGCCACCATTCGTGATATCGCAAGTCTTGCAGGAACGCTTGAGAAGAAGACGGGGCAACCCTTCATTCATCTTGAGATGGGTGTGCCCGGCCTTAAGCCTTCACAGATTGGCATGGATGCCGAGAAGAAGGCTCTCGACGAGGGTTGTGCGGCTATCTATCCACCCAATGCCGGTATCGCTCCACTCAAGAATGCAGCATCCCGATTCATCAAGGCTTTCATTGGCATTGATCTGAAGCCTGAGGGGTGTATAGCTACCGTAGGTTCGATGCAGGGCACGTTCGCTATTTTCACTACGTTGCATCTCGCTATGCCTGAGCGCGATTCGATTCTCTTCATTCATCCGGGCTTTCCTGTGCAGACCGACCAGTGCAAGGTCATCGGCTTGAAGCCCATCGGACTCGATATACATGACTATCGTGGCCCGAGATTGATTGAAAAGCTCGATGAATTATTGGCGCAAGGCAACATTGCAGGCATCGTCTATAGCAATCCAAATAATCCTACATGGGTTTGTTTCACAGATGAGGAACTGAAGGGTATTGGCGAACTTGCTACCAAGCATGATGTCATCGTGCTGGAGGATCTGGCCTACTTTGCGATGGATTTCCGTCGTGACCTATCACATCCTTTCGAGGCACCCTATCAGGCCACCGTAGCACGATATACTGATAACTATGTGATGACCATCTCCGCTTCTAAAGCCTTCTCGTATGCAGGTCAGCGCATCGGTGTATGCTGCATCTCGGATGGTCTCTACCATCGCAAATATAAAGCTTTACAGGATCTGATGGGTGTGGCAGAGTTTGGACGTTTCCTGGATGCTCGCGTCATCTACACCCTTTCGTCGGGTTGCTGTCATAGTGTGCAGTATGGTATGGCTGCTATGATGGATGCTGCTTGTGATGGACGTTTCGATTTCGTCAATCAGGTGAAGGAATATGGCCGTAGGGCAGCCTTCCTCAAGAAGGTGTTGCTATCGAATGGATTCTATCTGGTCTATGACAATGATATGGGCGAGCCGCTGGCCGATGGTTTCTATTTCACCGCCCAGTATCCAGGCATGACAGACCTGCAACTCACTCGTGAACTGATGTACTACGGTATTGCCGTTTATCCACTCGACACGATGGGTTCTCACGAACAGGGTGTCCGCGTCTGCACTTCATTCTTCCGTCCCGAGCAGGAGCCTCTCTTCGACGAGCGTATCCAGGCGTTCCGAGCCAATCATGTTTAGAATAACACAAAATCAGTCCCGATAGTTCTCGCTATCGGGACTGTTTTTTGATGGTATAACTCACTTGTGCACGTCCACCACATCATAGACACCGTCGAGGAGGTTTTTCATGCCTTGAGCGTATTGTTGTGCGAAGATTTCTGTGGGGGTGTCATCGATGATGCCGTAGTCTCGAAGAAGGCTTTCTACTTGCTGATGGCTGTTGGTATTTGGTAGGACATTTTTGGCTTGCGAAGCGGCCAGTGCCATCCGAGCCATGGCAAACAGTTTGAGAAAGAGTTCTTCGCAGACGGGCTCGAACCCCGTGTGCGTGAAAAGGGTAGCAGGAAGGGTCTGGTGCTCGATGAGTTCCAAACCCTCTGTCGTTTTGATGATGGTGACATCGTAACGTTCGAAGTCGAGCACACTGCTTTGGACCTGGCGATTTACTCTCACCACGTCACGTCCCCACAGCGGATTGCGACGGCAATAGCAGTGCCCGACTACGATTTCCATTATTGAACTATATTTGTTACATCACAAATGCTCTCCGATCATCTTCTCCATCCAGATCATGTCGAACCAAAGTCCGAACTTGTACCCGCATTGGTGGAAATGAGCCACCCGCTTGTATCCCAGATGCTCGTGGAACTCCGGGCTTTGATGCGTGAGATACTGATTGGGTGTATCAAGCCAGGTGATGCAGGCGTTAAGGTTGAGGATTCCCAGCTGCTTGAGCCTTTCTTCGAGCGCGTCGTATAGTCGCTTGCCAATGCCCTTACCATACAATCCCATCTTGACATAGATCGAGGTCTCGACGCAACGGCTGTAGGCGGCACGCGCCTTGAAAACTTCGGCGTAGGCATAACCAACAATTTCGCCCCCTTCTTCGCAGACGAGATAGGGATAATGCTCTAACGTGTGAACGATGCGCCGACGAAACTCCTCGACAGCAGGCACATCGTATTCGAAGGTGATGGCCGTTTGTTCGATATAGGGCGCGTAGATGGCGAGGATGGCTTCTGCATCTTGTGGCGTGGCTGTTCGAATATTCATTTATGATGAAAAAGTAATATAAATTGATTTTTTTGTCGAAAATATTTGTTTATTATGTCGAATAACTGTATCTTTGCACCGGTACTCATATTTTGAGGTTATCAAAGATGAGTCATTATTCCTAACTTATAAAATTTATCATTATGGCTAATACAAAGTATTCAGGCACACAGACAGAGAAGATTCTTGAAGCTGCATTTGCAGGCGAATCCCAGGCACGTAACAAATATACCTATTTTGCATCGGTGGCAAAAAAGGAAGGGTATGAGCAGATTGCCGAGCTTTTCCTTAAGACTGCCGACAACGAAAAGGAGCATGCCAAGCTGTGGTTCAAGGAACTCAATGGCATCGGCGATACTGCACAGAACCTCGAGCATGCCGCCGATGGTGAGAACTACGAGTGGACTGATATGTATGAGAATTTCGCCAAGACCGCAGAGGAGGAAGGCTTCAAGGAATTGGCCAACAAGTTCCGCATGGTGGCTGCCATTGAGAAACGTCACGAGGAGCGTTATCGTGCTTTGCTAAAGAACATCGAGACTGCCGCTGTCTTCGAGAAGAGCGAGGTGAAGGTATGGGAGTGTCGTAACTGCGGTCACATCGTTGTAGGCACCAAGGCCCCACAACTCTGTCCGGTTTGTGCTCATCCTCAATCTTTCTTTGAGGTACATGTTGACAACTTCTAAAGTGCCATTGATCGTTTTTATGCAACAGCTATCCCGTTTTCCTCACACCACTTCACAAACGCTTTCTCTGAATCGGTGTCAAATTGGGCAATATATGCGGTGAGGGCTGTAATCTTTTCAGCACTGGTGGCTTTCTCGATGAGTCCTTTGAGCGTGTTTTGTACGCAGACGGTTCCCACTACACCACAGACGTCCAGGTGATCAGCTTTGCGCAGTTCGTAGGCTAGATGCGCGGCAACATTTTCGTTGTCGAGCGCTGAATACTCGTCACGTTCCACCTGCTCACCCTTGCGGATATATTCCACCTTGCCGGCTTGCATCCAGCGTTTCAACTCGTTGAGCACTGAGTCGGTGACGAGGGCGTCGGCCGTATAACCTACACAATGCGATGGCCAGGGACCACCTTGTTCTGAGAAGGAGCAGTGATTGATGGGATGCCAATCGAGGCTGATATAGATTTTGTCGTAATATTCCAGTTCGATGTCGTGCAGATATTTGGCAAGGGCTGCCATCTTATCGAGCGAACCTTTGACGGGCAGTGTCCCATCGTCCATGAATCCATTCTGAGGATCGACGATAAAAAGTCTTCGTTTCATAGTTGTCTTGTATTTATCCGATGAGTGAAAGGATATATTTGCACTTCTCTTGGTTGCCGAGGGTCTTGCCTTTGTCGCACGAGAGTTTGATGCAGTCATGCCATTCGCGCACTTCGGTGATGCGGCATTTGGTCAACTTGATTACGATGTTCGAAGGCTTGGCGTTGTCAATGTCACAGGTAATATGTGTGCCTACGCCATAGCTGTCCAGCACGCGACCA
>JAFYZW010000054.1 GCA_017548545.1 Bacteroidales bacterium | reverse complement strand
CCGGCCACGTTCTTGGTGATCGAGAAGTCAAACGGACGAACCTCTTTGCCGCCGACCGTCTCCACTATCTTGCCTGCATATTCCGACTCTTCGCCGGCAATCTTCAGGCCTTCATACGAGGCGTGTCCGTGGTGGAACTTGCTCGACATGAAGCAGTGGAATCCGCTGGTCTTGCTATAGACCATCACGGGCAACGGCAGGGCTATCGATGTCTCGCCCACGTCCGTGATGTGCCAGTAGTAGGAGTCGCCCACGTGCTCGAAGATCATGGCGGTCACATCCAGCGGCTTCCCTTCGCCCTCGGAATGTTCCTGGGCAAGAGCGGGACGGGGCAGGAGGAGGCCGACTGCGAGCAGCAGACTTACCAGTAGCGTCCAGACTTTATGGTTTTTGTTCATTGTTTTGCTTCTTTTTGAGGAAGAATATCGATTCGACGATGAGCGATATGAAATAGATGCCGACGGTGGTGAGTGCGAAACGGCGGATGGGAATCTCGGTGAAACGCGCCACAACGAGAATGGCTACAGCGGTGAGAAGCATCTTCAGGACCTTCGATCCCATGATCACCCATACGGTGATGGCGGGATTGACCTTTTGAAGTTCGCGCACCACGTTGATGACCACTGCCTCGTAGAACACAAAGCCGGCGATCAGGATTTCCAACCACATCATAGCATCACGCAGGCCGAGATGACATTGTGGTGAACCTCCACGTAGCCGCTCTTGACCGGCTGCAGAATGGTCTCACCGCCCGTGACGTAGCGGATGTTGCCAGGTTGCAGGGTGGTGATGATGGAGTCGTGGTCACGCAGGATGGTGAATCGTCCCTTGGTGCCGGGCACCTCGCAGAGTTCCACTTCACCGTCGAACACCGTCTTCTCGGGGGAAAAAATCGTCAGTTTCATAGGAGTACCTATTACTTGTTCTCAGCAGCTTTGGCTGCATCCATCAGACGCTTACCCTTGGCGATGGCCTCTTCGATGGTGCCGACGTTGAGGAATGCTTGCTCGGGCAGATAATCGACTTCGCCGTCCATAATCATGTTGAAGCCCTTGATGGTGTCTTCGATGTTGACCATCACGCCCTTCACGCCGGTGAACTGCTCAGCCACGGCGAACGGCTGCGAAAGGAATCGCTGCACACGACGTGCGCGGTTCACCGTCAGCTTGTCTTCGTCGGAGAGCTCGTCCATACCGAGGATGGCGATGATGTCCTGAAGTTCCTTGTTGCGCTGCAGAATCTGCTTTACGCGCTGAGCACAGTTGTAATGGTCTTCGCCGATGATGTTGGGATCAAGGATTCGTGAGGTCGAGTCGAGGGGATCCACGGCGGGATAGATGCCGAGCTCGGTGATCTTACGCGAAAGCACGGTAGTGGCATCGAGGTGCGAGAAAGTCGTGGCGGGAGCAGGGTCGGTCAAGTCGTCGGCGGGCACATACACGGCCTGTACGGAAGTGATGGAGCCTTTCTTGGTCGAGGTGATTCGTTCCTGCATCTTACCCATGTCGGTCGAAAGGGTCGGCTGATAACCTACTGCCGAAGGCATACGGCCAAGAAGTGCCGATACCTCGGAACCTGCCTGGGTGAAACGGAAGATGTTGTCGATGAAGAGAAGGATGTCCTTCGACGTGCCGATGGCGTCGGAGTCGCGGAACGACTCGGCAATGGTAAGGCCGGAAAGGGCGACCGAAGCACGTGCTCCAGGTGGCTCGGACATCTGACCATAGACGAGGGTGGCCTGTGACTTGGCAACTTCCTCGTAATCGATGGTGTCGAGGTCCCACTTGCCTTCCTCAAGGCCTTCCTTAAACTTCTCGCCGTAGCGGATAACGCCAGATTCAATCATTTCGCGCAACAGGTCGTTGCCCTCACGGGTACGTTCGCCGACGCCAGAGAATACCGAGAAGCCGTTGTGCTTCTTGGCGATGTTGTTGATGAGCTCCATGATGAGCACGGTCTTGCCTACACCTGCACCGCCGAACAGACCGATCTTACCACCCTTGAGGTAGGGCTCGAGCAAGTCGATGACCTTGATACCGGTGTAGAGCACCTCCTGTGAGGTCTTGAGCTCTTCAAACTTCGGCGGTTCGCGATGGATGGGGAATGCGCCCTCGCGTGAGAGCTCCTTCATGCCATCTACGGTTTCGCCTACGACATTCAACAGACGACCCTTAACTTGGTCGCCTACGGGCATGGTGATTGGTGCACCAGTGGCTTTTACCTCCAGATTACGACGCAGACCGTCCGTCGAGTCCATGGCCACACAGCGTACGGTGTTCTCACCGATGTGCTGCTGCACCTCGATGACAAGATCGCGTCCATTGGGACGTCTAACCGTAAGAGCTTCATTAATGGCGGGTAGGGCGGCATCGTTGAACGTAACGTCCACAACAGGGCCGATAATCTGTGAGATATGTCCTACGTTTGTTGACATAATGTTTTTCGTTATAGTTGTTGTGATTTGATTTCACGGAATGGTTAGTGTTTCAGTGCGCAAATATAATCATTTTATTTTCTAATCCAAATTTTTTTGCCAAAAAAGTTTTCAAAAAAAGGATTAAGTAACAATTTTTATTGTTTTTAGGGCTTTTTTTCAACTCTTTCTTACATATTATAAAAAAATATTATTAACTTTGCAGTGCTAAATCAATACTTATTTCCTATGGCAGTTTCATTTTTCAGCGAGGGCATCGCGATGCCGGCCATCCGCAAACGTGACGTCAGTGCGTGGATTCGCCAGGTAGCCGAGTTTCACGGCAAGCGGCTGGGCACGGTATGCTACAAGTTTGTCGATGATGAAGGCATCCTGGCTTGCAACCGACAATATTTGCAGCACGACTTCTACACCGACATCATCACCTTCGATTATTCTGAGGGCGACAAGATCGCCGGCGACATCATTATCGGACTCGAAACGGTGCGCTCCAATGCAGAGCAGTTCGGCCAGCCCTTCGAGCGCGAGCTCCATCGTGTCATCATCCATGGCATCCTTCATCTTTGTGGTATCAACGACAAGGAACCAGGCGAACGGGAAATCATGGAACAAAATGAGAATGAAGCGATTGCCCTATATTTTCGCGATTAACCAAACTATCTTTTGTTTTGTCGAATGGCATTTGAATACGATGTCGTTGTGATTGGCGGCGGACACGCCGGTTGCGAGGCTGCACACGCTGCGGCCCGACTTGGCGTGCGCACCTGTCTGATCACGATGGATATGAACAAGATAGCACAGATGTCGTGCAATCCTGCAGTGGGCGGCATCGCCAAGGGCCAGATTGTACGCGAGATTGACGCATTGGGCGGCATGATGGGCATCGTCACCGATCGTTGCTCCATCCAGTTCCGCATGCTCAACCGTTCGAAAGGCCCAGCGATGTGGAGCCCACGCAGTCAGGCCGACCGAGGACGGTTCATCTGGACTTGGCGCAACGTCCTCGAGAACACGCCCAATCTTTTCATTTGGCAGGACACGGTGACCGAGTTCCTCTTCAGCGAAGACCATTCCCGCGTTGAGGGCGTCCTCACCCAGATGGGAGTGCGCTTTTTTGCCAAGGCCGTGGTGCTCACCGCGGGCACTTTCCTCAACGGGCTCATGCACATCGGTCGCACCATGATTGCAGGTGGTCGATGTGGCGAACTGGCCAGCTACGGCCTCACCGAACAGCTTCGGACAATGGGCTTTGAGACGGGACGCATGAAGACGGGCACGCCCGTGCGCATTGATGGAAAGACAATCGATTTCAGTTTGGCCGATCGTCAGGACGGCGACACCGACTTCCATCATTTCTCATATCTCCCGTGGTCTTTGGTGCGTGCTTCCGAGGTGGATCGTCCCGCACCTCAAACACGACATGTCACCATCGACGCAGCGGGAAATGGCAACGACATAACGGCGGGTGCGGCGTGGAGCGCTGACCAAGCGCTGCCTTGCTATACCATCCAGACCAACGAGGCGGTTCACGAGATTTTGCGTCGGGGCCTCCCCGATTCGCCGCTTTACAATGGACAAATCCAAAGCATCGGCCCGCGCTATTGTCCGAGCATCGAGACGAAGATCGTCACCTTTGCCGACAAGGATCATCATCTGCTTTTCCTCGAACCTGAAGGCAACGGCACGCAGGAGTATTATCTCAACGGGTTCAGCAGCTCCTTGCCCATCGACATACAGATGGATGCGCTTCACCAGATTCCCGCGTTGCGTCATGCCGTGGCTTATCGTCCCGGCTATGCCATCGAATATGATTATTTCGATCCGACACAGTTGCGCCATACGCTCGAAACGAAACTCGTTTCCGGCCTCTTCTTCGCGGGTCAGGTAAATGGAACGACAGGCTATGAAGAGGCCGCTGGACAAGGCCTCATCGCTGGCGCCAATGCAGCTTTGCAGGTGAAGGGACAAGAACCCTTCGTGCTGGGCCGTGACGAGGCATACATCGGTGTGCTCATCGATGATCTGGTGTCCAAGGGCGTGGACGAACCTTATCGCATGTTCACAAGCCGCGCCGAGTATCGCATATTGCTCAGGCAAGACGATGCGGACATGCGACTTACTCCTCGAGGTTATGCCGTCGGATTGGTCGATGAGACCCGCTATCGGCTGATGATGGAAAAGAAGAAATGTGTCGAACAGATTGTCGAATTCTGCGAAATGTTCCACGTGAAACTTTCGTTCAACGACACACTTGCCTCCCTCGGTAGTTCCGAACTCAAGGAGGGCTGCAAGTTGCTCGCTTTGGTCAATCGTCCTGAACTGAACCTCTCGCTTCTAGCAAAGCATATCCCCGAACTGGCGCAACTCTTTGCCTCGCTGCCCGATGACCGACGCGACGAGATCGTTGAGGCTGCCGAGGTGCAAATCAAGTATGAGGGATATATCAGCCGCGAAAAGGCGGTGGCTCAGAAGATCGCCCGTCTCGAAGCCATCCGACTTCCCAAGACGATCAACTACGACGAGCTGCAACAGCTGACCATCGAAGCACGCCAGAAACTCTCGCGCATCCGCCCCGAGACCATTGGCCAAGCCAGCCGCATCCCCGGCGTCTCCCCGGCCGACGTGAATATCCTTCTCGTCCTCCTTGGGCGATAAAGACGCACCCCTCGTCCCCGCTCAAAGGCAGGCCCGCCTTGCCCCCCGTGTTCTCGTCGACAGCAAAGCTTGGCTGCCCCAATCAACAATAAAATACCCACCCAATAAACCATCCACAACAATGAACGTAGAATTGATCAAAGCCCACGTGCGCACCATCCCCGACTTCCCAAAGCCAGGCATCTTGTTCCGCGACATCACCACCGTTTACAAGAACGCAGACTGTCTGCAGGAGCTCACCCGTAGTCTAACTGCCTATTACAAGGACAAGGGCATTACCAAGGTGCTCGGCATCGAAAGCCGCGGTTACACCATGGCATCTATTCTCGCCCAGCAACTCAACGCCGGCTTCGTCTTTGTCCGCAAACCGGGAAAACTACCGGCACGCACCGTCCAGCAAAGCTACGAGAAGGAATACGGCATCGACACCATCGAGATTCACGAGGATGCTCTCACGTCTGACGATGTGGTGCTCATTCATGACGACCTTTTGGCAACGGGCGGCACGATGGAGGCCACCTATAACCTTTGCCGCAAACTCGGTGTCACGAAGGTTTACCTTAACTGCATCATCGAGCTCGTGGATCTCGAAGGTCGCAAGCGCCTGCCTGCCGATCTCGACTTCTATTGTCCTATCGTTTATAGGGGCGAATAAGTTCCACGTGGAACACTGTTTTTCTAACACGATTCCTTTGTGGTAATTCGTGATAAAGAAAAGTACGAAGAGTGGTTCAAGCCAAAGATAATCCACGATACGAATATCTCATGGGCATCGTCAACATCATGCCCGAGTCCCCCGGCGTCTATCGCTATTACGATGCCGAGGGAACAATCATCTATGTGGGTAAGGCGAAGAACCTGAAGCGCCGCGTGTCGAGCTACTTCACCAAGGAACACGAGTCGCGCCGCACGGCTAACCTGGTGCGACAGATCCACGACTTGAAATACGTTGTGGTCAATACCGAGAACGATGCGCTCAATCTTGAGAACCGCATGATCAAGGCGCATCAGCCCAAGTACAATGTTTTGCTTAAGGACGGCAAGACTTATCCGTGGATCTGTGTGCGCAACGAGGCTTTTCCGCGCGTTTTCCTCACACGCACATTGGTGAAGGACGGCTCGGCATATTTCGGCCCATATACCAATGTCATGGTGGCCAAGACACTGGTCGAACTATTCCAACAGCTTTATCGTATCCGCACGTGTAGCCTCAACCTACAGCAAGCTATGATCGAAAAAGGCTACAAGCCCTGCCTGAAGTATCACATTGAGAAATGTATTGGACCGTGCATCGGAAAGATTTCTCGTGAGGCATACGACCAAGGCATTGAGGAAATCAAGCAGATCTTGCGCGGGCATACGGCCGAACTGATGTCTAACTTGAAGTTGCAGATGCAACAGAAGGCCGAGCTGTGGGACTTCGAGGGAGCCGAACGAATCAAGCAGCGTATGCTAATGCTCGAAGGCTATCGTACGCGCAACAACATTGTTCCTGCAAACATCAGCGATGTTGATGTATTTGCCTATGACGAAGAGGACACAAGCGCCATCGTCACGTATTTCCATATAGTGCAGGGCGCGGTAATATCCAGTTACACCATCGAATACAAGAAACAGATCGATGAGCCCAAGGAAGACGTGCTTGCTCTTGGCATCGTCGAGTTGCGTGAACGTTTCGAAGAGGGGCGGACCAAGGGGGAACTCATTGTGCCCTTCGAGCCCAGCATCCTTCCCGAGGGTTGCGTGGCCTTCGTGCCGCAACGTGGAGACAAACGCAAGCTCCTCGAACTGGCCGAGAAGAACTGCCGACAATATCGCATCGACCAGCTCAAGCAACAGGAGAAACTCAATCCGGAGCAGCGGCAAATGCGTTTGCTTACGGAAATACAAAAGCAACTAGGATTGTCCAAGTTGCCACGGCATATCGAGTCGTTCGATAACTCCAACATCTCCGGTTCCGATCCTGTGGCCAGTTGCATTGTCTTCATGAACGGCAAGCCCGATAAGAAGGAATATCGAAAATATAACATTCGGAGTGTGGTGGGTCCTGACGATTATTCGTCGATGCATGAGGTCGTGATGCGCCGTTATCGGCGGCTTGTCGAAGAGCGGCTTGAGGTGCCTGACCTCATTTTGGCCGATGGCGGCTTGGGGCAAATGGGCGTCATCAAGCAGGGGCTTGCCGATGTGCTGCATCAATATCTCTTGGAGCATCTCCGCGGAGAAATAAGTGAAGAACGCATGGCTGAAGTGCGCGAGTTGCTCGACATTCCTGTGGGCGGACTCGTCAAAGACGGACACCATCGGACACGTCAGTTGCTCTTTGGCGATCCTCCTGCCGCTGTCGATATCAAGCAGGGCAGTTCTCTGTTCCATCTGCTTGAACATGTCCAAGACGAAGTGCATCGCTTCGCCATCACCTTCCATCGACAGAAGCGAAGCAAGAGCCAAACGCATTCCGCACTTGACGAAATCCCTGGCATTGGGCCCAAGACAAAGCAGGAACTTCTCAAGAAATTCAAGAGCGTGAAACGTATTCGTTCGGCGACCATCGAAGAACTTCAATCTTATGTCGGTCCCTCTAAAGCCAAGAAGCTCGTCGAGTATTTTGCACAGCAGGATTCCGATTCGTTTCAAGATGCTCCCGCATCGTGAGTGTTTCACGTGAAACGTCTTATCTCAAATTCGATAATTCGTGATAAAAAAACAACTCGAACCATCCAGCAGGATGATTCGAGTTTCGTTGTCTTGGGAAATAAGCTTACAGTGCAGAGTCGTTTGTTGTGGAGCTTTCGGCTTTTGCTTTCTCTGCAAGTTCGCGTTCCCGTTCGGCAGCTATTTCCCGTTCGCGTTCAGCGGCCAGTTGAGCCTGACGAGCCTGTTCGGCGGCCACTGCGCGTTCTGCTTCTTTCTGCTTTGCCTTCTCTTCGGCAAACTTCTTCGGCATATACATCGGCTTGAAGAAAACGATAGAGATGAGTACCTCAGATAAGATGAAGAGGATGAAGCATAAGCCCACGGCCTTCATCTGGATTCTTAGCTTAGCCATTGCGTCGATGGTGTTGATGCGGTCGAGGTTGTCGAGTGGAAGATGGCAATAGAAGAACAACCAGAGGCCGAAAAGCAGAATAACGACGGGGATGATGAAGAAACTCCACGACACAGAGGTGCGAATTTTCAGGATGAAGAGCTCCAGCAGTTGGCTGATGCTTTCGAGCATGAGCAGGGTGCCGAGCAACTGGGGGATATACTGCACAATCTCGTTGGTGTGCCAAAGCAGTATGAAACCAAAGAAGCATGCGTATGCGATGCGAAGGATGAAACTAATGGCGTGATGCATAATGGGGGTATTGTATTTTGGTTGGTATTTCGTCAGATTGACGCTGCAAATATAGGGCATTTCTTACAAAAAAGCAAAATTTTTGAAAATAATTTATCTTTTTTGTTCGTTGTATTGAAAAATACACTATCTTTGCACCGCTTTTGAAACAAACGGCCTCAAAAGCGAGTGCAAGGAAAGATGCCGGAGTGGTCGATCGGACCGCACTCGAAATGCGGCGTACCCGCGAGGGTACCCAGGGTTCGAATCCCTGTCTTTCCGCACCGTGGAGGGCAGAATCTCAATCGAGATGCTGTCCTCCTTTCTTTTTATAGGTTTATCACTCAAACATCCGATAACCGCTCGATGCCTAAAAGATATTCGCCGGGCGAGGAAATCGCCAATACATCAACCCATGCTGTCGGCATCCTTATGGGTGTCGTTGTAGGTGTCGCCTTCATCGTAACCAGTCTCAAGGGAGGAGATGCCTGGACGGGATGGTCCATCGGCCTCTATCTTTTTGGCATGTTGTCGTCCTATATTTGTTCGACGGCCTATCATGCCTTGCCACAGGGAAAGGCCAAGCAAATGCTGCGGAAGTTTGACCATGCCGCCATCTATTGGCACATTGCTGGCAGCTACTCGCCCATCACGTTGTTGGCCATCATGCAGAAGTACAATCTTTGGGGTATCGGTCTTTTCTGTTTCATTTGGGGCGCTGCTATCGTTGGAAGTGTCTTCTGTTTCTTGAATCAGAAGACGCAAAATCATCTGGAGACCATTTGTTATGTGCTGATGGGCCTTTCGGTCCTTGTAGCCTTTGGCCCCCTTTGGGATTCTGCGGGCGTGGTTGCCACATCGTGGATCATTGCGGAAGGTGTGATGTATATCACGGGAGCATTTTTCTATGCGCTTTTTAAGAAACCTTATATGCACACAGTTTTCCATGTCTTTGTCTTGCTGGGTTCCGTCTGCCATATCATAGCGGTATGGGATGTACTCACTCAGTTCCTTATGACAAAATAAAGCTAATAATGATGAAACGACTTCTTTTTCTATTGATTTTTGTCTTAGCCTTGACGACAGGCAATCTCTTGGCCCAATCCCATCTGAAGGTGATGAGCTACAATGTTCGTCTTTCTGTGGCCAACGACAGTCTCAATGCTTGGCCTTTGCGCCGTGGCGCCACCGAACGTATGCTTCAGCTTGAGCGTCCTGCCCTATTGGGACTGCAGGAAGCTTGTCCCGACCAGGTGGAATATCTTGACACGGTGCTTCCGCAATATCATCGTGTGGGTGTGGGACGAGAGGATGGAAAGGCCGAAGGCGAGATGATGGCCATCTATTTCGACACAACCATCTTCGACCTCGAAGACTGGGGCAACTTCTGGCTTTCGGAGACACCCGATGTGCCGTCGCTCGGATGGGACGCCGCCTGCAAGCGCACTTGTACGTGGGCGGTGCTATTGTTGCGTCAGTTGGGCAAACGTCTGCTTTTCCTCGACACCCATCTTGATCATGTGGGTGTCGTGGCGCGCGAGCAAGAGGTGCAACAGATTGCCGATAGTATCAAGTCACTTGTCGTTCGCTTTGAGTTGGGCGAACAACCTATCGTACTGCTCACCGCCGACTTCAACACAGGTGCGGCCAATCGCATCTTCAAGCCGCTCAAGACAATCTTGAATGAAGCGAGGGAGAATGCTCCCGTTTCCGATCATGAATACACCTTCAATGGATTTGGCGGGGTCCAATCGGTGGCTGAGCATCGTCAGCAAAATCCAGAAGAGGACTACGAAGATCAAGTAGTCATCGACCACATCTTCTACAGCAACGTGCAGCCTCTCGTTTTCCGTGTCCTCCGCGGAGATTATGGTGTTCCCTTCATCTCTGATCACTTCCCGGTAGTCTTCGAGGCCAAATTGCCATGATGTCTATATAGCAGCATTAAAAATACAAGGATATTATTTGAAATAAACTTTTGTGGAAAATTTCCATACTTATTGACAAGATTTTTAGCGAAATTCTTGCATATGTGAAAAATATTTACGTACTTTGCAGCGAAGTAAGTAAACATAATATATTTTTATTTCGCTAATGGGCAGATGAAATAAACAGTCTAAATACATTCTATTATGAAAAAACTTATCCTTTCTCTTCTAACAGTTTTGCTGCCAATGGTGGCATTTGCCGAGTATGTTCAGATCGATGGTATCTACTACGACCTGGTAACGAAAGCCAAAGAGGCAATCGTAACCAAAAATCCCAATAAATATTCGGGCACAGTGGTTATTCCTGCGTCAGTCAGTTATAATGGTGTCGAATACAACGTGACGTCAATTGGTGAATACGCTTTCAGCAATAGCGACTTGACCTCGGTTACTATTCCCAACAGTGTGACGTCGTTAGGTAGAGCCGCTTTCTATTATAGTCTCGGTCTGACGTCAGTCGTGCTTGGAGACGGCTTACAATCTATCAGTTATGAAGCTTTCTGTGGCTGTAGCAGCCTGTCCTCAGTCAACCTTCCTGAAAGTGTTACGTCATTAGATTATCAAGCTTTCGCCGGGTGTAGCAGCTTGCCGTCGATTAACCTTCCCAACAGCCTGACACAAATCGGATATCGTGCTTTAGGCGGCTGTAGCAGCTTGACCTCTATCACCATCCCTGACAGCCTTCGGTCGATAGGTTATCGAGCTTTTGACAGCTGTAATGGCCTGACCAAGGTAAACATCTCAGATATGGCCACATGGTTTGGGATCTCTTTCGATTGGGGATCTGACGACGACAGGTCTGGCCTCTATCATCCTAATTTCACTTGCAATCCGCTCTTCTACGCACATCATTTGTATCTGAATGGCGTTGAGGTGACGGAGATTGAAATACCCGACAATGTAACAACAATAAATGGCGCAACTTTTGCACATTGGAAAGGCCTGACTTCGGTTACTTTCCCCAATATTAACGAATTGAAAGTTGGAAAATATGCTTTCGAAGAATGTACGGGCTTGACATCCGTCAATATTTCTGATATGGCCAAATGGTGCTCTTTCAGGTTTGGAAATACTTCCAGCAATCCTTTGAATTATGCCCAAAGACTGTATTTAAATGGTAATGAGATCAAGGACCTGATTGTTCCTGATGGAGTGACAGACTTACTGAAATATTCTTTCACAGGATTCAGCGGACTGACCTCAGTCACCATCCCTAATAGCGTTAATTCAATTGGCACTCATGCTTTCTGCGAATGCTCAGGCTTGCTTTCAGCCTCCATCCCCGGCAGTGTTCGGTCAATTGACGAGTACGCTTTCTACGGATGTAGCGACCTGACCACGGTCACCTTATCCGACGGCTTGCAAACTATTGGAAAACTTGCATTTATGAATTGCAGCAGTTTGACTTCGATAGACATCCCTAATAGCGTAATTTCTATCGAAGGATCGGCCTTCTACGATTGCAGCAGTTTGACCTCGTTGACCCTCCCAAACAATTTATATACTATAGAAGCTTTATCTTTCTCCAGCTGTGGCATGACCACGGTCACCATCCCTGACGGAGTGGCAAATATTGGAGCCAGTGCTTTCTCCAATTGTAAGAATTTGGGCATTGTTATCATTGGTCGTGGTGTAAGGAAGATTGAAAATATGGCTTTTAGTTCATGTCCGGAGATAACCGATGTCTATTGCTATGCCGAGAGGGTGCCCGAAGCAACCTATTGGGCCTTCCAGGATTCCTATATCGACTATGCGACACTTCATGTGCCCGCCAATTCCATCGAAGCCTACAAGGCACAATCCCCTTGGAATACCTTCAAGTACATCGTTCCTTTGGATGGTCAATCCATCGAAACCTTCGAATACACATCGCCATCCGATCGCATCGCCATCTATTCCGTCGATGGCAAACTCATCAGCTCAGCCACCAGTCCAAGCGAAGCCACTGACATCACCAGCCATCTCCCATCCGGCACCACCGCCATCATCAGGATGGGCGGGAAGAGCGTGAAGGTTATGGTGAAATGAGGGGAGAATTGTCTTATCTTTTCTCGCTCTATCCGTTTCTATGTCTTATAGCACTCTGTCGGCCGAGATGATGCTTGCTCCGAAAAGATACAAGTCTTGCCCGCTTGTCGTTCGGCCTGTTGCGTTTTTTCAAAGAAAAAAAAGAGAGCATGTCAATCACTTGACATACTCTCGAAACACACACACATATTTAACTAATACCTATTATTCAGCGAAAAGTGGAGAAGGATAAGTGCCGTCGGCCACGAGAGCGGCAATGCGACTGACTGTGGCTGGACGGTCTTCGGCATAGGTTACTCCGAACCACTGGCTGGTGGTATCGAGCACCTGACAGGTGGCGGTACCTTCAGTGATGAGCTTATTGATCATCAGGGGGATGAAGAACTCCGACTTGAGATTCCGCATGTTGGCAGGATCAGAAAGGAAAGCCTTGAAGTAGGCCTCGGAATTTTCGAAATAGTCGGGTGTGAAGCCCCACATATTCATCGAAACCGGTACATTCTCGTCGATGCGGACCCACTCGCCATCGTCCTTGTTGTCAGCGCGATAGGCTACAGAGCCGTCATCAAGACGGGCAATCTTGGTGCGCTCGACGCAAGTGGTCAGATGCCCTTCGGCATCCTTTGAGCAGACTCCACGACTCACGGTTCCATTCTCGCTCAGCGTATTGCAGCAGCGGAAGCCTACCATCGCATACTGCCCCTTGGCTCCCTTTGGAAGATTGGCCAGGAACTGACCCATGACGCGGAATGCATCACGATTGTAGAAATCGTCGCAGTTGATGACACAGAAGGGCTCATGAATCACCTCCTTGCCCATCAGAACGGCATGGTTGGTGCCCCAGGGCTTCTGTCGACCTTCTGGTACAGCGAAGCCTGCAGGGAGCGAATCGATGCTCTGGAAACAGAGTTCACAAGGAATCCTGCCCTCATACTTGGAGAGGATCTGCGAGCGGAACTGTTCTTCGAAGTCACGACGGATGACCCAGACGACCTTGCCAAATCCGGCTTGGATAGCGTCATAGATACTGTAGTCCATGATGGTCTCGCCATTGGGTCCAAGACCATCGAGCTGCTTGAGGCCACCGTAGCGGCTGCCCATACCTGCAGCTAAAAGAAAGAGTGTCGGTTTCATTGTGCTGATAATTCGATTACATGACTGATGGTTTGACCTTGTGTGAGGACATTGAGACCGACTTTCATCAGATAGTCGCCCGAATAAACCTTGCCATTGGATGACAGACGGCTTTTGGCGCCAGGCATGAGGTTGATCTCTTCGACACGATAATAGCGGTTGGGGTCTAAGCCCTCGAGACGAACGGCTTGAAGCTTCTCATTGAAACGAGGATGGATATCATAAGCAAAAAGCACAGCCTTTGATTTGTCTTTTGTCACATAGTTGACGGCCATGTGGTTGGTCTCGTAAGGAGAAACGAGGCGGTACTGATCGCCATCAAGGATGGCCGATTTGAGACGTGTCCAGTTGGCAACAGCCTGCTGGCAATAGCTGATCTCATCTTTGGACAACTCCTTCAGGCCGATGTCGAAGCCGAGCTTGCACATCGAGGCCACGTCGGTGCGGAACTTGACGCTGGTCTGCTTGTTCCAGGAGGTGACGTGGGCGCACATAGTCTTGGCGGGGAAGAACTGGCTGAAGCCCCACTGGATGTAGCAACGCTCGACGGGATTGGTATCATCAGAAGGCCAGAACTCGGTGAAATACTTGAGAGCCTCGTAGTCACAACGACCGCCACCGCCCGAGCAAAGCATCATCGGCAAGTTGGGATAATTCTGCTTCACACGCTTAAAGACATTATAGACACCGCGTACGTGATTGATATAAAGTTGTCCCTGTTCAGACTTGAGGTAAGGAGAATAGATGTTGGTAATCGGAGAATTGCAATCCCATTTGAAGAAAGCAACATCGGGATTCTCTTTCATGATGTTCTCAACCACGCTATAGACATAGTCTTGAACCTTGGGGTTGGAAAGGTCGAGCACCAACTGGTTGCGATAGTAGTAATGCTCTCTGTTGGGCAATGTGATGGCCCAGTCGGGATGTGTCTTAAAGAGCTCGGAACGCGGATTGACCATCTCGGGCTCAATCCAGATACCGAACTTGACGCCTGCTTCTTTGGCGGCATCTACGAGTGCGGGGATGCCTTGTGGCAACTTAGCTCGATTGACTTCCCAGTCACCAAGACCGGCATGATCGTCATTACGTGCTGTCTCACCATTGCCAAACCAGCCATCATCAAGCAGGAACATATCGACACCAAGGTTCTTGGCTTCGTGCATAAAACTTGCCAATATTTGCTGATCGAAGTCGAAGCCGGTATTCTCCCAATTGTTGAGGAGCGACAGGCGATCGCCCATGCCGTCCTTGACCTGATAGCGACGAGCCCAGTCGTGGAGATTGCGGCTGCCATGGCTTGCGCCCTGGTTGCTGAGCGTAAAGATGAACTCTGCAGTCTCGAAAACCTCATTGGGCTGCAGCTTGTAATCCGATGCATAGGGATTGATGCCCGGGATAACACGCAGATTACCAGCATTGTCGACCTCGAAGGTAAAACGGAAGTTGCCCGTCCATCCCACAGTGCCAAGCAGGACGTTGCCCTCCTTCTCGCTTACCGGACGATCGAGACCCACTTCGAAGAATGGATGAGTGAACATTGCTGCACGGCTGCCAAGCTTGGTGTCGATGACCTTCTTGCCAAACTGGAGGCGTTGTGACGACATCTTTGCCTCATTGGCCCAATCGCTGCTAAACTCTGTCAGATAATAAGCCGGATTATTGAAGTAAAGCATCGTCGTAGCGTAAGCGAGCAGGGTGACAGGCTTCTTTTCCTGATGACGTATCTCGCTCCAGCACTTGATGACGTCTTCCTGCTCATAAGCGATGTAGTGAAGAGTGACTTCGATGGGATACTGATTGTCGCTCAGCACAATGTCGGTCTGCACGCCACCAGCCACCTTGGTCTGCTTATGATTCTGATAATATAAATAGGTGGTGCGGTTGCCATCGTTATGAATGACAGATAGTGCCGGCTCGAAATAATCTTCATTGCCATTGCAGCTATAGACTTCCCAACCGCGGTCGGACATCGAACCATCGGACGACGACAGTACGTTCCAAGAGAATTGATTGATGTCGGCGTCATGCAAGAGGTGTTCGCCGAAATACGACTGGTACAGACGTCCGTTATCTGCGACCTGCAGAATAAGGTCGGTGTTCTGAGTGCCGATGCGGATGACCGTCGGTGCACCTTGGGCAGAAACACTACCCATTGTCATTGCCCCGAATAACATAGCAAAACAACATGCTTGAAAACTGATTGTTTTTGTCATAACTTATTATTTGATTAGAAGTGATTTCTCGTTTGGCGGTGCAAAGATACGGCTTTCTATTGAAATAAAAAATAGCGTGTAAGCGCTATGTAACATTTGCGTAAACCATTGGTATATGTTAACTGCATATATTCAGCAGGTTACGAAATGGCGTATGCAGGCCTAATGTAAATTTCTGCAAGAGGCTTTTTGTAAGATGAAGTTTCCCAAATGCGGACTTTTGAATAAAACGCATCGAGAAATTGTAAAAAAATAGAAAATTTCAACGAACTATCAATAGAACAATGTATCTTTGTCGCAGATAATGATAATGAATAATAAAAAACATCCTTGCAATCGTTCTCGTAGTACTCTGTGCATTACCCACAAGCGCCGAAGCACTAACTGCCAAGTATGACCAACTCGATGCCGAATTGGCCAAAAGAGACATGTACGTCAATGCCAAATTAGACCGAATCGACAGCCTCAGATCACTATTTTACGCTGCAACCACTCCTGAGAGGGAGCTAGAATTGAGCATGTTGATATCTGAACAGTATCTGCTGCTCCGCGCTGATTCGGCTATGGCTTATTCTCAATTTGCTGAAAAAATAGCCGAAGAGTTGGGACGCAATGATGTACTGAACGCGATCTATATCCGCCAATCGGTGGCCTATGCCACCTCGGGTTTTTTCGAAGAAGCAGAGAATAAACTAAAAAGCGTTGATACAGCCGCGCTTACCGGGGCAACAAAAGTCAAATACTATGAACAGTATGTTCAGTTCTACAACTGGCTGGTGGCTTTCGGAACAATGCGCGACTTTGGCCAGACACGCGCAGCCATGAAGGCTTGTGCCGACTCGATTGTGGCCTTGACTCCTGCCGATTCTGGTGTCGGTCTGTATTGGCGTGGGGAAGTACGCAGGTTTCAAGGCAACTACGATGATGCAGAAAAGGCCTATCGTGAAGCGTTGACCAAGCTGCGTATGGACGAGCGCTATTATGCCAGTGCAGCCTGCGCTCTGGCGTTGATTTATCTGGAGCAGAAGCGTTATGACGAGTGCGAGGAATGGTTTATCAATTCGGCAATCAGTGACCAGAAGTGTGCCATCAAGGAAAATTATTCGCTGCAGGCCATTTCGGATTTCCTGGTCAACATCAGAGGTGAAGAAGAAAGAGCGAATACTTACATCAGTTACGCGTTGGCTGATGCTATCTATTATAATAATAGGTTACGACTGACCGAAATTGCCAAAAAGTTCCCCGATGTGGCATTTCGTTATCAAGAAACGGAAAGGCAGGCCCTCCGTCGCATGACGATGATTACCTTCATCATAATCCTCCTGGCTGTCGGCCTTCTGGCTGCGATCTGGCTCACTTACAAACAGACCCAACGACTGCGCAAAAGCCAGAAAACGCTGCACTTGATGTATCAGGAACTGACCGATGTAAACAAGCAACTCAAGACGACCAACTCGAAACGTGAGAAATATGCCAGCCTGTTCATCGAACTGAGTGCATCCTATATGGATAAATACGCCAATCTCATAAAGACCATTGAGCGAAAAATCAAGGTGAAACAGACCGATGATTTGCTTGTTACGCTGCATGCCAATCGTATCAGCGATGCAGATGCCAAGGAATTCTATTTCAACTTCGATTCTGCCTTCCTGGAACTATATCCGACCTTTGTCAGCGAGTTTAACAACCTGTTGCAACCAGAATATCGAATCGTGCCCAAAAAGGGTGAAAAACTGAGTGGAGAACTTAGAATATTTGCCTTGATACGTCTGGGCATCAACGATACGCAGCAACTCTCGACACTGCTGTTCTACTCGACGCGCACCATCTATAATTATCGCAGCGTCACCAAGCAGCATGCCCTTTCGCCCAATGATTTTGATGACCAAGTCATGAAAATTTGCGCATACACATAGTTTTTGCCAAATAGGCACTTTTACATAAGCCCCGTTTCATCGCTCGTCCAACATCTTATTTGTCAACATTTTACGAAACCTCCAAGTTACATCGCGTTTACTTGGAGGTTACTTTTGCATCTGCGGGTGAAAAAAATGCAATATCTTTGCACCGCCAAACGACGAAACCGTTTAACTCAATTATCAATACACAATTTTAGTATTTATGTACAAAAAACTATTAACCCTATTGGTTCTCTGCTTTACCAGCCTCTTCGCCTGGGCACAGAACATCTCTGTAACGGGAACCGTAATTGACCAAGCTTCCGAGCCTATCATCGGAGCCAGTGTTGTATCGTCCATGGTTCAAGGAACAGGCACCATTACTGACCTTGACGGAGTCTTCACACTGAACGTTCCAAAAGGAGATGTACTCACAATCTCTTATATTGGATACACGACACAGAAAGTGACTGTGACAGGATCGGAAATCAAGGTAGTGCTTGAAGAAGACAGTCACAACCTCAATGACGTGGTAGTAGTGGGTTACGGCACCCAGAAGAAGGCCAACCTCACCGGATCGGTTGCTGCAGTTGACAGCAAAGACCTCAATGGACGTGCCATTACCAACGTCACAACAGGTCTGCAGGGTAAGATGGCAGGTGTAACAATCAAGAATACCACAGGTCGCCCAGGTGTTGACGACGGAGACAACAGCATCCGCGTGCGTGGTACGGGTACCATGAATAATGCAGCTCCAATGATCGTGGTTGACGGCATCGAAAGCACAATGTATGACCTTGACCCTAACGACATCGAGTCGGTATCTGTATTGAAGGATGCAGCTTCGGCAGCAATCTATGGATCGAAGGCCGCCAACGGCGTCGTAGTGATTACCACCAAGCGTGGCGCTACGGGCAAGGCTAAGATTAGCTATAACGGCACCTTCGGCTGGCAGTCTCCAACCAATATCGCCAAATATTGCAACTCTGCCGAATATGCGCGTCTTTATAATGAGGCAAACATCGGAGAAGGCCGTGAGGCTGTCTATTCGGCTGAAGATATCACCCTCTTTGAGAATGGACAGGATCCCGATGGACATCCAAACACCAACTGGCAAGACCTGATGTTTGACCGTAGCGGTTTCCAGCAGACACATAACCTCAGCCTTTCGGGTGGCACTGAAGCTAACCGTTATATGGTTTCGCTGGGTTACACCGATCAGGACGGTATCATCCGCAAGTCGGGTAAGGAGAAGTACAATATCCGCATGAACCTTGACAACGACTTTACAGAGCGTCTGTCAGGAGTATTCAACATGTCGTATTCTCGCGAAGACATCACGACCCCCGCAGGTCCTAACAACAACGCATACGACTACTTCTTCTACATCCTCAGCTCCATTTCTCCAATGGTAGCCAACAAATACTCTAACGGCGACTACGGATATATCGGTGATGGCAATCCTATCGCTTGGCTTGACCTGGGCAGCACCTCTGACAAAATCAGAAATAACTTGACCACCTCCGGCTCACTTACCTATACCATTCTGCCAGGACTCACCGCCAAGGTGATGGCCAGCTACAAGTTGTACTATCAGGAGAATCACGACAAGCATGATGCGGTAGCTTACAACCCGAACTATACGCATGGCACCATCGACAAGCTCACCGAAAACATTGATCGTAACGACCGTGCTACCGGCGACATCCTTCTGGACTACACCAAGACCTTCAACAACGCCCACAACCTCCATGTAATGGGTGGTTATCATACCGAGTACTTCCGCTCGTTCTATATGAATGGCTATCGTGAGAACTTCCCGAGCAAGGATTTGTACGACCTCAACGCTGCAGGTACGAAGAATCAGTCAACCAGTGGCTATCGTCGCGAACTCTCAATGATCTCTTACTTCGGACGTGTCAACTATGACTATAAGGGTCGCTATCTCTTTGAGGCTAACGTACGCTACGACGGCACCTCTCGTTTTGCTGCTGGCAACCGCTGGGGCGCATTCCCTTCGGTATCTGCCGGTTGGCGTCTGTCAGACGAGGCATTCTTCGAGCCTCTGACCAATATTATCTCCAATGCCAAGCTTCGTGCCTCATGGGGTATGCTCGGCAATCAGGATATTGCCGGTTACTATCCTACTGTATCGACCTTCGCTTTGGGTCAAGACTATCCGTTCGGCGGTTCGATTGCTCCAGGTGCAGTAACAACCAACGCTGTTAATAAGGAACTGAAGTGGGAGGCAACCACTACATGGGGTATCGGTCTTGATATGGATCTGTTTGGCAAGGTTAACATTGTGGCTGACTACTATAACAAAACCACCGACGGTATCTTGATGACCATCAACACCCCTGTGACCTTTGCGCTCAACAACTTCTACGACAATGTCGGCAAGGTGCGCAACCAGGGCTTTGAGCTCGCTGTATCCTATCACGATTGCATCGGAGAGGTAAGATTTAATGTCGGCGGCAACATCACCATCAATAAGAATGAGATTCTCAGCCTCGGTGAGAGTGGTGACACCTATATCTATGATACCAATGGTGCTTGCTACGGCATCATGCGTGAGGGTTCTCCTCTGAACAGCTTCTTTGGCTACAAGACTGATGGCTACTTCCAGAACGAAGCCGAGATTGCAGCTGCCTATCCAAAGGGTTGGACCCAGCTCAGCGGCAAAGACCCTAAGCCAGGCGACATCAAATATGTGGATATCAACGGAGATGGCAAGCTTGATGCTGATGATCGCACCGTGCTCGGCTCATGGGATCCTGAATTGACCTTCGGCTTCAACTTGGGCGCCGACTGGAAGGGTTTCGACATCATGATGGCTTTCCAGGGTGCAGCCAAAGTAAACGGCTACCTGACACGTGAGGGTATCGGTTATCTCAACGGCGACGCCTCAAAGCCAACCAAGATCTGGCTTGATCACTGGACCGAGTCAAATCCGAACGCCAAGACACCTCGTCTGATTACAGGTATGGAGGGTTGGAGCATGCCAACCACCACCAGCGACTTCTGGATGCAGAATACGGCTTACTTGCGCATGAAGACTCTCCAGATAGGTTACACACTGCCAAAGTTCTCTTGGTTTGACAAGGCTGGTATTAGCAACATCCGCCTCTATTACACTGGAGAAAATCTCTTCACCATTACCGGTATGCTCGACGGCTACGATCCTGAGGCTCCTGTAACGGCAGACAACATGAAGGGCAACTACTATCCTCAGACCAAAATCAACTCTATTGGCATTTCACTTACATTCTAACTATTAACCCATAAAAAACAAGCATATGAAATACATTAAGATATTAGCAATGTCGGCAATGGCTCTTGCAACAGCAAGCTGCTCTGAGGATTTCCTTGACCGTGTTCCTACCGACTCGCTTTCGTCAAACATCTTCTGGAATACAGAAAATGATGCTGATCTTGCCCTGACGGGTTGCTACCGTCAGCTCTATAGCCCCTATCGTCCAGAAGAGATGTGGTTCTGGGACAGCGCTTCTGACAATGCCTTCTGCTTCCACAACAACAAGGACTACCGAGCTATCGGCAATGGATCGATGGCAGCATCTGGCGTAAGCGTGCACAACTACTTCACCTATACCCAGATCCGCACCTGCAACGAGTATCTCGCTAACGAGAATACAATCAAGTTCAACAGCAATGAGAAGCGTGAGCAATATCGCGATGAGGTGAGAATGCTGCGTGCCATGTCCCTCTACTTCCGCGTTCAGACTTATGGCGACTTCCCATTCTCGGAGGATGTCTATGAGACTATCGAGGAGTCAAAAGTAGGTCGCGTGCCTGCAGCCGAGCTTTATACCTACATCAAGAAAGAGATGGAAGATATCTGCAGCCGTAAGTACTTGCCCGAGACTGCCGTTGCCGGCAGACTGACCATCGGTGCAGCGCGTGCCTTCCTGATGCGAGTATATCTTTATTTGGGTGACTATAACAACACGATCAAGTATGCGCAGGAGGTGATGAATAGTGGAACCTACCAGATGCCTGCAATGAGCTATGAGCAGTCTTTCCTCAAGGCTAATCAGTACAACTCAGAGGTAATCTTCTCTTTCGAGCACGACAAGCCGGGTGGTTTCGCCATGTGGGTAGCAGAATTCTTCCCAAATGCAGCATATGGTGGATGGTCATCGCTTGTTCCTACGATCAGTCTTCTGAATTCGTATGAGACCATCAACGGCCTCACTATCGATGAGGATCCGACCTACAACCCCGAGAACCCATTCGTGAATCGCGACCCGCGTCTCCGCGCCTCTATTCTCTATCCTGGTCAGCACTGGGATAAATATGCCGACACTGAAACTTGGCCACAGGGCTATCCTTCTATTATCCCTGGCAGTGGCGACTATCATTCAGATGCCAACAATGCCTGCAAGACCGGCATGAACTTCAAGAAATTCTATTCCGAGCCATCAGAATTTGGCGATATCTGGGGCTGCGACCGCAACTTCCCTATCTTCCGCTATGCAGAGGTTCTTCTCTCGTATGCTGAGGCAAAGATGGAGTTAGGCCAGATAGATGCAACCGTATATGATGCTATCAATCAGGTAAGAGAGCGTGCGGGCATGCCTGATGTTGACCAGACAAAGTATGCCACACAAGACAAGCTGCGCGAGCTGATACGTCGTGAGCGTCGTGTAGAGTTCGTTTACGAAGGTCTTCGCCGCTGGGATATCTTGCGCTGGGGCATCGCTAAGGATGTCATGCCCGAAACCATTTGGAATATGGACGGCACCATCCTGCCAACTATCAATGCAGAGGGCGATAATGATGTCAAGCTGGAACCTTATACCACATATGAGGAGATCCGCCAATATACCGCTGGCAGGAATGAGCTCTTCCCTGTACCTCAGACTGTAATCGACAACAATCCACTCATCTCCCAAACCCCTGGATATTAATATGAAAAAGAATCTGCTTACCATCGGACTCATTGCATCAGCCTCATTGGCCAATGCTCAAAACCTGAATCAACCACCCGTAATGGGTTGGAGCTCGTGGAATACGTTCGACGTCCACATCAGCGAAGAACTGATCAACGGACAGGCAGACGCCATGGTTGCGCAAGGACTGAAGGATGCCGGATATAATTACATCAATATTGATGACGGATACTTCGGGCTACGCGATGATGAGGGCAATCTGATGACCCATCCATTCCGATTCCCAAACGGTCTCCGCGGCATCGTTGATCATGTGCATTCTCTCGGTCTTAAAGCCGGCATCTACAGTGATGCCGGCAGCAATACCTGCGGTTCAGGTCAGGGCACTGACGACAAGTGGGGTATGGGTGTTGGTCTCTTTGGCCACGAAAAGATGGACTGTGAGTTCTTCTTCAACGACTTGGGATTCGACTTTATCAAGGTTGATTTCTGCGGCGGACAGGCCCTTTTGGATCGTGCAAAAACCGATTTGGACGAACGCCAGCGCTACACCTCGATTTCGAACTCGCTGAAGGCAACAGGCAAGGAGGTCAGCTTCAACGTTTGCCGATGGGCTTACCCTGGCACCTGGATTCACGACGTGGCAGACTCTTGGCGTACGACCGGGGACATCTGGTGCGACTGGACTTCTGTCCGCGACATTTTGGCCGAGAACCTCTATCTTTCTGCCTACAGCAGCTACGGTCACTACAACGACATGGATATGCTCGAAGTGGGCCGTAACATGAGTGAGATAGAAGACCGCACTCACTTTGGTATGTGGTGCATTATGAACTCTCCTCTCCTCATTGGCTGTGATATGCGAACCATCCCTGCTCCTGCACTCGAACTGATGAAAAACAAGGAGCTCATCGCCCTCAACCAGGATCGTCTGGGCGAGCAGGCTTATGTGGCCGCTAAAATCGGAGATTGCTTTGTCCTGGTACGCGACATTGAGCAAGCACAGTCGGGCATCCGTGCAGTGGCCATCTATAACCCAAGCGACGATGCGGCACACGTCATTCTCCCACTTGAAACCATCGACTTGGCAGGCAAGACCGCCATCCGAGACCTTTTTGATCATAAGGACCTGAAGGCCATCACCAATGGCAATTTGGTTTGTGATGTGCCTGCTCATGGAACAATGATCTATCGACTGGAAGCAGAGAAACGTCTGGAGCGCAAGGTCTATGAGGCTGAAACGGCGTTCATTTCAGACTATCAGGAGCTTGAAAACCCATATGCCCGCTTTTCGGGATTCTATGAATACAAGCCATTTGCGAGCAGTGGCATCCTGGCTGTAAACTTGGGCAGAACAGAAGAGAACGACCTGTGTTGGAAGCGCATTTACAGCAAAGAAGGTGGCGAATATACCGCAATCATCTACCTTTCGAGCAAAGAAGACCGCAATTTTACCGTAGAGGTCAACGGCAAGAAAGCCGCACGCCTCACTGGCAACTCGTCAGCATGGGATCGTATTGTTCCTGTTGAAACCAAGGTTATTCTCAAGCCTGGTCTGAATGAAATCCGCCTCTATAATGCAGGTGAAAGAATGCCAAATATTGACAAACTGGAAATCATTAAATTATAAAGAGCTATGAAATTATTCCTATCTGCCCTATTGGCTGGCGTGACGTTCCTTACGCTGAATGCAGAAAGCAGATTACAGTTGCACAGCGCAAAGTTTACGGTAGGAGATGACATTGCTTGGAAATATAAGTCGATAGACGATTCTTCGTGGAAAGAGGTATCGATCGAAAAGAACCTTTGGGAGCAGGGCATCTCATTCCCACAGTCGTACGCCTGGTACCGCATCCACTTCACTCCCACTGAGGAAATACGCCAACGGGCTGAATCAAGCCAGGCATTATTGCTTCACCTCGGAAAGATCGACGATACGGATGAGGTGTATGTGAATGGCCTTTTCACCGGTAAGACGGGCAAGCTGCCTTGCGATGGTGGAGACGTGGCATCGACCTGGGACACCAACCGCGAATACGTATTCGAGCACCTCGATCAGATCAACTGGGGCGGTGACAATGTCATTGCCATCAGAGTATGGAATATCGGTGATCCTGGCGGCATGTTTGGCGACATCAGCATCTCTGCTCCCGAGCTGCACGAAGGATTGGTTTGTACCTGGGGAGAGAGCAACAACGGTAAGCAGCAGCAATGCACGCTGTCGCTCACAAATAACTTTACCCCAACTCAGAAGGGCACGATTGTCATCGAGACATCTGATGCAGAAACAGGTGAAAGACTGAGTACTTTTCAGAAGAAGATCATGCTCAAAGGCCATGCCAAAACTCAGCTGGCAACAAGCTATGACTTTCGCCGTCATACCAAAGTGACGCTCAAATATACGGATGCCAAGACGGGTGATTCGCACGTGGATACATATTATCCAAAATATCTGCAGACACCCGAGGTTCCGCTGTAACCTCGATACAATGGTCCGGTAGTCTATGGTGCACGTCCTACATCTCCAGTCATTTTCAGGATTCCGGTATCGGGTGCTCGTCCGATGAAATTCGAAGTAAAGAACCTGCCCGCAGGACTTTCGTTGGACGATGAAAAGGGCGTCCTTTCGGGCAGTATTGAAGAAGCAGGTAACTACGCGATGACCTTTATAGCAACCAACGAATATGGCAGCATGTCGCAAGAGTTCACGCTGAAAGTAGGTGACATCATAGGCCTGACTCCTGCCATGGGCTGGAATAGCTGGAACTGTTGGGGCCTGAGCGTATCGCAAGAGAAAGTAATGCAATCGGCACAGTCGTTGCTGGACAAGGGACTGGCAGACTATGGCTATTCTTACATCAATGTCGATGATGCCTGGGAAGCTGACGAACGCAATGCTGACGGCACGATAGCAACCAATGATCGCTTCCCCGATATGAAGGCTTTGGGTGACTGGTTGCACGAACAGGGTTTGAAGTTCGGCATCTATTCTTCGCCGGGTGAGCGCACTTGTGGTCTGTATTTGGGCTCCCTCGGCCACGAGAAGCAGGATGCAGAGACCTACAACTCGTGGGGCGTTGACTATTTGAAATATGACTGGTGCGGTTATAGCAAAGTCTGGGATGGGCTTAAAGATCAGACTACGGCCTCTTACGTGCGACCTTATCTTCTAATGGAAGAGTATCTGCGCAATCAACCACGTGACATCTGGTACAGCCTTTGCCAGTATGGTATGGGCGATGTATGGATTTGGGGGCACGCTGTCGATGCAAACTCTTGGCGTACTACCGGAGATATCACCGACTCTTGGCAAAGTGTATGTGAATGTGCATTTATTCCCGGCGTTGATATTTATCCTTATGCCGGCCCAGGTCATTGGAACGATCCAGATATGCTTGTTGTTGGCAAGGTGGGTTGGAGCGATGAACTGCGTGACACTAGACTCACTCCCGATGAGCAATACTCACATTTCTCACTTTGGGCTCTTCAGGCTTCTGTTTTGCTCATAGGTTGTCCTCTTGATCAACTCGATGATTTCACCATCAACTTGCTTTGTAATAACGAGGTGATTGCTGTTAATCAGGACGTATTGGGTAAACAAGCTCATCGTGCCGCCAACGTGGATGGCATCCAAGTCTGGATGAAGCAAATGGCTGATGGCTCTTATGCTGTAGGTGTCTTTAATATGAACGAAGAGGAAAAGGATATAAACTTGTCGGACTATTATGACGCTTGTGGTATTAAGTCGCTGAAGTCGTTACGCGATCTTTGGCAACAGACCGACTTGAAGGTCTCTGATACCAAATACAAGCTCGTGCCTCATGCATGTAAGTTGTTCAGAATAACTCTCAATTAACTATAAATCATTATGGGGAAAAATATGTGTGTGTGAATTTTGGTGTAAGGTAAATCCCATAATGAAACAAGCAAGAAGGAAGATGCAGTATTTTCCTTCTTGCTCTTTCGTTTAAACGTATTCTGACGGGCGACAGAATGCTATCTTATCGGGAAGGTGAAGTAATGGTCGGGATAAGGTTCGTTTCGGAGGGTGAAGTGCCACCATTCGACGGCGATGGGCTTGAAACCGTGGCGCATCATGGCTTCGCGCAGGATGCGACGGTGGTTGATCTGGTCGCGCGTGAGGCCACGGGAATAATTGTAGTGCGATGTCTCACCTAGGAAGTCGTAGGTACCGCCCATATCGACTTCGCGTTCGGTCTTCATGTCGAAGAGTGTGAGGTCGAGTGTCGATCCGCGTGTGTGGCCCGATTTGTGAGCGATGTAGCCGCGATGGAAGAGCTCGGACTTGGGGCAGTCGGGATAGAAATATTCCTTCATGCGCTGGTCTTCGAGGTCGCTTCCCCAGCGGACAAAGAAATCGACGGCCATCTGCGGGCGATAGGCATCGAAGACCTTGAGGCGATAACCTTGCTCCTTGAGGTCGTCGCATACGAGCTTGAGGCTGTCGGCGGCCTGACGTGTCAGATAGGCTAAGGGGCGCTCGTAACCCGGGATGCGCTCGCCCACGAAATTGTAAGTGGTATAGTAGCGTATCTCCTGGATGATGTCGGGGCAGACTTCGGCCAAAAGCACAAAGTCGGAAGGAATGTCGGTCGGCGTAGCTTCCTTT
>JAFYZW010000053.1 GCA_017548545.1 Bacteroidales bacterium | reverse complement strand
GTACGATACGCTTCCGTCGTATGTCACCTTCACGTTGCCACTCTTTCCCTTCTTGGTGGTGATGAGCACAACGCCATCGGCTGCACCGATACCGTAGATGGCAGCAGAGGCATCCTTCAGCACCTCGATGCTCTCGATATCATCGGGGTTGATACCAGCCATACCGGAGCGATTGACTGAAGAAGGCATCACCGTAGTAGAGCCGCCTGAAGCACCTTCGAGCGAGCTGCCTGGCATCACTACGCCATCGACTACATAGATTGGCGTGCCACCGCCACGGATGGAAATGTCAACGCCACCGCCTGGCTGTGCACTGCGCAGCGTGGCCTTCAAACCAGCGGCACGGCCCATCAGCATCTGGCTCATGTTGGAGTTACCGGCCTTGACCACCTCATCGGGATCAATCTTTGCAATGGCTGTGGTCAGATTCTTCTTCGACACCGAACCGTAACCGGTAACGATGACCTCATCCATGAGTTTTTGGTCTTCATAGAGGGTTACAGCAATCTTGTCGGAATTGGCTACCTTGACACTTTGTGTGGTGTAGCCGACGTAGCTGATTTCGAGGGTCTGCCCTTTGTCAACATTGAGCATAAAGCTGCCGTCAACATCGGTGATCGTACCCTGTGTGGTACCTGCAATCTTCACGGCAGCTCCGATGATGACATCGCCATTCACGTCCAGTACAGTACCTGTCACCGAACGGCTTTGGCCATAAACACCAACGAATGCAAATCCTGCCAGAAGAAATGTCAAACAATTTTTCTTCATTGTGATGTCTTGTTTTTTGTGAATAATATGTGAAACTATATAGCTTAAAAATCCAGTATCCGGAGACTATCGAGGCTCAGGAGGTAGTCGCCATCGGCCTCGGCAAGCACCTTGCGCTGATCGGGCTGCAAGTAGATGGAATAATCCTTGCCCAAAGGCAGAATCTTCAGCTGCACCTTCTTGCCCACGATGTCGCGGAGACGCACCAGCATGGGTCGTCCGTTCCAGAAATTGTCCTGCACAAGGCGGCCATTGGCATAGAGACGCGCCACATCGCCGCGATAATTGATTTCCAGGACAGCGGTCTGAGGGTCGCTGATGTTGTCAAGCTGAATACTCCAGCAGGCAGCCTTGTCGAAATCCTCATTCCCAGGCTGGGCGACAATGCCCTGAGGGACAAATTTCACTTCACGAAGTCCCTTCGTGTCGTTCACCAAAGTAGCCTGAGCACCTGCTGCTTGCACCTCATGAAGGACATATCCGGGAATCGGGGCGAGGGATTCGTCGTCGCTCAGAACCTTGAACGTGATCTCCCTCCCTTCCTTATTGCGGACCTTCAGAAGGTCGGTCTCCTTGAGTTCATATACATTTCCATTGATACTCAACTCGACAGGCACTCCCGGAACAGCGGCAAAGAGATACTCGTCGCCCGCGATATCGTAGGGCATTGCCGTGGCATAATCGAGGGTAAGGCCCGAACACTGGATACCGAACGGGAACCAGCAAACCACGCTGTCCATGATGGTGACCGGACGTTTCGGGAAGACCAACGAACTGCCGTCTGTGCGGTTCAGTTTCCACTGCACACCCTGTTTATCGGTCATCGGCATGAGGCGGGTATAATTGTTGACGAAGACAAAACCCTTCATGCCATCGGTGCGAACCGTGTATCGGAGTATGCTGTCCTTGCGTCCGTCCTCGATATTCGTCGATGGGAAAACTGCATCGAGGTCGCTGAGCTCCTCGCCCCAATTAGAAAGGAAGCTGTGCAAACGCCGCAACTCGTAATAGGAGTGGTTGATCTGCCCCATCTCCCCCACCGGAGCCTGGAAATCGTAGGACATGTAGGGAAGATCGTTCCAATTGGTGAATGGGGAATCGGTGGTCTCACCCATGGAATGGCGAGGATTGTAGGGATTGGTGCCACCATGATACATATAATAACCGGGCAGATTGCTGCCGCTGCCAACCTTGCAGACCGAAAGCGCAACGGCATCGTGGTCGAAGATATGGATGCGACGAGCGTAGCTGGGCGTCATGCCTCCTCCCAATTCACAGGTGAAGTAAGGATAAGTGAGATCGCCAGCTTCCATCACTCGGCTCTGGTTCTTCCCGAATACCTCGGTAGCGATGACATTCGAGAGGCGTGATTCGCGAAAGGCGAATGCATCGGGATAGCCACCGGGCATATCGGTGAGTTCACGATCCCAGAACCCATCGGCATAATCGCCATAGAGTGGAAGCATTTCCCCGAAGGAAGCGTTTTGGATGGCAGGCCAACCCGTACGAGTGAAGAAAGGAGGACGAATACCGGCCTTGAGTGCCAACTGCTTGAGTGCCATCATATAGGGCCACACATCGCCTCCGCATTCATTCTCGATCTGAACGCCAATGATCGGGGCATCGGGGGTGCTGCCGAACAGGCCTTCACACTGGATGCCGATCTGCCGATACAAACGATCGACGTACTTCAGGAACTTGGGGTCAAGGGAACGGACCTTGATGGATGGATCGGCAATCACCCAATCGGGGATGCCACCGAGATAGCATTCTCCATGACAGAATGGACCGATGCGAAGCACGACATAGAGGTTCTTGCTTCCACACAGTTGGACAAATTTGCGAATGTTGCAGTTCCCAGACCAATTGAACTTGCCGTTTTGCGGTTCTTGATGGGCCCAAAAGACATAGCATGCGATGGTGTTGATGCCGCCATCCTTCATCTTCTGCAACTCACGGTCCCAATCGTTCTCATTCACGCGAGCCGGGTGGATCTCTCCCATAACAGGAAGCATGGCCTTCATCGAGCCATCAGCCTGACGCATCAGCAGACCCTTGTTATCGACCTTGAGGTCGAAATCACCTGTTCCGAAGTCGAAATACTCGGAGCTGCGGGGTGATGTCGCCTTGAGATCGACCTCGAGGAAATCAGCATCTTCCGACTTGGAGCATCCGCAGAGAGCCAGTATGGTCAGCAATGCGGCTACCAGTTTACCAGTTGAGTTTCTCATATTCTTTATATTATATGTGATGGTTATCATGTCGTGTCGATAAGTGTCTTTCATCTCCGATTTTGCTGGTGCAAAGATAAAGAGTCCGCGTAAATCGATGAAATTTACGCGGACTTTATAAAGAAAAAAAACGGACAAAAAAGAAAAGAAAATGGAATTATTGTGGAAAAATTTCGGACAAAAACGTGGCTACAGGCATCCTAAGAGGGGGTCGCTATGCCTGGTTCATCTTTTTAGCCCGATATTCCGACGGTGTCATTTTATAGACGCTCTCGAAGCATTTCGAGAAGTAACTCGAGGAAGTGAATCCCACCATATACATCACCTCAGTGATCGAGAACTCGGGATGAGTCAGGAGAGCTGCCGCATGCTGCATGCGCAGTTTCCTGATGTAGTCGATGGTCGTATTGCCGGTAAGCGTCTTTACGCGGCGATATAGGGCCTTTTCATTCAGGCCTGTCAATTCGGCCAGACGAGCCACATTGAAATCTTCGTCAGAGAGATGATTCTCGATGTGTTTCTGAAGTTGTTCGAGCCAACGCCGATTGACGTTGTCCATTTGCGTCTGACGAGCTTCGGCAAGCGACTTGGCCTGCTGCCCTGCCCCATTGAGTTGGAGGGTGACAGCCTCCTGGAGTGTCGAATCCTTGATGGCAAGGTACTGTTCAAGCAATTGCTGCTTATCGGCCTCCGCAATCTTGAGCTGCAGTCGCAGACTGTAATGTCGGATATAAGACAAAACAGCAAATGTCACTAGGGCCAATACCAGAAGATAGAACCACCAGGAACGATACCAAGGGTAAGGTACCAGCACATCGAGTTGGTCGAGCAGCTCCATTTCCCTGTTCTTGGGAGAACAACGTCCCAGGAGCAGCTTGTAATTGCCAGGCCCCAAGGCTTCATAGCGTATGCTCATGCCACGATTGACCGGAATCCAATGGGCATCGTGTCCCACAAGCCGATAATAATACCCGGTATATGGCACACTCCATTCCGAGATGTGGCCATTGGTGAACGTCACGCTCAAGTCGTTTCCTTCGAGGGAGTAGAACGAAACCGATGCCGGACGACTGTATTCCTCCTGCAGTTCCAGAAGCCGTGTAAGGCTCGCCACCATACAGTAATCCACGCCTCCCAACCAAAGCAGCCCGCTGGTCTCATCCCAATAGAGGCTACGGAACTCGGAGTCATGCTGTTCGATAATCGGGACAAACGCGCCCGTTTTGCCATCGAACAATGCAATGCAACGACTGGTAAGCAGACAAATCTGGTCGTCCCCGCAATCGGTCACTGCCAACAGAGAACCCTTCAAACCGATATCATCAGGCAAATACATACGGCTCTTGCCGTTGGTTGGATCGTAACAGCACAATGTGTCGCCCATCATTCCCCAGATGCCACGTTTCGCATCAAATCCCATATCAAAATAACCATGTTCCAAGCCAACGGGTTCGGATCGGAGGGATAGTGCCATGCTGCCTGTTTTATCAGGGCAAGAAAGCTGATACAGTCCGGTTGGAGCAAAGCCCCACACGGTACCTGCACCATCGTGGAAGAATCGAAGTCCCACGTCATCGCCAATGGGATGCTGGGGATTATCCTGGTTGAACGAGCTTTCCGCCACCACGGTGGCCTCCTTGCCCAGAAGCAATTGCCGACGCACACGCATGAATCCTCCTGAACCCGAGGCAATCCACAGATATCCATCGCCGGTATCAAGGATCCGATAGGCCCATTTGGATGTCTTGCCAGTGCCGAAGTCGATGACTATTCGCGCACGAAATGTTTCATTTTCCTCATCGTAGAACGCGATGCTTTCGTCGGTACAGATCCATATCACCCCCTGCTGGTCTTCGTAAAGGCTCCAGATGCGATTGTCGATGCAATTGTGACGGCCCATCTTGTCGAACAGCAACGTCTTGCCTGTCTTGTAGTCGTGCATGCTCAGCCCATCGGCACCGCCCATCCACATGCGGTCCTGCCCATCGTGCAGCATACACGACACGCGATTTCCCTTCAGATAATCGCCGAACGTCCAATCGACATAGCTGTAGGCATGGTCTTCGGACGTGAACGACACTCCCGACTCGACGCCAATCCAATGATTGCCCGTACGGTCCTGGTAGATGGTCCACACGCAGTCGTTGAGCAGGCTGGTGCTGATGTTCTTTGCATGACGATGATTTTGCCATTCGGTTTGTCCGTGAGGGCGAACAAACAAACCCCTGTCGGTTCCCACCCACAGGTCACCCTCACGGGAGAGATGCAGATACTTGCCCGTAATTCCTCGGAATTCCTCCTCGGGCTGCAATACTTCGCCCTGTTTTGCTGTCGCATGATACAGGCCGCGATCCGTCGATACCCATACCTCCTTGCCAACAATCACCATATCGAGCATCACCTCCTGATTGGGATCGACGGTGGACGACATCATTAAATCCTGAAGTGCATTCGAAACGGGATCGTATTTCCACAGACCTTGATAGGTGGTGACGAGCAAATAGTTTCCGTCGGGCAGACATCCCGTACGAACGATATCCATTTCCTTCCAGTGACACAGGCGGTCGAATTCCAGGCTCGTCTTCTCCCCCACCCATACGTCCATAGCCGTAAAGACACGCAATCGCCTCTCGGGCTCCTCGAATATGCCATATACCGCTTCGGTGATGTTGCCGATTGGAATGACCTGGTTGGTGACGGTATTGAGACGAACCAGTCCGCGTTCGGTGCCGATCAAAAAGTCGGTCGTGTCGTAAGGGAAGATAATGAACACACGTCCCGGAAGCCTGACCTGACGCACAAACTGCGTACCATCCCATACGGCCAACTCCCCCGAGAAGTCGCACCCCCATAGGCGCTCTTGCTGATCCTCGAAGAATTGGTCAAAGTGAGTGAAGGCGATGTTCTGATTTACAAATGTTCGCTGATTGAAGAGCTGGAGCAATTCGCCCTGAGGCATAGCCGATAGCTGGGCACATGCCAATAGGGACAACAGGACGTAAAACAAAAGAGATAGGATGCGTTTCATCGTATGGGAGGCGGTTTATTGCCGCAAAGATAAGGAATGTATTCGAGACTTCCAAATTTTGTGCACGAAAAAACGAAAAATCCTACGTCGGTACGCAATATGAAGGTAGCAGATGGTCGGGTTATCGTGCGAATTCGTCAGTTTTGTCGGCGAATAATTGGACGAATGGAAATAAAAGCGTATCTTTGCACTTTGAAAACTTGTTTTCACTTCTATAAATTCAATAATCTACATAAGCGTTGTTAAGAAATGAATACCGATTGGTTATACAATTTGTTTATGGGCACGGGTGTTGCCCATTCGGTTCTGCTGGTGGCGATAGCCATTGCAGTGGGACTGAACCTGTCGCGCATCAAGGTGGCCGGTGTCTCGCTGGGCGTGACCTGGATCCTTTTTGTCGGCATCATATTAGGACATTTCGGCATGGTGCTCGACCCTGTGACATCGCATTTCGTCAAGGAGTTCGGCCTGATACTCTTCATCTACAGCATAGGCCTTGAGGTAGGTCCCGGCTTCTTCAGCTCGTTCCGCAAGGGCGGTGTGACCTACAACATGCTTGCCACAGCCATCGTGCTGCTGGGCGCCGTGACGGCGTATGCCATCCATCTGATCACGGGCGAGAGCCTGTTTGCCATGATCGGCGTGCTCTATGGTGCCGTGACCAACACCCCGGGCCTCGGTGCTGCACAGCAGACCTTCAGCGACGTGCACGAGGGCGTGTCGAACTCGATGTTCGCACAGGGCTATGCCATGGCTTACCCCTTGGGCGTGGTGGGCATCATCCTGACCATCGTCCTGCTGAAAAAGATCTTCCGCATCGACCTCGAGGAGGAGCAGAAGACCTACCGCGAGCACAGCCTCAACTATGCCGCCCAGGTGCAAGGTGCCACCATTGAGGTGACCAACGAGGGCGTGAACGGCAAGACGATGGCAGAACTCTCGAGGATTGCGGGCCGCGAAATCGTGGCATCACGCCTGATGCATCGCTACTCGCACGACGTGGAACTGGTCGAGGGCCAGACTCGCCTTCGCATGGGTGACCGTATTTAT
>JAFYZW010000052.1 GCA_017548545.1 Bacteroidales bacterium | reverse complement strand
TTTGCACCCATAATCAAACAACGTTATGGACATCTCCAAAAGCTATCTCGATCATCTGTATTATCACGTCTTCAGCGAAGAACGGTTTCTTGCTATTGATCCATGTGCCATCGTATGGCAACTTATCGCCCACACCCAGCGACAACTCGACTTAGAGATTGGAGGTCTATTCGTGGCTATGATCACGTGGGGTAATCGTAAGGCTATACGAACCGCTGCACTAAATATGCTCGGCAACGAAATGCAATGGAATCCTTCAGCATTTATCCTCGAGCAGCAGTATCTCGACAGCTATCAGAATGCCAAGAACGACTGTGTCTATAGGACGCTCAATCGTTACAAGTTTATCGAAGTATGTGAGAATATCTACAACGCTCTCACGTCTTATCGTATGGCCCATCCACACGAAGAACCGACCCTCGAAAAATGTCTTGAGGGCTTGGACATGAAACAATGCATCGCAACAATTACCGAATGGCTGGCACCCGCCAAGCTCGGCACTATGGGCAAAACTGCATGCAAAAGGATATGTATGTTCCTGCGCTGGATGGTTCGGACAGAATCACCCGACTTCGGTCTCTGGAAATCGCATGAGCCCTGCGAATTGTATGCGATTCTTGATGTCCACATCTGTCAGCTCACCTTCCCCATCCTTAAGCACAAACAGCCTTCGTGGGCAGCATGCGAAGAACTAACCAATATCTTCCGCACATGGGACAAAACCGATCCGTTGAAATATGACGTGGCTTTGATGACATTAGCCGACCTTGATACAGCAAGAGACAAAAAGAAATGATGTAAATGATGCGTTTTTCGAAATAATATGCTCCTATTTATAATCTTTTCTTTTCAATAAAATACCGACTTATCGTTTTTTTCATTATCTTTGCACCCGATATGATAAGATATCTCAATCTGTGTTGAAAGAAACAATTATGATATAACTCACACTATTATGAAAAAGAACCTATTCTCCACGCTTCTGGTTGTAGCTATCACATCCTCTTCTCTCTCGGCGCAGAGCCAAGAGCAGTTGCTCCTCTCAGGCTGGCGTTTCCAAAATGGCGCAGCAGCAGGTGCTGAAGCCACCGACTTCGACGACTCCCGTTGGCAACAAGTCACCATCCCACACGATTGGGCGATCCAAGGCCCGTTTGACAAGGACATCGACAAGCAAGTGGTCCGCATCGAGCAAAACGGCGAGAAGGAAGCCACCGAGAAGACCGGCCGTTCGGGCTGTCTGCCTTGGATTGGCGAAGGCTGGTATCGCACACGTTTCACCATCCCCGCTGGCTATGACTACGCCGAGCTCATCTTCGATGGTGCCATGGCCGAGCCACACGTCTACGTGGATGGCAAAGACGTAGGCTATTGGGCTTACGGATACAACACCTTCAAGCTCGAAATTCCCTCTGAAGCTGGTGAGCACACCCTCGCCGTACATCTGCAGAACATCGAGGAGTCTTCCCGCTGGTATCCTGGTGCAGGACTCTACCGCCCGGTACGTCTTTTCCTAGCACAGCAGATCGGCTTCAAGACTTGGGGCACCTTTGCACGCACAACCATGGTGACCGGCATTGCCAACGATTACAAGACAGCATGTGAAGCTCGCCTCACCTTAAGCTCAGAAGTGAGAGGCGAAATCGCTCGGAGTCAGAAACTCAAGGTCGAACATATCTTAACCAACGAAGAGGGCGACATCGTGGCCGAACATGAGATGGATGTCAATAGCTCAAAGATGGCCACCAACGTCCTCGTAATCAACAATCCCAAACTCTGGAGCCCCGAGCAGCCTGCACTCTACACGCTCACCAGTCGCCTCGTCGAGGGTGACAAGGTTTGGGACGAGCAAAGCCAGCTCGTCGGCATTCGCCAGATTGAATATAGCGAAGAAGGATTTAAGCTCAATGGTCAACTCCGCAAGTTTAAGGGCGTCTGCCTGCATCACGACATGGGACCTGTAGGTTCTGCCTTCAATAAATCAGCCTTCCGTCGTCAGGTGGCATTGCTCAAACAGATCGGCTGCGACGCCATTCGCACCTCGCACAACATGCCAGCACCCTGGCAGATGGATATCTGCGACGAAATGGGCATGATGGTCATGGCCGAATCGATGGACATGTGGGTCTATTCCAAGTGCAAGAACGGATACAGCCGCTTCTTCGAACAGGTCGATCAGACCTCCGTCAACCGCACGGGCGAACCTTGGTGGAAGCGCGACTTCACTAACCTTGTCCTCGTACATCGCAACCATCCAAGCATTGTAATGTGGAGCATCGGCAACGAGATACCCGAACAGAACAACGAAGTGGGCTACAAATATACGAAACTGATGCAGCAGTTGATTCACGAGCTTGATGGTACACGTCCTTGCACACAGGGTATGGACCGTGGTGAAGGCCCAATGTTCAGCGGCGTATGGCAGGAGACCGACATCCCAGGTTTCAATTATCGTCTGCATGTCTATCCCAAGGGTATCGAAAACTCACCTAAGGGCATCGTCCTCGGATCGGAGACCGCATCCACCATATCGAGCCGTGGCGTCTATAAGTTCCCCGTGGAGGAAGTGCATGGCACCGCCTACGACGACGGACAGATTTCCAGCTACGACCTTGAGTCATGCATCTGGAGTAATATCCCCGATGATGACTGGATGTGGCAAGACAAGTGTCCGCAAGTCATCGGCGAGTTCGTGTGGACAGGCTTTGACTACCTTGGCGAGCCCACCCCTTACGACGAATACTGGCCTTCACGCAGCAGTTACTTCGGTATCTTTGACCTTGCCGGCCTTCCCAAGGATCGTGCCTACCTCTATCGTGTCCACTGGGCACCCGAACAGGAAACCCTCCATCTGCTTCCCCACTGGACCTGGCCAGGACGCGAAGGTGAAGTGACGCCCGTCTTCTGCTACACCAACTATCCCGAAGCCGAACTCTTCGTCAATGGCAAGAGCCAGGGACGCATCCACAAATATGATGTTAGTCTCGAAGACTATCTCGCCAACCGCGTCGAGGAACCCATGCCCTGGGGCGGCACCTCAATGTTTGCCGATCCCAACACGCCATACGGCAAAAATCGTCTTGACCGCTATCGCCTACGCTGGATGAACGTGAAGTACGAACCCGGAGAACTGAAAGTCGTTGCTTATGATACGAATGGCAATAAGGCCGCCGAACAAGTCATCCGTACTGCCGGTAAGCCCGACCACATCGAACTTACTCTCGATGCCGCTGCCAATAACACCGAACTCAGCGTAACGCCCGTCGATATGGATGGCAACACGATGGATACTCCCCAACTGGCTTTCGTCACCGCCCGCGTGGTCGATAAGGACGGCAACCTTTGCCCTGATGCCGACGTGCAGCTCAACTTCGCTGTTACTTCCAAGGTGCAGCGTGGCATCAAAGGTGCCAAAGGAGAATTTGTAGCGCGTTACAACTCGGCCTGCAATGGTGACGCCACCAGCCTCGAAGCCTTCACTCGTCCCACAATGAAGGCCTTCCATGGCGAATGCGTCATCGTAGTAGAAGCCGGCACCTTGCTCGGAGATGCCACTCTCACCGTTTCCGGTAGCGGCCTCAAACCTGGCAAGATGAACTTCACCATACGCTAAAGGCTACGGAATATGGATAGAGCACTATAACGGCCGACAGAATGCTTCCGCAATCTGATAGAGCATTATAACGGCCGACACAGTGCTTCCGCAATCTGATAGAGCACTATGACGCGCGACAGAATGCTTTCGCAATCTGATAGAGCACTATGACGCGCGACAGAATGCTTTCGCAATCTGATAGAGCACTATAACGGCCGACACAGTGCTTCCGCAATCTGATAGAGCATTATAACGGCCGACAGAGTGCTTCCGCAATCTGATAGAGCATTATAACGGCCGACACAGTGCTTCCGCAATCTGATAGAGCATTATAACGGCCGACAGAATGCTTCTGCAATCTGATAGAGTACTATGACGCGCGACAGAATGCTTCCGCAATTTGATAGAGCACTATGACGCGCGACACAATGCTGGCTACAAAGCAAAATAGTCTTTATCACATTAAAATAGAATAATCACAAATAGTATGCTCTGGCATTTATTGGCACTCATAGTGGCCTGCATCTGGGGAAGCACCTTTGTCGCATCAAAGGTGCTGCTCAATGCTGGTCTCAACCCTGCCGAAATCATGTGCCTACGCTTCATTTTGGCATGGGTGCTAATGCTTCCATTGTCCCTTCGCAGACGAAAATCGAGGAATCGCACAGCCAGAGACATATTCCGTGACGAGTTTCTGTTCATCATCCTTGGCCTTACAGGCGGCTCGCTATATTTTCTTTCTGAAAACACCGCCGTAAAACTCACTTCAGCAACTTCGACCGTTGCCCTGATTGTTGGAACTACACCCATCGTCACTGCATTGATGAACCGCATGGTGCATCGCGACGAACACCTCTCCAATCGCTTCCTCATCGGCTCACTCGTAGCTGTCATCGGCGTGGCTTTTGTTGTCTTCAACGGTGTCTTCATTCTCGATGATGATCCATGGGTTATCCTTCTCTCCTTCGCCGCTGCTGTGAGCTGGGGGTTCTATAGCCTCGTCATCCGCGATGTCGAACGACGCCACAGTTCCATCACCATCACCCGAAAGGTGTTTTTCTGGGGTGTCATCACTATGTTGCCCGTCTGTATCTGGAGCATGTATCATGGCGAGAGCCAGCTTTGCGCACTCGGCGAGGCTGCAGCCACACCTATTGCGGGGTGGAAGCTCCTATTAGAACCCACCGTCTTCGGCACGCTCTTCTTCCTCTGCCTAATTGCATCATTCGGCTGCTTCCTTCTTTGGAACATCGTGCTGCGCCGTATCGGCATCATTGCAGCAAGCAATTACCTATATTTCAATCCCGTCACCTCACTCATCGCCGCCTATCTCGTGCTCAGCGAACGCATTACCTGGCTCGCCATCCTCGGATGCATCATGACCATAGCCGGTGTTTACCTCTGCAATCATGGCAAATCCAAGCATTAAATCCCTCATAGTCGATGCACTTATCGGAAAGATGGAGATGCAACGTGTCCAACGCGAGTTCATGTTGGACAAATATATTCAAACCCATAAGCCACGCAATTTGCGCGGTATCCCACGCAGCTACTCTCCTTATAAAGAATTCGAACAAAGTCTGATTAACAACGGCGTGACCACCGATGAACTCGAACTATGGGGTAAGGAGTGGCAGGAGCTCGTGCATGCATGCGAAAAGCGCGCCAAGAAGCGCGCCCTCAATGAAGTCAGCATCGAAACGATGCTCAAAGCCAAACTCGCAGGCACCGGTATCCTATACCACCTGCACAAACAACAGTATCGCATCGCGGTGACTCTAACCATGAGGCACAATACTCAAGCCACCTTCTACATTCAGCACAGCAAGTTCCGCGAACAGCTCGACATGGTGCTACCAGCCCTAGCCCAACTCAACCAACTGATGGACAATCTCGGCCAACCCATCCGCATCCGCGCTCGTGACTATCGCCTCAAGTGGGTTGAATCAGTTCCCACGCTGTCTTGCAGCCTTTCTTGATATCGGCAAGGTTTTTTGGGTCGGCTCCGACGACGATGTTGCGGCCTGTGGAGTTGTAATTGAGGAGAGGCAAATCATCGCTGTGGTCGGTAATGACGACGTCGAGCTCAGCTTTGTGGACCAACAAAAGACGCTGCAAGGCTTCTACCTTATTCTGCCCCACACATTCCTTCCATTGGCCGATGACGACCTCTGAGGGGAGCAACGTGCCACAACAAAGGTCCATATTGAGGAATTCGGCAATGGGATGCGCATAGAACGCGGGCGCTGCTGTAGCGAGTACAAGCAGATGACCGCGATTACGATAAGGTTCCATAATCTGTTGTACGCGCGTATTAAGGTAGGTCATCTCCTTTTCGACAAAGTGATCGAGCCGGCTTTTTTGTGTCATGAAAGCGGCAGTGCGATTGAGCAATACCTCCTTCATGCGACTGTGGCTGACGAGACGTGCTTTACGCAGCAACACCCACCAAAGGATGTTGAAACAAATACCAAATTGGAAGTTATGGAGTGCAGCACTACCACAGTAACTGAGGTAGTCGCGAAAGGTGTTGGTGTTTAATAGGGTACCATCGAGGTCGATGGCCAAGGCTTTACGCATAGAGAGTCTTTGTTTTTCGAAATCATTGTATTATTCCCTATAGTCATTTGACCATGGGAAACGACAAAGGGTGCGGTTGTGATAGAGGAAGAAGTCAGCATCGCAAATGGGATGCGGGGTGGTGACGGTGATGACTGCTACACGGAGAATGATGTCGGGGAATTGCTCGAGCAACTGTTGACGCGCCTGATGGATGGTGGCGCCAGTGTCTATGGCATCATCGACGAGGAGGACAGATGGAGGGGTTGAGGGGTTCGAGGGGTTTGAGGGGGTTGAAAGAAGGGCTGCAATATCTTCGGGCAAACGTATCTCGCCAATGCGAACGGGCTCATTCCCCTTACTGCGCCATTCGTTTACACGACTCTCGACTATCCGCAACACGTTGCAGAGCCATATATGCATATTATGGAGCAATCGATGCTTCCAACCCTGGCTCTTCTGCGGAGTGTCGGGACGGGACAGACGCACTTCGCAATAGGCTGCTTCCAGAAAGTCCTCCTTCATCAATTTAGCCACCTCGGCCCCACCATGCTGAATGCCGATGATTAGCAACGGAGCAAAGCCCCCCGCTTTGACGCGTTGGGAGAGCTGGCTGCAAGCTTTGGCCAATAGAGTTGGGGTAAGGGTAACTACATGCATTATCTCATCAATAAATACGAGAAAAGGGAAGTGATGCGGTTCTTAAGACGGGCGCGAGGGTCGCGGATGCTCTCAGGACGCAAGGCCTTGATATGCTGCCAACAACGATGGGCCATGGCCTTGTTGGCATCGGTGTGGGACTGCTTGGACAAGAGACGAAGAATGTTGAAAGCCACACTCAAGCGTCGTTCGCGGGCAGCACGCACAAATCGAGGTTGTCCCGTCACCATGAATTGTGCCTCTAATGTCTCGAGTACCTCAAAGGCATCATTCCGTCGTATCGATATCGAGTTGAGCGTGCCGCTATCCTGCTTGAAATAGAAGTAGGTGGGCACATCAACCCACACTATACGCGTGATGCGAGGATAAATCTGCGCCATGACGTAGAGATCCTCATAGACGCGATAGATGATGGGGAAGCGCTGGCCTTCGAAGAGCGAACGACGAAAGAGCTTGCAAGGCGAAGAGTCGGCCATCCCCTGCTGATAGAGCATTGAGAACATCGCTTCATCCGAGGTCAGCACCTTCGTCGAATATGTTTTCGAAAGAGGTCGCGTCAATAGTTCTGTGCTATAGTCATTACGCTTCGACTCAGGCACAATCTGATAAGGTGATTGCGCGATATCGGCATGTTGGCGCTCAATCTCAGTGATGAGCACCTCGAGGTATCGTTGGTGCACCACATCGTCGCTGTCAATAAAAGCAATATATTCGCCGTTCGCTATCTCCAATCCCCTATTGCGGGCGGCAGAAGGTCCTCCATTCTCCTGATGAACCACTGTGATGCGGCCATCACGGCAGGCATAGTCGTCGCACACCTCACCGCTACTATCACTCGAGCCATCATCGACGACAACAACCTCGATGTCACGATAGGTTTGTGCGAGCACCGAGTCAAGGCAGGCGGGGAGATAGACTGCAGTGTTAAAAACGGGAATGATGACTGAGATCTTGCTCAAATAACAATTAGCAATTAAGAATTATCAATTAAGTTTGAACCCATTGAGCAACGCACGAACCTCCATGCGCTTCTTGCCGGGGAGTTGGAGTTCCTCAAGGGCAAGCACGCCATCGGAACAAGTGATATGAATGTAGCTGCGATTGTCAGTGTCGATTCGACCGAAGGTTTCAGCTGGCTGTGGCTTCCCCTCGCTGACAATGCGGGTGCGGAACACCTTGACTGGCGACAGATCACCTAACGTGGTCCATGCAGCAGGATAGGGCGAAAGGCCACGCACCAGGTTGTGAAGACGTCGTACCGGCTGATCGAAATGCAGCTCGCAGGTTTCCTTAAAAATCTTGGGTGCCGGACGCAGTTCATCGATGCCCGTCGATGCCTTCAAATCCTCGAGGAGAGTTGCCTGGTCGATGGTTGGCACCTTGCTTACATCGCCTTCTGCATCAAGCAGCAGATCCACAGTGCGTGTGACAAGACATTTGCCCATCTCCATCATGCGATCGTGCAGCGAACCGACATTCTCCTCGGGACCTATCTCCAGAGGCTCCTTGAGGATGATGCGACCCGTATCAATCTGATGGTCTAGGAAGAAGGTGGTGGCTCCCGTTACCGTATCGCCATTGATAACAGCCCAGTTGAGAGGAGCTGCACCACGATACTGCGGAAGAAGTGCAGCATGAAGATTGAATGTGCCCATGCGCGGCATCGCCCATACCACTTCGGGTAGCATACGGAAAGCTACGACAATCTGCAGGTCGGCCTTCCAGGCACGCAAGGCTTCGATGAACGCCTCATCCTTGAGTTTCTCTGGCTGAAGCAGCGGAAGATTATGGTCAAGTGCATATTGCTTAACGGGGCTATATTGCAACTTATGACCACGTCCAGCCGGCTTGTCGGGCATCGTAATGACGCCGACGACATTATATCCATCTGTGACCAAGGCATCGAGCGTTGGCACCGCAAAGTCGGGCGTGCCCATGAAGACAATTCGAATATCTTGTTTCTGCATTTTCAAAGAAGAATAAAAAACGGTGCAAAGATACGCGTTTTACGACAAAAATCCAAATAATTGAATAAAAAAATGAACCGCAACAGGGAAAACCCATCATTGCGGTTCACGTAATTCGGATTAGTAAGTTATCCTATCACTTCTTAGCAGGAGCTGCAACCTTGGCCTCCTTGCGTCCCATGAAGTAGTAAGCTGCAGGAACGGCGAGGAAGATGGTGGTCAATGGGTCAACGATAACACCAAGCAACATAGCAAAGATGAAGCTACGGATGGTAGCACCACCAAGTACGAAGATCACGATCAATACCAAGAGGGTAGAGATAGAGGTGTTCAATGTACGAGGCATGGTAGCGTTGAGGGCTTCATTGACGACATTGTAACGAGTCTTGTTGGGATATAGGGTGCTCACCTCGCGGATACGGTCGAAGACGACCACGATATCGTTAATAGAGTAACCGATCACAGTCAAGATCGCTGCGATGAATGCCTGGTCAATCTCCATCGAGAATGGCATGATAGTTGGGAGCAAGCAGTAGAGACCCAAGATGATGAGGGTATTGGCTGCCAGACCCAAGATTGCACCTACCGAGAATGCCACATTGCGGAAACGCAAGAGGATGTAGAGGGCAATGGCAATCAGCGAAAGGATGATGGCCACGATAGCACCATATGTGATATCCTCAGCGATCGAAGGACCAACCTTCTGAGTTGATGGGATGTTGTCCTCGTTGTTGAAGGCCTCAAAGGTGCTGCTTACATAACCAAGCTCCTTAGCGGCATCATAGATGGCCTGCTTCATGATGAGGTTTGCCTGTGCATCGTCAGCAGCGGTAAGGTCGTAGTTGGTAGTGATACGAACCTGGTTGTCGCGGCTGATGGTGATGACCTTGATGGCGGCATCGTTGAGCGTAGGGTTGTTCTGCAGTTTCTCGGCGAGAGCCTCGTTGTTGACAGCAGTAACCTCGTTGAAGGCAACGACGTAGTTGCGACCACCCGTGAAGTCGATACCCTTCTCAAGTCCAGGAACAAACATCAGTACGATAGCCAACACAGCGATGACGGCATAGACCTTGGTGGTGAAATAGCCCTTCTTCACGAAGTCGATGTGGGTTGGCTTGAGCAAGCCAGAGAGCACACCAGTGAAGGTAAGGTTCTTGAACCAGCCCTTGCCCAGAGCCCACTCGAAGAAGATACGGCTCAGGAAGACAGCAGAAACGAACGACGTGATAATACCAATGATGAAGGTGACGGCGAAGCCACGGATAGGACCAGTACCGAAGTAGTAGAGGATGATACCAGTGATCAACGAAGTCAAGTTGGCATCGAAGATGGCGCTAAACGCATTGCGATAAGCGGAATCAACAGCCGAACGAAGCTGCTTGCCACTTGCAAGTTCTTCCTTGGCACGTTCGTAGATAAGTACGTTAGCATCCACAGCAATACCCATGGCGAGCACGATACCTGCAATACCCGAAAGAGTGAGCACAGCATGGAAGCTCGAAAGGATACCGATGGTGAAGAAGGCATTGATCAAGAGGCAGCAGTCGGCCACGAGACCTGCAGTGATGCCGTAGAAGAGCACCATGTAGATGAAGAGAAGCACGAGAGCCACAATGAACGAGATCACACTGTCGCGGATTGACTCGGCACCAAGAGTAGGACCTACTACGTCCTCAGAAACGATGTTGACCTTGGCAGCCATCTTACCAGACTTGAGCACGTTGGCCAAGTCGTTAGCCTCCTCGGTGTCGAAGTTGCCGGTGATCTGCGAACGTCCACCAGTGATCTCCTGGTTAACGCGAGGTGCAGAATAAACGACATCATCAAGTACGATAGCCACGCACTTGCCCACGTTCTCCTTGGTGAGCTTGGCCCATGTGTTGCCAGCCTCTGGAGTCATGGTCATGTTGACCTCATACCCATTGTGAATCTGATCGAAGTTGGTCGATGCATCAACCACGATGTCGCCACCCTTGGAGGCATCGGGAAGAGATGGATGACCAAGGTTGTCGTGTGCCTTGAGGGCATAGAGCTGATACCAGAGACCGCGATCGTCGAACGACTTCACACTCCAAGCGAGCTTCAGTTTGCGTGGGAAGGCATCCTTGTACTGCTTCTGGTTGAAGAGGGCATTGAGAGCAGCGGTGTCACTCGACTGAGCCACGGCAATCACCGGACCCTGGTCGCCGAATACCTGCACGCGGGCAGCGAGGCTGTTCTGCATGGCATTGGCCAAAGCGGTGCTGTCAACGGCAGCGCTATCGGTAGCCACGGGAACGTTCTTCTGAGCCTCAGCCATGAGCATGTTCTGGAATGCACCAGCAATCTCACCGGCCTGATAAGTCTCCCAGAACTCGAGGTTGGCAGAACCCTGAAGAAGCTTCTTCACACGTTCGGGCTCCTTCACGCCAGGAAGCTCGACGAGGATACGACCTGCCTGCTGGAGACGCTGGATGTTAGGAGCAACTACACCGAAACGGTCAATACGGTTACGGAGCACGTTGAACGAGTTCGAAAGAGCCGACTCCATCTCGCTCTTGATGATCGAGACAACCTCAGCATCGCTAGTGCTCTTGGTGATCTTGTCCTTGAGCTGATAGGTGCTAAAGACATCGGCCAACTTTCCAGTCAGGTCAATCTTCCTGTAATTGGCAGCAAAAGCATCGACGAAGTTGTCGCCACTTTCTACCTCACCTGCATTCTGAGTCTCAGCAAGAGCCTGAACGAAAGTCGGGTTCTGTGCATTCTCGGCAGCAAGCGACTTAAGCACGTCGGCTACAGAGATCTCAAGAATAACGTTCATACCTCCCTTCAGGTCAAGGCCGAGGCCCACCTGCATCTCCTGTGCCTGCTTGAAGGTCTTGCCCAACCAGACAGTCTCATTAGAGATGGAATCCAAGTAATACTTGGCTGGATTGCCAGTTTCTGCTTCATATGCTGCGGCCTTATTCTCTACACGACGTACTCCATAAGAGAACGAGATGTAATAGGCGCAAAGTAAAGCAAGCAAGACGGCAATCACGCTTACAAATCCTTTGTTTTGCATTGTTGAAAATATTTGATTTTACTTATTTTTTCGCATATTTCGGGCGCAAAGGTAAATAAAATAATTGAAATCACGAAAAAAAACCTAAAAAAAAGCACTTTTTTTACTCTTTTTTATGTATTTTGTATGTATGTATGACTATTTTTGTGTATCTTCGCGCCATGTTTCGACACTTTTTGAGAAAAAACGGTTCAAAATTTGCACCACTCTCCATCCTGTTGTTTGCAGGACTTTTGGGTTGTGCCAGTATCGGTTCTCCAGGCGGAGGACTCTACGACGAGACACCTCCTGTTCTTGTACGCAGCGAACCCTCTGAAGCCGCAACGAGTGTCACAAAGCAGAAGATCACGATGCGCTTCGACGAGAACATCAAGCTCGATAATGCGAACGATAAAATGACCATCTCTCCACCTCAGGTCAAAGCTCCGTCCATTTCGAGCAATGCGAAGACGCTGACCATCGAACTACGAGACACCCTGCTGCCCAACACTACCTACACCATTGACCTGGGCGATGCCGTTCAGGACAACAACGAGGGTAATCCGCTCGAGAACCTGTCACTCACCTTCTCGACAGGAGATCATATCGACACAATGAAGGTTATGGGCACCCTGCTCAACGCCAAAGATTTGGAACCCGTCACTGGGGCATTTGTCGGCATTTATGCAGTCGCTGAGGATGGCACATTCCCTGCACGGGGTGTGGAAGGCGACTCGCTGCAGCTAGCCATCGACTCCATTGTAGCTCTATATCCCGATTCCATCTTTAGCCTTCGTCCATTCGAACGCGCCGGAAAGACTGATGCTTACGGACGCTTCACCATTAGTGGTTTAGCGCCCGGGAAATATCGCATGTACGCAGTAAAGGACGGGAATACCAACTACAAGTACGACGTTAACACCGAAGATATCGCTTTTGTCGATACGCTTATCATCCCCTCGGTGGGTAGCCATATTGCCAACGATACCATCTGGAATCGTTTTGACAGCTTAAAAGTCGATTCGATCTACGTTCATGAGGTCACCGACTATTACCCCAACGACCTTTGCCTGCGCATGTTCAATGAAGGTCACGTCATCCGCTATCTCGACGATATGAAATGGAAGGACAGCATCCAGATTACACTCAACTTTGCCGCCAGGATGCCCGAAACACCCATCATCACGCTGATTGGCGAAGAAGACCGTGGATCCGCTAGACTCGATAAGGATGCATGGCTTATCTGCGAACCCAACCCGACCTACGATACTTTGGTCTATTGGCTGCGCGACTCGATGGTCTATCACCGCGACACGCTTCACCTTGCCGTGACCTATCCATTCACGCAGAATGGCATCGACATCATCCGCACCGATACCATGCACTTGGAAAAACCCGAGTTCAATGCGCCCGAAGTTCAGCCAAATGAAGAAAAGGAGGACAAGAAGAAGAAAAAGAGACAAAAGAAAGAGCAAGATATTACAGCTATAGACTCGCTTCCAAAGACCGTTTTCATGACAATTAAGCTGCTTGACAGCAAAATTGATGTAGGAAAACGACCCCGCCTCGAAACTTCTGCCCCTCTCGACAGTCTAAATGTCAAAGCGCTCCACCTGGAACAGCAAAAGGATACTGTTTGGGTACCCCTCGACTTTGAGCTTGTGCACGACAGCCTTCATCTGCGACGCTACACGCTCCATGCAAAGCCGCACTTCTCGCCCGGCCAAAATTACCGGCTCATCTGCGACTCCGCTTCGATGTTCAACATCTATGGGCATCCTCTCAACACCACTACGCTAACTTTCAGCGAAAAGAAAAGCGATGAATATGCCCACCTTATAATCACCGTGTTGAACGTGCAAGGCGACGCCTTCGTCCAACTCCTCAACGAGAAGGACGTTGCAGTACAGCAGGTTCATGTGAAGAACGGCCAAGCCAGGTTCCCGCAAGCCCCCGTCGGGAAAAGCTATGTCCGCCTCGTCGAGGACAGCAATGGCAATGGTATGTTCGACACAGGGTCACTCGAAGGGCATATCCAGCCCGAGAATGTCTTCTATCTGCCCAAGATGCTCGAGATGCGTGAAAACTGGGACTACAGCGAAATCTGGGACGTACGATCCACCGCACTCGAGAAACAAAAGCTTGACGAACTGAAGCAAAACAAGCCGAAGGAAAAGAAGGAAAAAAAGAGCAAGAACGAGGAATATCTCAAAGAGCATCCAAGATTGAGAAAAAAATATCAACAAAATCTTTAAAAAGCTATGACGAATCTGCTTCGCCGAAACATCCTATTCCTTATATTTATATGCGCGTGCGTGTTGGCACGCCCCATTTATGCCATTTCGCCTATTGTACCTCAAGAGCAGGCAGCATGGGCTGCATCCAATACCCCGGAGAGTCTGGAGTACAATATCTATTTTCATATGGGACTCATTAACGCCAAAGCCGGCTATGGCAAGCTGTGCTTTACGAAAGAGACCGACAAAAACGGCCAGACAATATATCATGGCCAGTTGGCTGGTAAGTCGCTTAGCATCGTGGAACATATCATGAAGGTACGCGACACGCTCGACTGCTACTTCAACGAGGACATGGTGCCCAAAAGTTTCCGTAAAGGAACGCATGAAGGCAGTTACAATGCAGTTGCGAACTATTCCTATCACACCCATTGGCACAACAAAAGTGCTGCCAAACGTCTCAATAACGTTGACAGCACCAGTGTTGAACTCAAGCGTTGGCGCAAGAAAGGCAAAGATCCAGCAGTGAACCGCGTCGTGAACTTCACGAACAATGGTCCCGCCTACGACATGCTCTCAGTATTCTATTCTGTCCGTCACCTCGATTACGAACACATGAAGAAAGGTAAACGGATAAAGTTTGTTTGCTACGACGGCATCACTCAGCAGACTATCAACGTCGATTATTGCGGCGTTGAGAAATGCGAACTGCGCAATGGTAAGGTCCACAAAGCCTTCCTTATCGACCTCAACTTTGCCACCAAGGGGCAGGACGATACCCCACTCAAAGTATGGCTCTCAACAACCCCCGACCACCGTCCTCTCAAAGCCATCATCGGCCTGAGACGTATTGGTTCAATCCGGTGTGAGATACAAGAATAAAGAATCAATGTTCGCGTCGTTTCTCAAGCAATTTAACACATACAATGACAAGTATGGGGTATGGGTCTTTTATATAGGCCTATTCCTCATGATTATCAGTAGATATTGGTTTAACATTAATGATGAAATGCGTTGGGATTATTCCCAACTTCGGTTTTTGCTCTTTAAATATAGCCAACTTCTGTTATTATTTCGTATACTCCTCTTTGTCCGCAAGTATCCCCTTTATGTATTGTTCAGCATCTTGATGATTGGCATCTTTTGGTATTCATCTCGTTTGAATAATGAGAGGTTATTACTTAATAGCTTCATAATTATTGCTGCATCCAGAGATGCGAATATAAAGTATATTTCTCCATTATACCTATTAGCATTCTTAATTATTTTATTAATTTCATTATTATCGTATAATTTCGGGTGGACTGAGGACATCTTAAAACACCGAATTGATCTAGTAGGCCATTCTTGGGGGTTTTCTAACCCCAATACTCTAGCTTTTATAACGATGATGATAGCGTTGCTGGCATTGCACAACTGGAATATCAAAAATACAATAGTTATTTGGATAACATGTTGGACAACCGCATGCTTGGTTGGATTGAGCACTCTGTGCTTAACGTCTATCATTATTCTGCTCTTGTTTCCGTTATTCTTTTATTTACTGAAGCATCATCATATTACTTCCAGGAGCTTAGCTCTTCTTCCTTGGCTCTTCCTCTTGGCATCGATCATTCTGAGCTGCTACTACGGTCCGTCATACGGAGAAACAACTTTTGAGAGTCGGTTCAGTATTCCTGCTTTGGTTTATCAAAAACATGGGCTAAGTCTATTTGGCCAAGACTATGGGTTTGTGGGATTTGGCAAAGCTTGGAGAACTGGACTACAACCTTTAAGTGTGGACAATATTTATTTGCATCTCTTTTTATGTAACGGAGTATTAATTGCATTGTTTATATTCTTATTTCTCAGCCATTATCTGTATAGAATAGGAAAGATGGAGGATCCATTTCTCACATCTTCTGCAATTGGTCTCACCCTTGCTGGATTAATGGAAAACATTCCGTTGGATGCCTTGACGAACTTTTTTCTCCTATATTATTTCCATCATTTTACACCTTTTCCTAAGCAAGTTCAAAAAGGGCTTGCAATTGCTATAGTAGCATTAGCCGTACTTGCTATCATCAATTATCTAGAATAAAAAACATCCACAATACCATTAATGAGCATTGTGGATGTATATAGCAAACCAACAATTAGTTTAGTCCTTAAAGTATCTGAGTTCCCCATCCAGATAGTAAGCAATTCCTAAATCCAATACAACGGCCTCTTCATCTAGCTCGAACCAAGGGGATAGGACAGAGTCATTTCGATTCTTCAAAATATGTATGCTGCAAGCTGGCGTACTTCCCTGCAGCACCAAAAAGATTTTCTTACCTGTCACGGAATTCCTTGCCATATCTGCCACCATAATGGCATGCCCATATTCCTTATCTTCACGGTCCTTCGCACAATACACAAAGACATCACCAGGTTGCATTTCCGAAAGGGGGCGTCGTGGCATTTCGTGGATCATGGATTCCGTATTGGCAGAATTGAATACTTTTATTATGTAAGAAATAAACCCGCGTCGCAAGCCTCCCCAATAATACCGCATCGTATTGTACTGGGTATCATCAAAATGAATCTTCCAGAACTGACGGGTCCGAAAAAGATACTCAGCGCGCAACCGGATGCAAACATCAGCACACTGCTCATAATGATAGAGCAATGGAACATCAATAACGCGATAGCAATAGGGTAGCAGCGAATCTGCCAATTCTCCAGTTATTCTCTTCACCTGCACATCTTCGGCAGCCAATGGAAGGTCACGCAGAAAATTGTCGAAACCTGTTCCATTGTCCACTCTTTCGTATCCGTCAGGCAACGCTATCGATTCTATACTGCCATTCACACAGTTATAATCCTGTGTCTTCTTGAACCACCAGGGGCCATAAAGATAAACCAGCAATGACAGATAAAAGACTATCAATAGGACAGAAAATGCAATCAATAATTTCTTTAACACAACAATGTTTAGATAATATCTTGTTATTCATTATCATCTTTCAAAACGCTTTGTTCTCGCAAATGGCTCTTGAAAAAAATACATAAGCAGGAAGTTAAGCATGATGTTAAGCGGAAAGAGTTGCATCAGCCCTGAGATGGCCAAACAAAGAGCCATGGATAGCAACAAAGGATTGCGCAACCGACCCATGCGATAAAGGTATAGTCCATAAAGTGCAAGCATTAGGAAAGCCACAATCACACCATTAATTAAAAAGAGGCTCAAATAAAGATTGTTAATATAGATAGGTTCAATACCTTCTTGGAATGCTTTTTCCCATGTGACGATGTCACACTCCTGTCCCAACCAACTGAGACCATGCCTTTCGAAAAGCAAATATGGAATACTGAACCGGCTCTCAAAAGTTGTATCGCCTGTCGAAGGACCAAAATACAACGAAAGGACAATCGAAACCAAAGTCAATATAAATGGGAGAAGAGCAAGCCAAAGAAGTGGGATAGTATGATGCTTAAGCCAATAATATGCAAAGGGGAATAATAATAACACGACAATCGAAGTAGTGCTCAAAGTCATCCAACCCACCACCACAGCAGCAGCAAAACAGATAATCGTTACCCAAAGGGATCGTCTAATGTGCAAAATTAGTATTACTAGCAGAATGAGCATCTGCATCAAGTAAGCATAGCGATTGGGATTGAAGAACCCGTAGGAATGTCCCACATGATTGTACTTATGCTTGACAATATCTCCCGTCCAATCCAAGAGCAGGGTCATTGGCCCCAAAAACATCATGGTTAGGAAGATGACAAGATAAATCCGAAGAATCACCTTGATATCAGCATCCCTCGAGGCTGCGACAAACATCACTGTCTTGATCAGCATGTTCCCATGACTCAAAAGATATGAATAATAAAACAATGAAATAATTACTGCACATAGAATAACATATCTTGGATACTTCCAGCTCAAAAGGGCTAATCTAAGACAACAAAGAATTTGCCCCAATTTCAAAAATCGATTCGAAAGCACTTTTATGTCGCTGGGGATATCTTCAAGCCAGAACCACGAGGTAGATGTAAGCATCAGAACCAACGCCACATAGAAAATCCATGTACCGTATTTCCTGTCAACTATCTCTATGTAGGATTTCAATTCATTTACCATTTCTCTAAATCGTTCTTCAACATAAAACTGACATACCGATCAAAGCTAATAATATCTTCTTTTTCACTGCTTGTCCTTTTTCCTTTCTCTGATTTCATCCATGTAGCCTGCAGTAATGATGCCTGAGGGCAGAGCGATAATGGCTATACCCACCATCGAGGATATGATGCTTATGACTCGACCTGTATCAGAAATTGGATATAGGTCGCCATAACCTACCGTTGTGAGCGTACATGCTGCCCAATAGAAAGCATCAAAGAAATCATCAAACAGGTACTGCCCGGTCTGAGGATTTATATCTTCTTCGGCATTGAACATAATCATAGCCGTTACGAAAATGTAGAAAACTGCCAAAGTCAAGACCGTGAGCAAGATTGTACGTTGCTTCCGAATGACAGACAGAATGATTCCCAAGGGTTCAAAATAGCGGATGACTTTCACAATGCGAAGAATCCTCAACAGTCGAGAGACTCTCGCCACCTTGAAGATAGGCGTCAGCAGATGGACAGTGGGCAGAATCGACAGCAGGTCAATGATGGCCATTGGTGTGAAAGGATAAATCAAAAACGATGTCCATCCCCCACTTTTTGAACGCAGGTCACAAGTCACCCATCGAAAGATATAGTCGATAGTGAAGCACAATCCCGAAATGATATCGAAATACCAGAACAGTCGGTTTTGTGTCCTGAACATAAGTGGGAATATACCTATAGCTATGGCTATAAGCATAATGAAGTCGTACCATCGGGAATAGCTATTCTCCCTATGGGGTTCAACGATGCTGTTTATCCTTTCTCTAATAGTCATATTGTAAGTCATTTATTGGCAATTCGCGTCAAACGCTTCTTGAAATACTGCTGTGCCTCTACACTGCGATAAGATCTGCGTGGCAAGAACGTCAGCAAGGTATAAAGGAGAAGGGGCATAGCCTGAGAAAAAGAGGATCGGCGTGCCATCTTCCACAATGTCTTTCGCATCTTGGGCATGATATCCTTAGGAACGGCCATGATGGTGACATACTTGTTGATGCTCGTCCAAAGGTCGCGAACCTGTCCGTCCTTGTCGTCGTCTGTTAGGTTATTCAACTTCTGCTTGCAGTTGTCAAGGAGCTGGGTCCAACGCTCCTCGAAGGTTATTATGGGCTCTTCTGCTACTACCTCATTAGGTGTACTTTCTTCCGAGGCTATTTTAGCTACTTCCTCAAAGTTGTCCTCAGCATCTTGCGTTGTTATTACCTCAGTAGGGTCAGTAGCTTTCGAGTTTTCGTTTAAGGGATTAGTGGACATTGCGTATTATTCTTTATTATTATTTTACTGATTATTCTACTCGAACCAACTCATTTCTTCACATCCTTGTCAAAGAGTCCATCATGCTTGGTCACCTGCGAGGGAGCTCCATCGATAGTGCCACCCAAGTTGCAATTGCGCAAGATGATATCGTCGGTGTTCATCGATGAGAATCCCACCTTGAGCTCATCAACGGTTACATTGTCAAAGCTCACGTTGTAGATGGGCTTGGCCGCTGTTCCTTGCAATACGATGCCCGCATTTCGAGCCTTATTTGCATGAACGTCCTTCACATGAATGTCGTGGATTGAAGTGAAATGATTGTCATCTGCTCCTTCACCAGCATACATCGAAGTGATGTAGAAGAGGTCTTCCACTTCGTCAAACTGGCAGTTCTGGAAATAGATGTCGTGAACGAAACCTCCGCGATTGGGATTCGACTTCACGTAGAGTGCTCGTTTGTTGTAACCTCCGTAGGTGCAGTCTTCGACGAAGACATTTCGCACACCTGCACTCATCTCCGAACCGATCACCAATCCATGCAATCCCTTGAAACGACAATTGCGGATGATAATGTTCTCCGAAGGCTGCGGCTCATAGAGGGGTTCATTCGATGCGGAACAGTTCTTCCAACCATCGTTGTCGCGTCCCGCCTTTACAGCCACGTTGTCATCGCCATTGTTGAATTCAATCTCCTCAATGAGCAGGTTGCGGGTCATCTCGGGGTCGATGCCATCATTATTAACGAGTTTCGCATCATATTGCAGGCCACGGCAAATCACATTCTCACACTTCAAGAGATGCACACACCAGAATGGCGAGTTGGTGATGAACACACCCTCGAGAGTCAGGTTCCTGCATCCAAAAAACTGCACCAGATGTGGACGCAGCTTTTGTTCAACGCCATAGATGCGCTGCTCGACGGGCACTTCCTGATGATCCTGTCCACGCAAGGCCGACTGTCCAAGCTTTTGGTCGGCACGCCACTTGGGGAAGGTTTCTGCACAATTACCATCAATTGTTCCCTTGCCCATAATGACTACATTCTCAAGTTTGAAGCCATAGATGAGCGGGGAGATATTCTGGCAGAAAGAACCCTCCCACGAGGTCTGCACAGCAGGGAGATAATCGGTCGGTTCAGGCGAGAATTTCAAGTGTGCACCCTCCTGTAATTCCAAAGTCAGGTTACTGACCAAATGGATGGGACCTTTCACAAACCATTCGCCAGCTGGCACAACGAGATGCAAGCCATTCCTCGAACGAGCAGCTGCTTTCATCGCCTTGTCGAAGGCAGGTTTGCAATCCTTCACTCCATTCCCCTTGGCGCCAAACGCAGTAATCATCTTTACAGGTTGGGTCTCATACAAGGGCGCTCCAGTTATCAACGCTAGAATCGAGTCATGGCGTGCTTGCACACGAGCTTCATAGGCCGACGCATTGGCAATGACACACATCGTCAAAGCCAAAATCGCTAAGGTTTTCAAATGTTTCATAGTAATATACAGTTTATAAAAAAGTCATCCCACCTTAATCACATCCTTCTGCGCTGTTACATGTGGCATAAACTTGCGCATGAAAGGGATGATGATAACATACGAAAGCATCGTCAATAATAAGTTGATTATAAAAATATAACCTATTGGAAGATTCAGCCTCAAATGATTCAAAACTACTGCAATGAAATCAAATACCACCCAATGAGTGACCAATATCATGATTGAATATCGGCCGAAATAGGAAATCAGTGGTAATTTCTTCAATAGTTTGGCAAACAAAATTACTCCGAAAATTCCCACAAAGCCATAAGGATAGAAAATGAGGGCAGCTTTAATAGAAAATGTATTTTTGATGAAGGAGTAAAATTGGGAAGAATCGATGAGTAGAGTGTTACAAATGATTGCTACTAATGAAAAGGATACAATAATAAAATAAGGTAGAAATTTATCGTATTTGTTTGGCTTCAAGATATTAGTCTTCCTGAAGACATAATATCCACCCGCAAAGAAAGGCATCGAACTGAATGCTGTATCAAGAGTAGCAGGCAGATTGACCGAGAAAAGGCCCAGCAAAATCCCTATGAATCCTATCATAAGAGAGCCTGCACAGATGATTAAATTACTTTTGTCTTCATATTTTTGAGCAAGCAAATACAAAACATAAAATACAATACTTTCTTCAAACAAACACAACAAGAACCAGATGGGCTGATTGGGATAGGTTTCAGATAGGAATGCCGTAAATATTTTATCCATATGCAATAGATTAGTGTCAATACCGAGCAAATGCACTTGCACATGAGGCAATCCAACTGAAGTCAGGAAATAGAAGAAAAAGAACGGTATCAGAAGCTTATTCACCTTCCTCTTGAAAAAGCCCCAGAATCCCTCGTATGCCTTAAAGAAGCAACCTGACAGGAAAAAATACAAGGGCATTCTGAATGCCTTCATAAAAATTGTCCCTGGGAGGATCATGCCGTAAAACAACGAGAGATGAAAACACACGACCAAAATGATGCAAAATCCCTTGGCCAGGTCAATGTATTCTATCCTCGGCTTCGTTCCTATCGTATTTTCAGACACGTCAAATATTAATTGTTATTAGTTAATTGTTATTTGCCAATTGGTATCACATCCTTTTGTGCCGTCACATGTGGCATAAACTTGCGCATAAAAGGAATGATGATGACATACGAAAGCATCGTCAATACCAGATTGATTGTATAAATATATCCAACAGAGAGATTCAACCCCGAATGTTCCAACACGCCTGCCAGGAAATTGAACACCTCGATATGTGTGACCAATATCATGATGGAATATCTGCCGAAATAGGAAATCAATGGCAGTCGCTTCAGCATCTTGGCAAGCATTATCACTCCGTATGTCCCAAGAAAGCCACAAGGATAAACCACAATAGCAGCTTTCATGGTAAATGTATTTCGAAGAAAAGAGTAATAGGTGCAAAAGATCGCCACAAACGCAAAAGCTGCAATGATTAATAAGGGCAGATACTTGTCGTATTTGTTTGGCTTCAAAATCTCGGTCTTTCTAAAGACAAAATACCCACCTGCAAAGAATGGCATCGCACTAAGTGCTGTATCAAGGGTAGCAGGCAACTTGATATGAAGAAGGCTCATCGATAAACCAATGACCCCAATCAGTAGAGCTCCGACACAGATGATCAGATTGCTTTTACTTTCATTTTTTTGGGCCAGCAGATACAAGGAATAAAAGATAATGCTGTCTTCAAATAAACAGAGCAAGAACCAAATGGGTTGATTAGGATAGGTCTCTGTCAGGAATGCCGTGAAGATCTTGTCCATGTGAAGCAGGCTGGTGTGTATTCCCAGCAAATGCACTTGCACATGGGGCACTCCCACTGAAGTCAGGAAATAGAAGAAAAAGAACGGTATCAATAGCTTATTAACCTTCCTTTTGAAAAAGCCCCAGAAACCCTCGTATGCCTTGAAAAAGCAACCCGACAGGAAAAAATACAGCGGCATCCTGAATGCCTTCAAAAAATCCGACCCGGGTAGTTCGTATGTGTAAAAGGCTGAAAGATGTACCATCACAACCAGAATGATGCAAAAACCCTTCGCCAGGTCAATATAATCTATCCTCGGTTTTTTGACTATCGAATTTTCCGACACAATCAATTGTTAATTATGAATCGTTAATTGTTAATTGAAATAATCCTCGACAACTCTGCGGCAGGATTGATAACCTCTACCTGCATCGACTTGGGTGCAGTATATTCAATCTTGCACTGGTTGCCCTCAATCCACCAATGCACCTTCAGTGGGCCTTTGGGAGTCTGGTAGCTCGCTACGCAATCGGTGACGCCACCTACTGGATGAGGTTCGATAAGCACGCGCTGCCAACCAACGCTGCCTTCCTGCTGACGAATGCCTCCGATGTAACCATAGAGCCATTCCACGATGTGGCCGAGCATCAGGTGATTGTTCGACACACGCTCTAGCCCTTGCCAGCTCTCGGTGAGAGTCGTCGCGCCATTCTTGAGCTGTATGCCATAGCCTGGCACATCATCGCGGCTGTTCATCGCATAGATCACATCGTTGCGTCCACCCTGTGCCAACACCTGTAGCAAGTAGCGATAACCCACGTCACCAGCTGTAATCACCGTTGGTCCGTTCTCGCCCCATTCGTACAAGCTGTCCACCTTATTGTCGATGGCATAGATGCGCCCTTCCACATCACGAATGATGTTGTCCAACACACCCTCCTTGCACTCTTCTGGCACAAGTCCCATATAAAGGCTGATGGCGTTTGCGGTCTGCGAATTGCGGTCGTAACAACACTTGTCTGCATGGAAGAATTTCGCATTGTAGGCAGTGCGGATAGAGTCGGCCAAAGTCTCATACTGCGAAGCCAAAGCAGGCAGTTCAAGCACACGCGCCATCTTGGCCATCAAAGTTACATCATAATAATACGTGGCTGTAGCTGTCACGCCCTGCGTCGTAAGCTGTGCATAACCAGGTTGCTTGGGGCCAAGGTCATACCAGTCGCCCAAGCCATAATCGAGGATATATCCATTCTTGCGTGCTCGACGAGTGAGGTAGTCTATATAGCGTTGCATTGCATCGAAATGATTGCGGAAGAGCTCGTCCGAACCCGTCCACTCGTAGTGGTACCATGGGCAGATGATGAATGCCGAACCCCACTCCGGGGTGTCGTCGAAGTTCCATCCGAAGTTGGTGTAATAAGGCGCAATCGTCGGAATCATGCCTTCCAAATCGTGTCCTTCCTTGATCCATGGAGTCGATACTGCGCCATGTCCCAAGGTCTGTCCCTTGACGAACTGCGAAGCCTCCATGTCGCACATCAATTTGCGATAAAGGGGTGTGAGATTGTAGCGATAGTACATCGAAGGCATCATCAGATAATCCTGCTCCAGCCAACCCAGTTTCTCACGATGCGGACAATCGGTAGGCACGCTCTGCAGGTTCGAACGAATAGCCCAGTCAACCAACTGATGCACCTGGTTCAGGTATTCGTTGTTACATTTGAAGGTTCCTGCCACCTTCGTGCCACAAACGCTTGTCGTGTGCTTTGCCACAATTGCTTCAATTACGGGCAGTCCATCGGGATTGGCTTCGCCTGTAGGCACTGCGCCATGCACCTGGATGTATCTGAATCCCGTGTAGCTGAACTTGGGCTCGATATTCACCTTCTGTTGATTACGCAGCGTGACGTGATACTCCCAGTCGCCCACAGGCTTGTTGTAAGCATTTCCGTCCTTGTCCTTCAATTCGGCAGGGATGAAGGTTACCTCCTGACCTCCCTCTCCCTTCAACGTGGCATTCATGATGCCGCTCATGTTCTGGCCAAAGTCATATACCCAATCGCCCGAAGGTGTCTGCCATTTGTTCAAAGGCTTGAACTCTCCCCATACCACGAGCTCGGTTCCCTGCTGTTCGCGCAACGCAGGGCCACCATAACTCAACACGAGGGCTGGATGCCATTGTGGATCGATACGCAGATCCACATCCTCACCTCCATAGATGCTGCTGAAGGTAATCTGACTTTCGCCCACTAGCCAATCGCCATTGGTGACGATGTTGTCATCACGACCCTGGGTATATTCGAGTTGGAGGCGCAGGCGCAGTTTGGGCTGACCATACGAACCAACAAGTTTATTGTATCTTCCTCGTGGAACATTATAGAACCCACCGCCAAGCTCTACACGCAGCTCATGTTCGCCTCGCTTGATACGCTGGGCAAATTCGGCCACCACGTTGTTGGCATCCTCCTTGAACCATCGCGTCACGTCGAACTTCACGTAGAGAGCCTCCTTGTCGTAGCGGGTCCACCCTGGGTCGAGGAAGTGGTCGCCCACCTTCTGTCC
>JAFYZW010000051.1 GCA_017548545.1 Bacteroidales bacterium | reverse complement strand
TCGAGCTTGATGGTCTTGGCAATCTCGAAGACGTCCTCCTCTTGTGCATCGGCGGTGCGCGAAGGCATGACGATGACGAGGTCGATGTCGTCGGTCTCGAAACGCTGTTCGGCCTCGTCGAGCGACGATGCCTTGATGAAACGGGGTGGGAAGCGTAGTCCCAGGCGGGCATATTCTGCAAAGATCTTCTCATCGACGCGGCCATCGTCCTCGAGCATGAAGGCATCGTAGGGGTTGGCCACGATCAGCACGTTGCAGATGCGGCGCTGCATGAGTTCGGTGAAGTTGGTGTCCTGGAGTTGAAGCACGGGAGAGGGGTTATGGGTTAGAGGTTATGGGTTAGGGGTTATGGGTTAGAGAAGGTCGGAGTGATCGGAGTACTCAGAATACTCGGAGGATTCCGAGCAGGAAATTCTTAGTAGCCGAGGTCGTAGGGGGCATCGACAGCGGGGACGCCGTCGGACATCCAGCGGGGGGCGGGAGCGCCCTTGAGGTAGTGGTCGAAGAACTGCTTCATGCGGATGCACCAGTCCTTGCGATTGGCCATGCGAACGGGCCAATGGGGCTCGCCGGTGTAATTGAGCAGCCAGGCCGTCTTGCCGAGGCGCTTGAGGGCCACGAACATCTCGATGCCCTGATACCACGGCACGTGTCCGTCCTGGTCGTTGTGCATGATGAGGATGGGGGTATTGACCTTGTCCATGCGGAGCAACGAACTGTTCTCGGCATAGATCTCGGGATGTTCCCACATGGTGGTGCCCAGGCGGCTTTGCGTATGTTCGTACTGGAAGCTGCGGGCCAGTCCTGAACCCCAGCGGATGCCACCGTAGGCGCTGAACATGTTGACCACGGGGGCACCGCTCTCGATGGCAGCAAAGCGATCGGTGCGCGTGGCGAGGTAAGCGCTCTGGTAGCCGCCCCAGCTGTGTCCGCAGGTGCCGATGTGCTCCTTATCGACGAAGCCCATGCTTTCGACCATATCAAGGCCCGAAAGGATGCAGTCGTAAGCCGATTCGCCGGGATGTCCGTCGGTGTAGCGGATGTCGGGCACGAAGATGAGGTAGCCGTCGCTGGTGTAGGTGTGGAAGTCGCAGATCGAGCGCTGGGGAGCCGGCGTGCGGTAGTCGAAGAGCGTCTCGCTGTTGCGCTCGTAGTAATAGACGATGAGCGGATATTTCTGATTCGGGTCGAAGTTGGCGGGCTTGAAGAGCAGGCCTTCGAGTTCGATGCCCTTGTAGCTGGTCCACTTGACAGGTTCGGCAGTGCCCCAAAGGAAGGGCTCCTGCTGTGCTTCGAGGTTGGTCAACCTGACTGTTTGACGGAAAGCGTAGTTCTTGGCGTTGAGTTCGGTGCGACGAATGTCGGGGAAATGTTCGAAGGTGCATTGAGTCCAGAGGATTACGGGTGCGTCCTTGGCTTTGGTGGGTAATGTGCCGAGCATGAAGTTGCCACTGTGGAGGGCAAGGGGCTTGGCAGGACGTTGGAAGGTCGTGCTGTAGTAACCGGTGCCCTTGCTCGTCTCGTCGAAGGTGCGCAGCATCTGGATTTCCTTGGCGTTGATGCCTTCACGTTCCTTTTCGGGGTCGAGCCGCAGCAGACGGTACTGGCGCTTCTGCTCACGGCCGTCGAGTGTGAGTCGTTTCGGCATGCCGCCTTGGGCAGGTACACTCCAGATGTCGTAACGGTCGTAGAGGAGCAGGGTCTCGTCGTCGCTGAGCCATCCTGCAGTCCCGTAGGCTTCGGGATAGTCGGGATGGTCGTCCTCCTCGTCCCAGCCGGCGAACGTCTGGGGCGTGGTGACACGGATGCGCCGATTGTTGGCCAGGTCGATGGTGTACCAACAGCTGTCGGTAAGGTTGTAGCCGTAGGCATAGTGGCCTAAAGGCGATATGCGGTAGGTGGTGTAGTCAGCCTCGGAAATGGGGTGACGTTCACCTGTCTCGATATCGACGATGGCGTAGTCGCGGCGTGTCATGCCCTCCCACATCGAACTCAGGGAGTAGGGCTTGCTGTTGGAAAGCAGGGCATAGCGTCCGTTGCCATCGGGGTCGCTTGCGATGGACGGATAGAGGCTGTCGGCAAGTTGTACGATTCGTCCACCATCGAGATGACAGACAGCCGTATGCGTGCGCTTGCTCTCGCTGTCCTTTTGGAATGACTGCACCGTATATTGCACAGGCTCGTCCCAGCTCCATATCTGCACTTCGGGACGATCCTTCTTGAGCGTGAGCGTGTCGGCCTGACGCGGGGCAGCAGCAGTGCCGAAGAAGAGCCGTGAGCCATCCTTCGAGAAGTTGAGCTTGCCGTTGGGACTGAGCACGTAGTTCGAGGGGAAGGCATCGTTGATGCTGTCGGACAGCTGACGTACGTCGCCTTCGGTGGTAGCCAGCCAGAGCTGACGTCCCGTGCCCTTCGGCTGCTTCTTGTCGGTAGTGCCCCAAAGGAAGGCCAACTTCGTACCGTCTTCGCTGAGGGTGATGCTTTCGGGCTTCTGTCCTATTCCTTCCTTGACGAGGATGGGTTTGGTGCTGGGCAATGCGAGTATGTAGAGGCAGCAGGTGTCGGGCTTGCCACTCAGCAACGTGGTGAAGTAGAGTGTCTGGCCTTTTTTCGAGAACCCGTAGCTATCGACGTGCTCGAACGACGTCGAGACTGTGCTGTCGGCGATGAGGCGCACGTAGAGCGTGCTGTCCTTCGCTCGGAGCTGATAGGCCAGCCAGTCGGCTTCGCCTGCAGTCTTGTAGTTGCGCAGCGAGTCGATGCGTTCGGCCGTACGGGTCGAAAGATTGTAGAGGAAAAGTGTGTCGAGCGGCGTATTCTTGTCCTTCTTCGCCTTGTCGTCACCTGCGTTCTGTTCCTTCAGTTCGCGGGCTTGACGCACGGCTTCGGTCTCGTGGGTCTTGATGAGCAGATATTTGGAAGAACGGGTGAATGTGAAGCCGTTGATGGGGAAGAAGGTCTCGATCTGCTGGCCCTGGGCATCGAAGAGCAAGGCTGTGGCATCGCCGGGATAATCCTTGACCTTGGCGGTCTTGTCACCATCGCCACGCCAGGGTTCGTGCACAATGAGGCTGTATTGGCCATTGTCGGAGATGGCGCGGTGGGTGATGCGCTGCCACTCCATGATGTCGTCGATGGTGAGGGCTCGCTTCTGTGCGGACAAAGGCAGCATGACGGCTGTCGCCATGATTGCTGCAAAGAGAAAATTCAGAAAAGTTTTTTGTGTCATCGTATTATAATATATGTGGGTGCAAAGATAGTGTTTTTTGTGCAAATGACAAAAAAAGCTTGAAGAAATTTGCAATTTTAGACTAAAGATGCTATCTTTGCAGGGTCTTAATGAATATATAAAACTATGGCAACCGAATACATCACGCTCAGTCGTGCCGATGGTATCACGAAGAACAACACTCCCTTTGCACAGTTCAAGATTGCGAACGAGAAGGAAACCATCAACCTCGCCGTGTGGGATTGCAGCCCAAAGATGGGCCCGCAGGTGGGACAACTCGTGTATTTCATGAATATTCAGGACCGCAACGGCAAGAAGTCGGCCAATGCCAGCGATATGCGAATAGGGCAATATGCCGGCGAATCGCATCCGCTCTATCATCTGATTCCGAGACCCACAAAACGTGCGGATTGGGATGCCTGCCTAGAAAAACTTCTCAGTTTTTGCAGCGACGAGAAGTTGAAGCCCATCATCGAAGAATGGGGTCGCAAACTCTATGACAAGTACGATAAATGGCCTGCTGCCACGGGTATGCATCACGCATTCCCTGGAGGTTTGGCAACGCATACCTACCAGATGCTGCACATGCTTGAAGGGCTTTATCCCTGCCTGCCTTATCCCATCAAGATCGAGCGTTGTATCCTGGCCATCCTGTTCCATGACTATGGCAAACTGCGTGAATATGATCAGGCGGGAGAGAAACAGGAAGATATGTTCCTGCTGGGACATATTTACATTTCGGCCTATACTTTGCAACATGTCCTCGAAAAGGCTGGTTATGGCCCAATGGATGACGAAGTGAAGTGTATCATCCATTGCGTGCTGGCTCATCATGGCGAGAGGGAATTCGGCTCCCCTGTCGTGCCCTGTCTGCAAGAAGCTGTCATCATCAACATGCTCGACAATCTTTCGGCCAAAACCGACAGTCTGGATGGCACAGGCGACATGGAATATTGCCCTGCCCTCGGCACCAGCGCGGTGAAGAAGTAGAGTCAAATGATTCCGAATAATAAATAGAAACGGCTGTCCAACATGGGGCAGCCGTCGTGTATATAATGAGTAGTTTCGGAGAAGAAGCAATTTAGAAAACGCCCTGAGCCATCAACGGATAAACTTTGATGGCTCGCGTATTAGAATACGCCCTGAGCCATCATGGCCTTGGCGACCTTCATAAAGCCGGCCACGTTGGCGCCCTTCACGTAGTTGATATAGCCGTCGGGCTCTGTGCCATACTTCACGCAGTTGGCGTGGATGGTCTCCATGATGGTGTGCAGACGCTGATCGACCTCCTCCTTGGTCCAAGAGAGACGCTCGGAGTTCTGCGACATTTCGAGGCCAGATACAGATACGCCACCGGCATTGGCAGCCTTGCCTGGAGAGTAGAGGATCTTTGCCTGCTGGAATACCTTGATGGCTTCGGGAGTAGAAGGCATGTTGGCACCCTCGGATACGGCGATGACACCATTGGCCACGAGAGCCTTGGCAGCCTCCTCGTTGATCTCGTTCTGGGTAGCTGATGGCAGGGCGATGTCGGCCTTCTCGAACCAAGGCTTCTTGCCCTCGACATACTTGGCTGTCGGATACTGCTCAACATACTCCTTGATACGTCCACGCTGTACCTGCTTGAGGTCGAAGATGTAGTCGAGCTTCTCACGATCGATGCCATCGGGATCGTAGATATAGCCATCGGAATCGGACATGGTGAGCACCTTGCCGCCCAGCTGGAGCACCTTCTCGGCTGTATATTGTGCCACATTGCCGGCACCGGAGATGAGGACGGTCTTGCCCTTGAGGTCGAGACCACGTGTCTTGAGCATCTCGCAGAGGAAATATACGTTGCCGTAACCTGTAGCCTCGGGACGGATGAGTGAACCGCCGAACTCGAGACCCTTGCCGGTGAGCACGCCCTGGAACTGACGGGTATATTTCTTGTATGCACCGAACATGAAGCCTACTTCGCGGCCACCTACACCGATGTCGCCTGCGGGTACGTCGCAGTCGGGTCCGATGTGGCGGGTGAGCTCAAGCATGAAGGCCTGGCAGAAACGCATTACCTCAGCGTTCGACTTGCCACGTGGCGAGAAGTCGGAACCACCCTTGGCACCACCCATTGGAAGGGTCGTGAGTGAGTTCTTGAAGGTCTGCTCGAAAGCAAGGAACTTCAGGATACCGAGGTTCACTGACTTGTGGAAACGGATACCACCCTTGTAGGGGCCAATGGCGTTGTTGTGCTGCACGCGGTAGCCCATGTTGGTCTGGATGTTGCCCTTGTCGTCCATCCAAGTGACACGGAACTGATAGACGCGATCGGGAATGCAAAGACGCTCAATCAAGTTGACCTTGTCAAACTCAGGATGCTTGTTGTAAGCTTCCTCGATGGTTGTGAGAACCTCTTCTACGGCCTGATGATACTCGGGCTCGTTAGGAAATCTGCGTTTCAGATCCTCAAGAACTTTTTTAGAATCCATAGACTTTGTAAAATTTACAGTTTATAATACAATACCTTTAATAATTTGAATATCCTTTTTGATTTTGGCGGTGCAAAGATAAAGCATTATTACATTTGTTCCAAATTTTTCGCGCAAAAAAATCGTAAAAATAGTGCAAAATCTTGATTTTTGTTCATATTTTTGCGAAAATGTAGCTTTTTGTAATCCGTACTTGCTTCATTTCGTTCCTATAAAACTGCATATAATATGCAAAAACCGCAACTCCGATGCGGGAGTTGCGGTGGAATATGCGGATATTTATACAGAGAGCTTACTTCACAACCTTCTTGCCATTGGCGATGCAGATGCCTTTCGCATCATTGATGCGCTGGCCGAAAAGGTTATAAGTAACTTCAGTAGCCTGAGGGGCTACCTCAACGCTTTCGATGCTTACAATATCCTTTGGGGTCGCGGGAGCACCGAAACCGCCACGCAGGTTGGCAACGCGAAGCTCGTAGGTGCCTTCCTCCTCCATGTCATAGCTGGTGGCATCGGCACCGAGGATGGTGACGATGGCGCCGTCCTTAACGATGGCATAGCCTTGAGCGCCCTCGCTGGGTGACCAGATGAGGGTCTTGCCGTCGGTGAAGAAATCTACAGCGTCGAACTGGGCGGTATATTGCTCGGGCTTCCATTCACCGAAGATGTTGTCGGTGGTGAGGGCAGCAGCTTCTTCAGCGGTGAGGACGGTCTCATATTCGAGGTTGCCGGTGTTGTGGGTGAAGGTAACAACGTTCGAAGCCGGTGTGGTCACATTGCCTTCGGCATCGGTGGTGTTGTACTCCTTGAAGCAGTAGGCTGCAATGTTCATGCCTGCAGTGGTCCAGCGGCTTGCGGCAAGCGAGTTGTCGAGCACCTGGGTGTTGATCCAGTAGCAGGTCGATTCGCCGCCCCACGAACGTGCGAAGGTGAAGGCATTGCATTCGCTCTTGACTGTGCAGTCGAGGAATACGTAACCGTAGTTCTTGCGTGCTTCGGTCGAGCTGGTGCAGTTGGGCGCTGCAATCACATCTTCGCCCGACTTGCCGGTAGCCGAACGGCTCTCGTTGACGAGGGCTACACGCTTATAGACTACGTTGCCGTCGCCGCAGAGGTAATCGACGGTGCCGTGGATCTCGGAATCCTCCCAATAGCGGTTGCTTGCGCGGTTGCTGTAGTAGGTGTCCTGGTAAGAGAGCATCTTGACGTTCTTCTGGATGGTGTTGGCACCCTTGTCCTGCAGACATACGGCACGACCTGCACTACCCGACTTGTAGTATTCAAGTGCGTTCTGGATAGTGAGATCCTGCAGATAGAGGTTGTCGGACGTGTTGAGCAGGGTAGCGGTGGTTCCGATGCCTTCGATCTCAACCGAAGGAGCATTGACGAGGATGGTGCCTTCCATCGACTCGCCGATGATCGAGATGTTGTTGCCCGAAATCTGGGTCAAAACGAGATCACCGAGGTCGTAGGTGCCGTTTGGCAGGAAGATCTTGGCATTGCCGGTAGCATTGGCCGAAGCCAGTGCAATCAGGAAGCTGTTGGCGTCGTTGGCTGGGATGAAGTAGTAGCCTGTAGCCTCGTCGTACTCAACGAAGTCAACCACGTTATAAACGGATACCTTGTGGATGTAGGAGGTGCCGCCGAAGGTGATGGTGAGGACGTCGGCCTTGTCGCTGTCGTACTTGAAGGTTGCCTCTGCACCATCGTTTTCTACCTTAACGGGGAAGGTGGCGACGGTTTCGCCAGCCTCGTTGGTAACGACGGCCTCGGCACCTTCAGCCGAATAACGGCAGTTGCCGACGCTGATGATGGCCTTGCCGGCTACGGCAATAGACAAACTGTTGCCTGCACTGAATGCCCAACCATGCTGTGTGTCGTGGAACGAACCACCGTTGTTCCAGATTGCCTCGTGATCCTCGATGTAGAAGTTCACCTTGTTGAGCTCATAGATGTAGCGCGAAGTGTTGGTAGGAACTTCGATTTCGGTAGCTTTGGCATAGAGGTTGAGGTTCTCCTGCACAGAGATGCCTTCAGCAATCTTTACGGCACTCGACTGGGTGGAGTTGAACCAGCCACGGAACTTGTAGCCCTCGGCTACGGTGACGTTCTCGGCTCCATAAGCAAACTTCAGGGCAGAGCCGCCTTCAACTTCCTCTTCACCGATGATGGTCTTGCCATCCACGTCGTAGTAACGAACGGTACACATCGGGATGAGCTCACTAGCCTCGGCATAGAGGAACGGACAGTAGTTGCCCAGGTTGAGGGTAAGGGTAGCGGGCTCCTCGCTGTTGTAGGTCCATGTCACGAAGTGGTCAAAGCTGGTGTTGGAGTCGCAGCCTGCAGCGCGTGTGTCGAGCGTAGCAAGTACGTTGCCCTCGGCATCAGCCACAGTGGCCTGGTTGCTGTAGCCGCAACCGCCTACGGTGAAACGTACGGGTCCATCGACAGGCACAGTAACCAAGGTGTTCGAATAGCCGTGCTGCGTATCGTGGAACGTGCCGGTGATGGTGACGCCTTCTGGCAGGCCTGTCTCGGGAGCGAGGACGGTGTAGGGATCAGTGCGGAAATCGACCTTGAAGTCGGTGAATGCACGTCCCTCTGCTTCGCCGTCAACGGTGCCGTTGATGCGGATGTTACCAATCGACATCTTCTTGTTGTTGGCCACGTCTGAGATATAGAAACGCAGCTTGAAGGTGCGGCAGGCAGCACAGTTGATGGCCTCGTCGTGCGTCAGAGGAGCAACGTCGCTGTTGGCGTTGTTGTTGCGCAGAATCTGTGTCTTGGGGTCGGAATAGGCCACGATTTCGCTTTCTACTTCGTCACAGACATACGACCAGGAGAAGAAGGCATTGTCGGTGCCTTGCTTTACGGCATCGAACACTACATTGGCCACAGCGATGGTCATGCCCTTCTTCATCTTGACAGTATATTCAATCATGTCTGTTTCCACACAGCCGGCATTGCTAGTAGCGGGCTGATAGGTGGCAAGGGTTCCGCCGCCGTTGTTGGTAGCATCGTAGGTCGAGACAGTGAGGTCGGTGCCTACTTTGACGCCGGTCTCAAGCACAGCATCCTCGATTTCGGCTGTGAGAGTAGCTGCGTTCTCGTCGCCGACTGTCCATGTGGCGGTGCCGTCAACTGCTGCAGAGACGGAGGCTGCCACAAAGAGGGCTAATACTGAAGTTAAAGTCTTCTTCATAAGCTTAATGATTATTGGTGGTTAGTAATATGTGTTAAAAGTGTTTGCGAATATGGAAGAGGGTATGACAAAGGAAATGTGTCGATAGATGCGGCAAAAATAGAAAAGAAAAATTAAAAATGCAAATATTTTGATACATTTTTAAATATATAATGAAAAAATGGGGGTAAAATTGTACAACTTATCAGTTTTTTCCCTATTTTTGTCCCCAAAATCTTAAGTATCTTTGTTGATGAGAATCAACAGTCCACGAATCGCATGGAAAAGCCCAAACAAAAAAACCAGAATATCTTTCAATCGGTGGCCGACCGATTGTCCCGCATCTTTGGAAAAGAGGAGGCCAAGGAGCAAGACCCGACACAGCCTACAGCTTCCCCTTCCGAGCAGGATGTGCAGACTTCTGATGCGGGAGATGGTCCGATCGCCGAAGATGCTCGTTCGACTACTCCTGTCAAACCAACGAGAGTGCGTCGCAATCGGATAAAGGTCAGGCCTGCAAAGCCCAAGTCGGTTGACAAGGAGAAGAATGATAAGGAAGGGGCGATTACCCCAATCTACGAACTACCGTACGATGAGATGGGTCCCGCCATCTATGATTTTGTCCTTGCCCATCTCGCCGATGAGAAACTCAACGTCGATCTGATGGCTTCACAGTTGAAGGTCAGCCGAACCAATCTCTATACGCTGGTGCGTCGAGAATTCGGTGTCACTCCTGGCAGTCTCATTCTCGACCTTCGTCTCAAGAATGCCGAGGTATTACTGAAGGAGGGTTTGAAGGTGCGCGAAGTGGCGTTGAAGTGCGGATTTATTGATCCTAAATATTTCAGCAAGGTATTTAAGAAATACTACGGAGTTCTTCCGAGTAACTATGGTTCTTAGCAAATAGTGCCCAACAATTATTAATCTTTACGAATATGTTAGATCTGTTCCCATCACTGATCTCCAAGGCGCTCAGTATTCCTGAGCAGCAGGTCAAGGCTACCCTCGAACTGTTGGAGGCGGGTTGTACTATACCTTTCATCAGCCGTTACCGCAAGGAAGCTACTGGCTCGCTCGACGAGGTGCAGATAGCCTCCATCTATGACCAGTACGAAAAGTTGGGAGAATTACAGAAGCGCAAGGTCACCATTCTCTCGACCATCGAAGAGCAGGGCAAGCTGACCGATGCCCTTCATCAGCGCATCGACAACTGTTGGAATGCCACCGAACTTGAGGACATTTATCTGCCCTATAAGCCGAAGCGCAGAACGCGTGCCATGGTGGCACGTGAGAAGGGATTGGAGCCTTTGGCACTGTATCTGTTGTCGCAGGCCGGAGACCTGAAGCAGCGTCCCGCCACGCCCTCAGATATCGATTATGAATGTGCGCAGTATGTCAATGCCGAGAAGGGTGTGAACAATGCCGATGACGCCCTGAAGGGTGCTCAAGATATCATTGCCGAAATGGTGGCCGAGGATGAACAGGCACGCAATACGGTAAGACGCAACTTCCAGTTTGATGCCGTTATCGCCTCAAAACGCGTAAAGAGTACGAAGGACTTGAGCGAGGCAGAGGAACTGGCTGCGCAGAAGTTCCGCGACTATTTTGATTGGAAAGAACCATTGAAGCGTTGTGCCAGCCATCGTCTTTTGGCTATGCGTCGAGGTGAAGCTGAGGGCGTGTTGCGTCTTTCGATCGCGGGTAACGAAAGCTTGTGCATCGACCGTCTCTGTCGCCAGTATGTGAAGAGCAGTCGTTCGGCAGCATCCCCCCTCGTTGCCGATGCCATCACCGACAGTTTCAAGCGTCTGCTTGGCCCCAGCATTGAGACAGAGTTCATGCAGCAGGCCAAGGAGAAGGCCGACCAGGAGGCTATTCACATCTTCGTCCGTAATCTGGAGCAACTGTTGATGTCGGCACCCTTGGGACAGAAACGTGTGCTTGCGCTCGACCCGGGATTCCGCACGGGCTGCAAACTTGTTATCCTCGACCGTGAAGGTAACCTGCTGCATCACGATGTCATCTATCCTCATCCTCCGAAGAGCCAGTTCATCGATGCGATGAACAAGGTGGAGGAACTGGTCAAGAAATACAAGATCGAAGCCATCTCGATTGGCAATGGTACAGCTTCGCGCGAGACCGAAGAATTTGTCAAGGGTTTGGACCTGAAGGGCGCTCAGGTCTTCGTGGTGAGCGAAGATGGTGCTTCGATCTATTCGGCCAGCAAGGTGGCTCGCGACGAGTTCCCCGATGAGGATGTCACCGTGCGTGGTGCCGTCTCCATCGGACGACGCCTGATGGATCCGCTGGCCGAACTCGTCAAGATTGATCCCAATTCCATCGGTGTAGGTCAGTATCAGAAGGATGTCGATCAGAAGGAACTCAAGAAGAGTCTTGACCAGACTGTCGAGAGTTGTGTGAACAAGGTCGGTGTGAATGTCAACACGGCATCGAAGCATCTCCTGACGTATATCTCCGGCCTTGGTCTCCTTTTGGCGCAGAACATCGTGGATTATCGAGCCAAGAACGGTGCATTCCATAATCGCAAGGAACTGATGGATGTGCCTCGCATGGGCCCGAAAGCTTTCGAGCAGTCGGCGGGCTTCCTCCGCATCTCGGGTGGTGACAACCCGCTCGACAATTCGGCTGTTCACCCCGAGCGCTATGTCATCGTCGAGAAAATGGCAGGTGATTTGGGTTGTCATGTGGCAGACCTCATCGGCCCGGAAGGCAAGGCATTGCGCGAGAAGATTGATCTTCGCCGATATGTAACGGCTTCGACCGATGGTTCGGGTGTGGGTCTTCCAACGCTCGAGGATATCATGAAGGAACTCGACAAGCCCGGGCGTGATCCGCGTCAGCAGCTTGAGGAGTTCTCGTTCTCCAACGAGGTGAAGACACTCGAGGATGTGCAAGTCGGAATGGTTCTTCCGGGCATTGTGACCAATATCACCAATTTCGGTGCATTTGTCGATATCGGTGTTCATACCCAGGGATTGGTTCACGTTTCGGAGATGGCCGACAAGTACGTCAAGGATCCAAACACTGTCGTCTCGCTTCATCAGCATGTCAAGGTGCGTGTCAAGGATGTCGATCTGCGTCGCGGCCGCCTTTCCTTGTCGATGAAGAACCTGAATAATTGAAGTTAATGTATCTGTGCCTTACTGTCCGTTTTTGCAAAGGATGAAATGAAAGAGTTTCTTTGGATTTTTCTGCTCTTCACGATAGTTGTCTTGATCTGGCGTCGCGTGAGGATTGCTAAACAAAAGCCTGTGGGTGAACACTCGTTGGGCTGTGTAGCCCTGTTTCTGGCACCCTTTGTGGCGTTTGGACTATTCATGACCGGGTATGATTATTTCAGGATTCTGGGATACATCATTGTCGTTATAGGTACGCTCTTCATTTTATTCATGGTCTTTTTCTATGTGTTCGGGGATTTTGAAGACGACTCTTCTAAAACAAAGAGTCCGATAATATTTTCTGACACGTGGATCACAGAAGTGCAGTTTGAAGAGATCAAGGAAAACTGTATCACGCTCCTTACCTTGTTCGAGCGTGTCGGAAAAGACCAGCAGGTGTTCGAAGCAGCTTGCAATAAAACGACTGCTGATGGAGGCGATGTTCTGCCCGATTGTGATCATTTCTGCTATGTGCTGAAAGAATTATTCTTTCGGGATTTGCACCGTTGCTATGAAGAAATGGAGCAACCGTTCGGGTTGGATATTTCCTCAAAGGAGAACCAGTGTTTGATTCTCGTTTCGTCGATGATGAGTGAAGATGCTGTCTCGGGCGATTATGGGGCTTTCTGTCGGACCATCTCGGGAAATGCGGATGCCGACCTTGAACGTGTAAGAATGGCATTCCTTAAATTCATGGTTAGCAATGTGCCATTCTCCAACGTGAGACATGATGATTTTGCGTTTACTTCCCTGTTGCAGACTTGTGGCGGGAGCCATGATGACTTGGAACAATATCGCATCACGCTCTATCGTCTTGTTTCACAAATTGTCAAAATTGATGGCGTCGTTACCCCAAAAGAAACAGAATGGCTTGAGAAAATGCTTGTGATCAACGAACCAAAGCCAGAGAGAACCGAACGAGACACAGCATCGCTCAACCCGGAAGAAGAGCTTAACAATCTCGTCGGGCTCCAGACTGTAAAGGAAGAGGTTCGGGCTCTGTCCAACTTCATCACCGTGCGGCAGAAGCGTAAGGAGATGGGACTCACTTTGCCTGTAGTGACATACCATTGTATATTTACGGGGAATCCGGGCACAGGCAAGACCACTGTAGCAAGGATACTGGCAGGCATTTATCGTGAAAAGGGGATTCTCAAAAAAGGGCACTTGGTTGAGACTGACCGCTCGGGTCTGGTGGCCGAATATTTAGGGCAGACGGCTGTAAAGACCAATAAAATCATTGATGAGGCTCTTGATGGAATACTATTTATCGACGAGGCCTATTCGCTCTATGTCAAAGGTCAGGATTACGGACAAGAGGCTATTGCCACATTGCTGAAGCGCATGGAAGACGATCGGGATAGGCTCATTGTCATTTTAGCTGGATATACCAACGAGATGCAGGCGTTTATCAATGCCAATCCTGGGATACGCAGCCGTTTCAGCAGAATTATCTTCTTCCCAGACTATTCATCGACCGAACTCGCAGAGATTCTTTTTGCGAATGCGGCGAAATATGATTTCGTTTTATCTGAGAAGGTGAAAGCTTACATCAAAGAGAGACTGGATAAGGTTGTGGGAAACAAACCCAAGGATTTCGGAAATGCCCGCTATGTGAGAAATGTGTTCGAAAAGATAATTCAAGCTCAGGCTAATCGCTTGGCATCGGTGCCTAATTTAACCAAGAAAATGCTGACAGAAATTAATCTGGATGATGTCAAGGATAGTTTTTAAGGCACAGGGTCATACCCCGAACCGCCCCAGGGGTGGCAGCGACAGATGCGTTTGATGCCTAGCCATGTGCCTTTAAGTGCTCCGTACTTTTGAATGGCTTCAAGCGTATATTGTGAGCATGTTGGCGTAAATCGGCAAGCCGGTGGAGTGTGTGGAGATATGAATCGCTGATAGAAGCGGATGAGCGAGATGAGGAGGGTCTTCATGATGTTTGATTTTTCTTGGCTTCGGCCAGGACGACGCGTTGCAGCTTGCCAATGGCCTTGCCCATCAGTTTGTAGGTTTGCTCGAAGGTGATGAACTTGTTATCGACATAGAGGAACGCCACTTCGATCGATTGCATGGTCTTCTCCAGTGCTTCGTGAAGCGACAGTTTCTGCACGCGATAAGCTTCACGGGTGAGACGTTTCACATGATTGCGATCCACAGCATGCTTGAAGCGTTTCTTGGGAGCCACGGCCATGATGGCACAGCGTCCCTGCTTGTTGGCATCGGGCAGGTTTTCGGCATCGGATTTCTTGATCAGATACACCACCCTATAGGGGAAGACCACGAACGTACTTCCATTGGCAAACAGTTCACCAATGGATTCCCTGAGGTACAGTCGTTCGCTTTTGGGTAATGTAAACTGTTTCATCGGAATCAGATTCGACCTTTATTCCAGGTCGTTGAGGTACTTCTGCAGTACGCTGGCCATCGATGGAAGTTCGGGCGTGGGGCCCTTGGCATCGATACGAAGGCCATGATCCTCGGCAGCCTTGGCTGTCTGTGGGCCAAAGAGACCGATGCGCTGTTCGCCCTGCTGGTAGTCGGGCATGTTCTCGAAGAGCGATTGTATGCCCGAAGGAGTGAAGAACACCAGCATGTCGTAGGAAGAGATCTCCTCGGAGGTAATCTCCATGCTTACGGTGCGGTACATCACAGCGGGAGTGACCTTGAGTTTTGCCTTGGTGAACGCGGGTATTTCCTCCTTGTGAACCTCGGCAACAGGCATCAGGAACTTCTCGGTGTTGTGTTTCTTCATCACCACAGCCAAGTCCTCGATTTTACCCGACTTGGCATGATGCACCTTGCGCTTGCGGAAAACGATGAATTTCTGCAAGTATAGTGCAACGGCCTCGGTTTGGCAGAAATACTGCATGTCCTCGTTGGGTTTGGCGCGAAGCTCTTCAGCGAGTTTGAAGAAATGGTCAATCGCCGTCTTCGAGGTGAAAACGATGGCTGTGAAGTTGGGGATGCTGATCTTCTGGGCTCGGAACTCTTTCGGGCTCAGCGATTCGATGCGAATGAATGGCTTAAAAGTAAGCGTTACACCGAACTTGCGCTGTATGTCGAAATACGGTGACTTGTCCGATGACGGATAAGGTTGAGAAACGAGGATATTCTTGATGTCCATTATACTTGCAGTGATGATAACTTGGCCCAAATGACCAGCAAGGGTGCAATTTCGAGCGTGCAAAGATATGCAATAATTAAACACAAAGAACCAAAACCATCGTAAAAAATCTTAATTCCGCTAAAAATATAGGAAAATTGTGAGAAAATGAAGACCGCGAAAAGCAAAACGAGGGCTATTGATGAAGGAATCCATCCAGCAATGAAGCCTATAAACAGGAGCATGGTCAGTGGCGCCAGCACAACGAATGCGGCTTGATAGCTGCGGTTCATGATGGTCCGTTTCTCATTCATGTCAAACAGGTAGCAGAACCAGTTGAACAGCAATCCTTGCAACACATACCATCCCAGTAGCAGGGCCACACAGATGCCGACGTGGGCCAATGTCGATGAGGTAGCATGGAAAAGGTGTTCGGCAGGAGCATTGTCGGTGAGGCAAAAGAGTGTCAGACCGAAGAAGAGGAACATCTGCACCAGCATCAACGGCTTGAGCCAGGGGTAAATGACCACAACCGATTCGAAAGTGCGTGCATTGCGCGTGTCGGTGATCCACGCCAGTTGGTGGCGCATCACGCTCTTGTCGCGGCAGGCAAGGATGTCGATGGATAGAAATATCAGGATGAGAACCACGAGCACGGCATTGTCCTCGAGCTGCAACAGCGCCCAGGACAGTGAGGAGGCCGATGATGAGGCCTCTTCCACAAAATGTATGTCGTACGGGTTAAAAATCATTCGGGTAGGAGTTGGTAAGTGGCTTCCACAGGGTAGTGATCCGAGTTTTTCACGTCCTTGCGTACTCTTGAATGGAGTGCGCGGAAGTGTTTGCTATGCAACAGGTGGTCGATGCGGAACCAGAAATGGTTCGCCCTATAGGTTATGCCTGGACCAATGCCCGTCTCTTGCCACGTGTCGTATAACCCTACCTGACGTAGCGATTGATAACAGTAACTGATCGGAGTGTCGTTCATATCGCCACAGACGAGCAATGGCATGTCCTTCGGGTGCTGGTCGAGCAACACCTGTCTGAGCATCCCCGACTCGGCAGAACGCAATCGGTAGGCTTGTGCCAACGCACGCATCATTCCTGTTCGGATGCGGTCGAGTGAGTCGGCCTCGAACTTTTCGATCATCTCGTCATAGAGGATGCGGTCCTTCGGATCAATCATGTTGCTGCGCAGATGCATGTTGACCAGCCCCATTGTTCGGCCTCGTACGTCCAGTTGGTAATACATGGCCGAGAAGTAGCCTGTCTTCCGCTTATCCACTCGTATGGCTTTGCGTATCGGATATTTCGAGAAGAGAGCTATGCCAAGCGCTTTTCGTTGATCGTTGGGCATGTAGTCGTAGTAGGGGTAAAGGTCTTTCAACTCGTCGCGCAGTTCCTGTTCGGTATGACCGCCTTGCTTCAGCGTGAATCCATATTCCTGCAGGCAGACAAGGTCGGCACCTGACGAGCGTACCAAGCCGATTACGGGAATATGCTCCTTAATGCGCGAAAGGTGCGTCTGCCCCATGATGTTCGTATTGAACGTAAAGACTCGCAGACTATCCACTTTGATCTCCTCGCCCTTGTCGTTTTTCGTCAAAGGCTCTGGTCCTCCACCGAAGTGCAGTGGACAGTATCTCCATGCGGGGATTGAGATAATGGCAAATGTAATGACAAGCACCAGAAGACTGTGCCAGCGCCGTGTGAGCAGCAGCACAAAGAACCAGATGACAGCAATGGCAAGGAAGATTCCGAAGGCAATACCAAGGAACGATGGCAGCACCCAGATGGTAGGATTGATATAGTCGCTGAAGGCCGAGGCGATGAGTATCAGACATAGGCAAGCAGTCAGCATTGCCATAACGGACCGGAACGCCCATTTGAAAATGCTGCCCAGAAGGCTTCCTCCCTTCTTTGCCTTCTTACCTTGTGTCTTGCTTTTCGATTTTGCCAAAATATATTCCAAAATTCGGTGCGAAGATACGCCTTTTTTCTCCAACAGACAAAAATTTGTGTGTTTTTCTGTCGAAAAGTTTGGAAAAGACGGGAAAAATGCTTTTCTTTGCACCATAAATGACAATTCGCGAATCTTCCCTACTTCTTTTGAGGGATAAAAAACACCACTTCATGACACACGTAAAGCTCTCCCTTTTCCTTGTATTGTTCTTCGCTGGGGTTTCATTCTCCGATGCGGAGCAGAAGGCACCTGGAACGCAGGCTCCAGGCCTGACCGATACCAGTCATAGTTCTCATGCCTTGATGTCGAACCTCCCCCTTGGCGCCACGCGTTGGACAGGCGGTTTCTGGGGCGACCGCTTTGGTGTCTTCAGCGGCACCTCGCTGTTGTCGATGTGGCAGACTTGGAACAACCCCGCCATTTCGCATGGTTTCCGTAATTTCGAGATTGCAGCGGGCGACGACGTTCCTGCCGATGACCACGAGCATTGGGGACCTCCCTTCCACGATGGCGATATGTATAAGTGGCTTGAAGGCGTGGCTGCTGTATATGCCGTGACGCGTGATCCGGAGCTCGACAAGTTGATGGACTACTTCATCGACCGTGTTGCCCGTGCACAGCGTGAAGACGGCTATATCCACACGCCCGTCATCATCGACGAGATGAATCGTGGTATCGATAGCCATGCCGTCAAGAAGCAGCAGACCGTGATCGGAACAGCTGTGGGCGGCGAGGACGAGAAGGGTGCTTTTGCCAATCGTCTTAACTTCGAGACCTACAATCTTGGTCACCTCATGATGGCTGCTATCGTACACAAGCGGGCCACAGGCAAGACCACACTCTTCAACTGCGCCGTCAAGGCTACTGACTTCCTCGTCCATTTCTACGAGACAGCATCGGCTGAACTTGCACGCTGTGCCATTTGCCCCAGTCATTACATGGGTGTGGTCGAGATGTGGCGCGAAACGGGCAATCCGCGTTATCTTGAGCTGGCCCAACAACTCATTCAGATACGCAGCCTTGTGAAGAACGGCACCGACGATAATCAGGACCGCGAGCCTTTCGAAGAGCAGTATGAGGCCATGGGCCATGCCGTGCGTTCCACTTATCTTTATGCGGGTGTGGCTGACATTATCGCCGAGACGGGTAACGAGCAATATATGCGCAATCTCACTAGCATCTGGCAGGACCTCACTTATCGCAAGATGTATATTACCGGCGGCTGCGGTGCCCTTTATGACGGCACTTCTCCCGATGGCACCAACTACACACCCGACTCCATCCAGAAGGTGCATCAGTCGTTCGGTCGTCCCTACCAGCTGCCCAATTCCACCGCCCACAACGAGACCTGCGCCCAGATTGGCAACATGCTCTTCAACTGGCGCATGATGGAGATTACCGGCGAAGCCAAATATGCTGACGTGGCCGAACTCTGTATGCTCAACTCCATCCTCTCGGGCATCTCGCTCGATGGACGTCGTTATTTCTACACCAATCCGCTTCGTATCTCGGCAGACCTGCCTTACACCCTGCGTTGGCCCAAGGAACGAAAGGAATACATCTCTTGTTTCTGTTGTCCGCCCAACACGCTGCGTACAGTCTCCGAAGCACAGAACTATGCCTTCTCGGTGAGCACGCCCTCACAGGCTCCTTCTTTGACATTGCAGTTCTATGGCGAGGCAAAGACGACAGCCAATATTCCGGGCATCGGAGAAGTGCGACTCACCGAAACCACCGACTATCCTTGGGACGGCAAAGTGACCGTCACCATTGACGAACTTCCCCAGAAGGCCCGTGGCAAGATGTGGACCTTGCGTTTCCGTATTCCCGACTGGTGCCAACGTGCCACCGTCGACATCAACGGACTGCCTTCGCAGGTGCTTCACAAGTCGAGTACCTACGCCGAAGTGACGCGTATCTGGAAAAAAGGCGATGTTGTCGAATGGAACATGACCATGCCTGTGCGTCTGATGGAGGCGAATCCTTTGGTCGAAGAAGTTCGAAATCAGGTGGCCATCAAGCGTGGTCCCATCGTCTATTGCTTGGAGAGCGCCGACTTGCCTCAAGATATCCGTATCGATGATGTGCTCATCCCTGCTGACATCCAGCTTGAACCTGTCATGATTGAAATTGATGGCCATCCGGTGATGGCACTCGAAGGCATTGCCCAACTTGCCGACGAAGCTTCGTGGAAGGGCCAACTCTATCGTGAGGTAGGGCGCTTAGGTCGAGAACTTCCTATTCGCCTCATCCCCTATTATGCATGGGGTAACCGCGGCAAGGGCGAAATGTCCGTTTGGCTCCCGTTATTGCGATAAACAGAAAAGCCGATCCTCGCTGAGGGTCGGCTTTTTTACGGAAGATTCGTTGTTCTATTTCATCACTTTCAGTCGCAAACTATTTAAGACGACACTCAGGCTGGAGAGGGCCATCAGGGCGCTAGCTAGGCTGGGAGTGACTTGATAGTCGAAGCCGAAGGCGTGAGGCAGACCTGCGGCAAGCGGAATGCAGACTATGTTGTAGATGAAGGCCCAGAAGAGGTTCTGGTGAATCATCGACACCGTGCGACGGCTCAACCGAATGGCATCGGGGAGGGCACGCAGGTCGTCACCCATCAGCGTGACATGTGCGACGTCCATCGCCACGTCGGTGCCTTTGCCTATGGCAATGCTCACGTCGGCGAGCGCCAAGGCTTGCGTATCGTTGATGCCATCGCCCACCATGGCGACCTTCTTTCCTTCGGCTTGCAGTTGTCTGACGAGATTCTCCTTGTCCTGGGGTAACACACGACTTCGATAATGAAGGATGCCCGCCTTCTCGGCCCAGTAGTGGGCAGCTTCGTCCTTATCGCCACTCATCATGTAGATTTCCACACCATTTTGTTGCAGTTCCTCCATCGCCTCGCGAGCATGAGGCTTCAAGGTCTCGCGAACTTCGAGGTCGAGGTCATCGGCCTTGGTGAAATCCACATTCTGGTTGGGGAGGGTGATTGTGCCGGTCTTGTCGGTGACAAGCACGTTTACTTTTCGTAGATTCTCGAGGGCTGCGGCATCCTTCACGAGAATCAGCTTTTCAGCTGCTTTGCCGATGCCTACCATAAGAGCCGTGGGTGTGGCCAGTCCCATGGCGCAAGGACAGGCGATGACGAGCACAGCAACAGCTGAGAGAATGGCTTGGGGCAAAGCAGCATTTCCACCCACAATCCACCAAATCACAAAGGCGAGCAGCGCGATGCCTACGACAACGGGCACGAAGATGAGCGCTGCTTTATCGATAATGCGCTGCACGGGAGCTTTCGAGCTCTGCGCTTCCTGCACCATGCGAATAATATGAGCCAAGGCTGTTTCTTCGCCAATCTGTCGGGCACGCATTGTGAACTTGCCCTGGCTTGGGATGGTGCCAGCCAGCACACGTGACCCTTTTTTCTTTTCTGCAGGAGTGGGCTCGCCCGTAATCATGCTCTCATCGACGTAGGCAGCATCGGCGGTCATGAAGCTCTCGGCCTCGACCACCTCGCCATCCACGGGCACCTTCTCGCCAGGACGTACTTCGAGCAGATCGCCCTTCTCGATAGTCGAGATGGGCACTTCGTTCACTACGGCAGGCTCCACAATGTTGCCATCGGTATCACGTTTGGTTTTCTTCTCTACGAGATGAGCAGTCTTGGGAGCCATGCCCATGAGCTGGCGGATGGAACTTGCCGTGCCGTCCTTCGCCTTCTCTTCGAGCAAGCGTCCCGTGAGCACAAAGGTGATGATCATCACCGAAGCGTCAAAATAGGTGTGCCATTCGATGCCTCGGCTTCCCCATACTGCATCTCCCCAGAAGGTGTTGAAGGCACTGAACAGGAAAGCGATTCCCGTTGAAAGGGCTACGAGCGTGTCCATGCTTGCCGCGCCATGTCGGAGCTGCTTCCATGCATTGATGTAGAACTGTCGCCCGCAGATGAGCATGTTGGCCAATGCGAGGACAAGGGCCGAGATATTGACCGTCAGCGAGGAGCCGAGGTCTATCCAGCGCATCGAGATGCACATCACGAGCACGGTAAACACCCACGACAGGATTGTTTTCCGACGAAGTGCAGCAAACTCCCGCTTCTCGATTTCTGCTACGTTGCGGCCTTCTTCGATGACGAGGTCATAGCCGATGTCGTTGACCTCACGCTTCATCGTTTCGAGGGAGATTATCGCGGGGTCAAACTCCACAAGCGCAGTTCGTCCGGCCAGCGACACCGAACAACTCTCGATGCCCTTGAGCCCCGAGAGATGTTTTTCGACGCGTGCCGAACACGCTGAACAAGCCAATCCGATGACCGGGATGGTCTTTCTCATTAACCCCTTTTCCCTTTATTATAATATCATCTCAAACCGTCCGAGGTCATCGACTGCCTCCTTCATCTGCTCGGGCTGCACCGACGCCTCGTCATACTCGATGGTCACATTGTCTGCATCGTGGTCGGCTTTCACCTCCTTCACGCCCTCGAGGGCCTTGAGAGCTGCTTCAACCTTCGCCTCACATTGGACGCATTTCATGCCTTCTACCGTAAAAACTTGTTTTTTCATATTTGTAGAACTATAAAAAACTGTCGAAATGTGGTGCAAATATACAAAAAAATATGGGAAAGGAGGAAGAATAGGCCAAAAAATGCCGTTTTGCAGAAGAAAATTAAAAAAAATTGAAGTCACATGTCACTTTTTGTCCCATTTTTACGTTATATAGGCGAAACGGTCGGTTTGACAATCTGACGGAGACGTCGCTTCAGACTTTCAGACGACAGTTTTCCCGATTGCTGGTCAATCGGACTAACTTAGAAATATGTCTAACTAATAAATTAAAATAGTATGGAAGATATTCTTGTCCCTATTCTTGTCCCTCTTATAACATTCAGCTTTCCTATTTTGTTTTTCTGGCTCTATTATCGTAATGAAATGCATCAGGCAAATAAGCGCACCGAAATCATCCTGGCAGCCATCGAGAAAAATCCTGATGTTGACATTGCGGAGTTTCTGCAGAAGATGAACCCCAAGCAGAAACTGCTCAAGGAGAAACTGCTCTCGCGTCTCCTCTGGGGCTGCATCACAGGCTTCATCGGTCTGGGACTGCTGATAGGCTCCGTCTTTGCATGCTATGCAGGAGGATGGCAAGGTGACGAGATTAATTTCATGTGGATCACGGGAGCCATCTTACTGGCCATCGGCATCGCGTTCTTCGTCAACTACTATGTAGGAAAGAAGACGCTCGCCAAGGAAATGGAGGCCGAAACCAATAACATGAATAAGAAGTGACCCGCGAGCAATTCATAGCACTTGTCACAGGCGAACAGGAATCGTTGCGACGGTTCCTGCTTGCCCTCTGTGTCGGCCATCGGGACGATGCAGATGACATTGCGCAGGAGGCCTTGATCAAGGCATATATGGCGCGTGACAAGATCTGTGACAATGAGAAGTTCGGGGCATGGCTCTACCGAATTGCCTACAATACCTTCATCGACCATCAGCGAAGTTTGCGCACCCATGCGTGCATTGAAGAAGCTGGTACTCTAATGGCCGAAAACGCCACCGATGCCCGGTTCGAATATCAGGATCTTTACGCTGCACTCAGCAACCTGCCGCCCAAGGAGCGAACGGCTATCCTGTTGTTCTATCTCAAGGGATATACAGTACGAGAAATAGCCGACATCGTGCATGGCTCCGAGGCTGCCGTGCGCCAACAGCTTTCGCGAGGACGTGAACATCTTAAAAACATTATGCAGAGATGAATGAGGATAAATTTTTCGAGGAATTGTTTTCCAATTATAAACCTACGCTGACCGATAGCGACGTGTTTATGCAGACGTTGCAGCGCCGTCTCGACGCTGTGGAATATGTCCGGCTCCAGCAGGCCGAACAGCAGAAACGTTACCGCCGCTATATCCTTATTGCCCTCATTTTCGGCATGGTGCTCGGTGGCCTATTGATTGCCTTCGTTATGACGTTCTCACAACCCGCTGCATTGTTGTCGTTCAGCATTCAGTCGAATGTCATCGAATTGATTCAGCAGAACGTTCACTTCATCGCATTGATCTTCGTCCTGTTGCTGTTGGGGGTCTCTGTGGTCGTGATATTCCATTCGATGCAGGAAATAGATTGCTATCTCTCGATGAAACGAAAGGAAAAAGTGGCAGAAAGACCATGACGAACACAAACGTTAAGTCTATCAATTCGCAGAAGGAATTGGCATTGTTTTATCATTAATAATATTTATTGGACACAGAACTTCCTAACTTGCGACAAGCTGGGGAGTTCGCCATAGAAAGGACCTCTTTCTAATTGTTAAAGTTCACCTGAATTGTAAGAAACACTTTCTATAATCGCGGCATACAGATTTCGTATATCAAATCTGTATTCTCCAATCGCGGCATACAGTTTTCGTTTACCAAATCTGTATTCTCCAATCGTGGCATACAGATTTCATTTACCAAATCTGTATTCTCCAATCGTGGCATACAGATTTCATATATCAAATATGTATCCTCCAAACGCGGCATACAGATTTCGTTTACCAAATATGTATTCTCCAATCGTGGCATACAGTTTTCATTTACCAAATCTGTATTCTCCGACCGTGGCATACAGATTTCATTTACCAAATCTGTATTCTCCAGTCGCGGCATACAGTTTTCGTCTATCAAATCTGTATTCTCCAGTCACGGCATACAGTTTTCGTTTACCAAAAATGTATGCTATATCAATCCGTCGGATTCCACTGCGAGAACCACTGCTTCTGCTGTTCGTAGGACATGTTGAAGTAGCGTTTTTCCTTGTCGAGAGCTCGGATACGCTGCATATCTTCGTCGGATAGGGTGAAGTCGAGCGTCTCGATATTCTCTTTGATGTGGGCAGGGTTCGACGAACCGGGGATGACTGAAAAACCTTCCTGCAAGTGCCAGCGGATGATGACTTGAGCGGGTGTCATGCCGTGAGCATCGGCTATAGCCTTGATGGTCGGGTTGCCCAGTATCTCGCCCTTCGAATCACGACCACCGAGGGGGAACCACGACTCAATCTTGATGTCATATTTCTGGCACATTTCCTGCCAGTGGCGGCGTTGGGCATAGGGGTGGCACTCTATCTGCATGATCTGCGGTTTGATCCGTGCGGTCTCTACGAGAGAATTAAAGATGGAGTCTGTCACGTCGAAGTTCGAGATGCCGATGGCGCGTACCTTACCCGATTCTAGAGCTTGTTCCATCTCCTTCCAGCCGCCCACGTAGTCGCCGATTGGCTGGTGGAAATACACGAGGTCGATGTACTCCAGTCCGAGCCGTTCCAGCATACGGTCAATGGCCTTAAGCGTCTTGCCCTCTCCGTACTCGTTGGGCCATAGTTTGCTGGTAATCCAAATGCTGTCGCGGTCGATGTCGCTGTCCTTCACAGCCTGTCCCACACTCCACTCGTTCTGGTAGGCATGAGCCGTGTCGATATGTCGATAGCCGCACTTCAGGGCCGTCAATACCGAGTTATAAGTCACTTCCCCAGCGGGGATGCTGTACACGCCGAGGCCGAACTGTGGCATCACGACGCCGTTATTCAATGTGAGTGTCATCATCTTGCTATCTGTTTGGTTTGTTATGTTTTCTCTCTCTTCTTCAGGCTTCGTAGTCTCGTCGTGGTTTTCACTGCTGCAAGCCATCGTCGTCAGCACACAGCCGAGACCCAGCATCATTGTCAAGGTTTTCTTCATAATGCTATATATTTTTAATGAATTTCGCAGGATTTCCACCCACGATGGTGTTGGGCGCTACGTCCTTTGTCACTACTGCTCCGGCAGCCACAACGGCATTCTCGCCGATGGTCACGCCTGGCAGGATGATGGCACCCACGCCAATCCATGCTCGCCGTCCGATGTGTACAGGCTTGCAGCGCAGCACCATACGGTTCTCGAAGTCGTGATTGTCTGTCACGATGCGCACATTCGGCCCGATCATCGCCCCGTCGTCGATGGTGATGCCGCCCGCCGCCATACACGTCAGCAAGTGGTTAACGAACACGCCGCGCCCAATCTTCATTTGCCGTGCGAAGTCTATCTGCAGCGGGGGCATCAGGTAACTCGTCGCGTCCAGCCCGCCGCCGAACAGTTCCTCCTCCAGCGGGCGAATCTTTTCTGGCACCGGTTCCGTCGTGTTGATGTAGAAACAAATCTTTCCGCAGCGTGTCATCTCAACGATAGCCTCTGCATACTCGGCTGTCGCCATATCGACGTCAGCACCAGAACTCAGTCTTTCAAAAATATCCATACTCTTTTCGTTTTATTTGTTTGATGGTGCAAAGGTACGGAGATTTTTTGAATAGAATGTTATCTATATTACTCCCTAACTTTCACAAAATGCAGAAGATAAAGAATCCGAGTCATTATGTGATGGCTCGGATTCTTTTTGATACTTTTCAACGATAGCTTTTGCAATCTGTTTGGGCATATCGTACTGTTCGTCGGTAACAGCCTTTAACCATTCATTCAAAATTTTTGAGCCACTTTTCAACCTTTGCCTTACTGCTACGTACCTCGTGGCCGTAGATGCTGAAACCTTCAGTGACGTTAGCACCAGGGAAAGCATCTTTTACGTCCTCCACACAATTGGCCAGGCCTGAACCTTCATGGGTGGTGAAGGGAATGAGGGTCTTGCCTTTCAGATCGTTGGCGTGTTTCTTGAAGAAGGAAAACATCACCTGCGGATAGGAGCCCCACCAGATAGGACCACCAATGAATACGGTGTCGTATTGACTCAAATCCACGTCGCCCTCATACTCGGGGAGCTCACCGTTCTTTGCCTCTTCTTTAGCGAGATTGATGAGCGGCGTATAGGCCATGCCGTCGTATTTGTGCGTCACAATTTCAAACTGTTCCGCACCTGTTAGTTCACTGATATAGTCGGCCACAATCTTCGTGTTGCCCACCTCAATGTTTCCTACGGCATAGTTGTCTCCAGCATGCGAGAAGAATACAACGATAGATTTGTCCATTGTACTTTGTTTTTGTTGTTTGACTTCCTGTTTGTCTTGACTGTTACAGCCTGTCGTCAAAAGTAGCCCAAAGACTGTGATGAGAATTGATTTCAGTTTCATTTTGACATATCCTCTATTGTGGTGAACATAAAGTCAGATTCTCGTTTCTTGATGAGCCAGCGGCCATTTTGCTTCACGTATGTATCGTGATAACGTACACCGCTCTGGTTCTTCTTGCCGCCACCTATGAGCGTCACGAAGCAATATGAGATGCCAGTGGCTGTGTTGCCGTCGATGTCAACCGTCTGCTGTCCGTTCAGGTGATACACCACGTCGAACAGAGCGAGGAATCCAGCGAACGCCTTGCCGATTTCTTCACGGCCCTTTGATACAAACTCCTGTCCACCGCTCTTACTGACAACCTCTGCATCCTCAGTGAATAGAAGGATCTGGCTATCCACATCCTTCACATCGGCGAGAATGGAAAAAGTATCAACGAGGCGCTTCAATGCTAATTGATCCTCGACCTGTGAATTGTTTGAACTCTGAGCAAGTATGCCCATACTGTTTACTAATGCAATTAGAACTAATACAAACTTCTTCATAATGTTATATGTTTTAGATGTTCTTAATGAATTTCGCAGGATTGCCGACAACGATGGTGTTGGGCGCTACGTCCTTTGTCACTACGGCTCAGATAGCCTAAATTTTTCGGTGCAAAGATACGATGAAAATGGCAATATGTAGTTGTCCAGATTGCCGTAGAACTTTCACAAATGGAAGAAGATTTATTTATCGCGGTATTGTGAGGGCGATTTTCCCAGCATTTTCTTTACATAGCGGGAGAAATGGGAGATGGTTTCAAAGTGCATCAGGTCAGCCACTTCGGATATCGTCTTAGAGGTGTCGTTGAGCAGGGTGATGAGTTCGAACGTCGCGTAGAACTGTATCCATTGTGAGGCGGGCAAGCCTGTCATGGCACGGCTTACTTGTGAGAGGTACTTCGATGTGATACATAGTTTGTCGGCATAGAATGCTACATCTCGCTGTATTTGTGCATTCTGCTGTGCCAAACTAAGGAAGCGGAGAAATATCCGCGCTGTATTATCTGAAGTCTCCATCTGCGAGAGGCCGTGCTGATAGACTGTCCAAAGGTCGAAAAGGAAAATCTGCATCACTCGACCTATCACTTCGCGCTTAAAAGCGTTTTCTGGTTGACTCAGACGACTGCGAAACAGGTCAAAGTCGGCATTAATTAGTCTGAATGACTCATCGTCCAAATGGAATGACGGGTTGATACGGATGAAGATAAAACCCTTCGATGCCCACACCATTTCTGGGTTGAATGCCGCAAGAAACGGCACCGACACTAACAGGAAGTCAGCCTCGTAATCATCCGAATACTTCACCTGTTGGATTGTGTTCGTCTGTTGCCAAATGACGAGATCATCAGTCTTTGACGTAAACACATTTCTGCCATCAGAAAACGTCATCACACCACGACGCACCAGGATATGCACATGGTAATCGTTCGTAAACTCCGACGGCCAGCGACCGTCAGCCTTTGTATTGAACAGGTTACATTCAATCAGATTCTCCATGTCAAATTTCTCTCGATTATTGTTTTTAGCTTGTAAAGATTATTATCTGGGGGAATTAGGGCAATATTGTGACGATAACACGTGCGAAGGAGGTGAGGCCGACTTTGTTGTTGTCGGTAACTTCGAAAACGAAGTGGAGGGTTTGCGGCTCGGTGACTTGGGGCGCGATGAATGTTACGGTGTTTGGTTCGGCTGTCTTCAGAAGATTGACTAACTGTTGGCAAGTGCCTGCTTCGGCATACTGCCACCAAGTGGACTCCAGAACTTGTGGCCGTGAGCTTTCGCGACTAATGAATTGTTCATGGGTGACACCTTTTTGTTCGCGTACGGCTCTGCGGTGTCGCCACTGCAGTTCGAGGTCGATGAAGTTGTCGTCGGTGACGTTGGCTTGCAGTGTCACAAGTTGGCCGCTTCGGACGGTGCGGTCGAGACCATCTGCAATCTCTATGCGCGGAGGATGGTTGCATTTGCTATATTCAGGCGTCACGCACCACGTGAGCCGCATCATCATGTCGCGCAGTACGTATTCTGTCCAGCGTTGGTAGCTGCCTTTGTCGATGTCGCGCCATACGTTGCGCGTACCGGGTACCTTTTGGAACTGTCCGCCCCAGCCTCCGTAAGAGGGATGCTCGTAGCTGCGCAGGCCATTATCGAGTGAATAGAAAAAGGATGGTGAATCACCTTCGCTGATGAAGTCCTGTACATAGTCAGCGGCCAGTGATCCGTGTCCAGTGTGAAGCCACTCATTGACAAAACCGCCAGTGAAGAGCTGTGCACCGTAGTCCCAGGTGCCATGGAAGTGGTAGGACAGCAGCATCATCACCTCGGGATGATAACGTTCGATGTAACTGCCTGCTCCGTCTTGATACCAGATGTTGTACATCACTACCTTGCCGATGGCTCGCAGGTAGTCCTGCGGATGCTCGTCCTTCAACACTTGGAATGCCTTGGCCGCAGTATTGCTTCCACCCCATGCCTGGATATTGACGGGACGCGGGTCATCTTCGAGCAGAATGCGCACTATGGCACGTGAGCCTGGTGTCTCGGGCCAACTGGTGGGGTCGATCTGGGGCATCATGCCTGGTGTTTGATCAGCTGCCCTGAAGGGCGGCGTCGGCAAGTGCGAGGCATCCTCGTCGCCTACGAAGACTACGCTGCGCAGATAGTCGGGTGTGGGATAGTCGCTGTCGTGTTTGCGTAGGTTGTCATAGACTTCGGCATAGTGGTCAATCTGCCGTTCAAGCCAGTGCTGACAACTCCAGCCGTTGCGTTGGAAACAGGAGTTGGTCTGAATGAGTGCGGCGATATCGACACTGCTGGAACATAGCAGCAGATGGGCCATCGAGCAGCGGTCATCGATCTCACTGTCGGTCATGACGATAATGCGAGGTTTGGCATTGGAGGCGGTGGCGACGGTGGTCAGCAATGCAAGAAACAGCACGAGGACGGTTTGCTTCATCATTTCTATAGTTTTCATCTTCCCTAATTTGGATGCAAATGTAGGGTATTATCTGTAAAACTCCAAATACATCAGGTTAAATATTGAAGAATACATGTCATTTTTGCAAAAAAATGACCGATTTACTGCGAAATAAGATTAATAATTTTATTTTTCGTGGGTTGTCGGACTGTAATTCGAAAATAATCTTTATCTTTGCACTACATTATTCATTCTATAATCAATCCATTAATTATGAAAAAATCATTTTTATTAATCGCAATGATGGCACTGTTGTTGTCAAGTTGCAAACCAGAAAAAGTGATTATCGATCTGCCAAGGGCAGAGGCTTCGCCCGAGATCGTGGCCGCTGTTGATTCGTTCGTCAATGCTACCGTCACACGCCCCGTACGTCCTGACTCAATCACCATTCACAGTATCATGATTTTGAAGCATGGTGAAGTCGTATTTGAGAAGTGGTACAACGGTCAAACAGCCGAGACACCCCACGCCATGCATTCGGTGAGCAAGACGTTTACTGCCACAGCCGTGGGTCTTGCCATCAAGGAGGGAAAACTAAAGCTGAAAGATCCCGTCGTGAAATTCTTCCCCGACGAGCTACCTGCAGAACAAAGTGACAACTTGAAGGCCATGACCGTGCGCGACCTGCTTACGATGACCTGTGGTCATGACGAAGAGCCTAAAGAATTGAGAGGGGACTCTCTCGATTGGGTAAAGGCATTCTTAGCATGGCCTGTGGAGCATAAGCCAGGTGAATACTATTTATATAATTCCATAGGAACCTATATGCTCTCTGCTATTGTTCAGAAAGTGACAGGTGAGAAGGTGCTCGACTACCTTGACACGCGTTTGTTCCAGCCTTTGCATATCGAACGTCCGCAATGGGATGAGTCACCTCAGGGAATCAGCTGCGGCGGATGGGGTTTGTATCTGAAGACTGAGGATATGGCCAAGATGGGACAGTTGTTCTTGCAGAAAGGCAAATGGAATGGCAAGCGAATCGTGCCCGCCAAGTGGCTGAAGGAAATGTCGCGTTACCAAGTGCCTTCGGCTCCTTCAGGAACACGTTTCGAGGACTTGGAGAAAGTTGGTCTTAACAAGGACAATAACGAATGGGTACAGGGCTATGGTTATCAGATGTGGATGTGCCGTCATAATGCTTATCGTGCCGATGGCTTCGCCGGTCAATATATTATGGTCTTCCCCGATCGCGATGCCGTGCTAGTGCTTACCACCTCCTCTTCACTCTATCAGCCCTACATGGACTTGATTTGGGAATATCTACTCCCGATACTCTAATAAAGGATTTGAGGTGATATAAGTTTTCGCTCTCTTGAAAGACGAGAAACAATGGTCTTTCAGGAGAGCGATTTTTATCCTTCTTAAGCTTCTATGGCATCTATCTTATTTTTCCAGATAGCTCGAATGTATGTCGCTGATGACGGTGGCAGAAGGCCCCAGAGAGCCGGTGTGCTGGATGTGGATGCCACCGAAGGTGTTCGGGTGAGCAATAGGCGCAGAGAGCTGGATAGGTAAGGCCATTGATGGGTCGTCGGGCTGGTATTGGTCGTTCGAAATGAGAGCGGTCAGAGTATCTGCTGAGGCGGTGATCGTCAGTTTGCATCCGCGACGGAAGAGGTAACAAGTCTGCGATTCGGTGATGGGTAATATCTTTCCATTTTGGTATTCTACCAGCCAGACTTCAACTGCATTGTGGTGATTAGGTGTGCGAATGAATCGAAGACCATAGCCTGTAAGCGTCCGGGTATCGAACTTGATGCAGATGTCGAGATATTGACCTGTAGCGCTGCCGAAGCCTTGGCCGATCTCCTTGCATGGATCGAGGCTGAGGCTCAATGTCTGTCCTTTGTATTGCTCGCCATCGCGCCCAGTGTACATCATACGAGCACCACGGATATTGGGAATGAGGCCGAAGCATCCCTCAGCACCATCGACGCCCTCACCAAAACACCAGGTGGAGTGTTCCTTGTTGCTGCGGTCGGCATCGACAAACATGTTGTTCCAGTTATACTGCTGAGTGTCGGCAGGTTTGTAGGAATCGAGCGTCCATGCTCCGGGGATGATCTCTGGCTGATTGGCGATGGGGAGATTGACGGGAGCCAACGGCATAGGTACGTCGGGCGTAGTGGGCACGTTGTAGGGACGTCGATTGAGTGTGCACCCAGTCATCACACAGATGTGTTTCGGATTGGGCTTTGGTGTCCATGCCAACTTGAGGTTGGGGTCATCGCTTGTCCATCGACAATCCCGCATCGTGACGGGCGAAGAGGCTTTCGTGAGATATTGTGTACCTCGCACCTTCGAGTGGATGTCGCAGTCGATGAACGTGGCTCCTTGTGGCGATGTGGCATAGAAAGGCTTGCTCCCGTAAAAGGTGAAGCGGCAATGCCGATAGGTACCTGTACCGCAGAGAGCATCGTCGGTGCATTCGAAGTAGCAGTTGTCGAAATCGACATGGTCAGCACCCACGAAGGGGCAAAGGTTAAGGCGTGAGATGAATCGGCAGTTGCGAATGGAATATCGGTCACCTTTGCAAATGACCAGTTGTGCCTGAACGATGGCGGGATTGCGCTTCGGGCGGCTGAGGCTCGGATTACGCTTATAGACAAGATCGACGTTGCAATAGTTGCCAAAGGTGATGTTGTGGGCTTCGATGTCGCTGCCAGTGAAGTGCAGCATGGTGAAGTTGCCGTCGGAGCCTTGCGTCTGCCCGCGATTGGAGGCAATGACGACATCCTCGGGATCGTCACTGAGGCCGATGAGGCGCAGACGGTCCACCTTGACCTTAAGGCCAAAGGGTGCTTCGCGCGGTACAGTGGAAACGCGGATGGCAGGGTCGTCGGGATCGTCAATCCAATAGACTGACGGCTCGATATATATGTCGGTCCATAGGGTGTCCTTCTCATTGTTGGCTTGCGCGAAGAGCAGCGCTTCGTTGACGCTATGGAAAGTGAACCGCGAGGCGCGCGTCTTCATCTGATCGTTGACATAAAGGCGATGGGCTGAAGAGGTGAGTTGCTGATCACCAAATTGAAAACGAGTCTGTGATTCACAAGTGAAAATTAGTGTAAAGATGGTAAAAAAAGTAAGGACGTGTTTCATTTAATTGAGGCGATTAGGAGACGAAAAGGTAATAAATGCCGTTGCCAAAGCCAAAGAGGGCAATGCCGAACATGATGATAGCGATACCATGATTGATGTTTCGAAGTGTGCGTACGCCGAAGTTGTTGCGTACCTTGTTGACCACCCAGGTGATGAGGAACCACCATCCCACAGCTCCAGTGATAAGGCTGACAAACCCCACGATATAAAGCCACCAGTTCTTGGTAGATGCGGCAAAAAGGAAGTTGGTGCGTGCAAATAGAGCAATGAAGAAAAAGATGATGAACGGATTGCTCACCGTAATGCCAAAGCCTGAGAAAAAATTCTTCAGGATACCTGAGGCCTTCAGTCGAGGTGACATGCCATCGGTCGAGGTGTCCTTGTTCTGCAATGATGAGGCGGGATTTGATCTCCAGAGATAAGCGGCGTAAGCAGCAATGGCCAAGGAGCCAACAAACTGCAGGGTTGATTCATACTCTTCGAGCCAATCGACAACCAAGCCCAGGAAGAAGACCGTGATGACAGCGTAGAAGAAATCGGATAGCGAAGCCCCCAGACCTGTGAGGAGACCAGGGAGTCGGCCCTTGTTGAGTGTGCGCTGGATGACGAGAATACCTGTCGGGCCCATAGGGGCCGACACCAGAACTCCAATAGCGAAGCCCCACACGATGGTGAATATGGTTGTCTCGAACATCAAAAAGGGGGTGTTTAGGCTTATTTTTGTGCAAAGATAGAGACTTTTTTTGAATCTTACGCATTTATATCATTTTTTTTTTGTATTTTTGCACCGCAAAAGGCGATTTTTCCCCTTTTTTTGCGTTTTTTTGAGGGCAGACCCATTCTTAATTGTTCATTCTTAATTGTTATTTATAGATATGGTTTTCTTTTTCAAGCAACCTTCGGCCACTATCCTGGCTGTCGATGTCGATCATCAGCTCAGTGCCGATGAATCGCAGCGATTGTGCTGGCTTTTCAGTGACGCCGTCCTTCTTCCTGAGCAGCAGCTCGCAGGCTGGTTCAATGGTCCACGTCGTGAAATGATCACTCCTTGGAGTACCAATGCTGTAGAAATTACCCAAAACATGGGCCTCAAGGGCATTGCCCGTATTGAGGAATATTATCCTGTGAAGGGTCCGGATTCGGAATATGATCCAATGTTGCGCCGCCTTTATGACGGACTCGATCAGGCCATTTTCACCATCAACAAGCAGCCCGATCCCATTGTTTATATCGAGAACCTCGAGGAATACAACAAGCAGGAAGGCCTGGCACTTAGCGCCGAAGAGATAGAGTATCTCAACGATGTGGCAAAGCGTGTGGGCCGTCCGCTGACCGATTCGGAGGTGTTCGGCTTCAGCCAGGTCAACTCCGAGCACTGCCGTCATAAGATCTTTGGCGGCACATTCATCATCGATGGCGAAGAGAAGGAGTCGAGCCTCTTCAACTTGATTAAGAAAACCTCAAAGGCGCAGCCCGGCAAGCTGGTGAGCGCCTATAAGGACAATGTGGCCTTCAACAAGGGGCCCGTTGTTGAGCAGTTTGCCCCTGCCGACCCTACTACGGCTTCGGAATATGAGGTGAAGGAGTTTGAGAGTGTCATCTCGCTGAAGGCCGAGACCCACAACTTCCCGACCACCGTGGAGCCTTTCAATGGTGCAGCAACTGGCACAGGTGGTGAGATCCGCGACCGCATGGGCGGTGGCAAGGCTTCAATGCCCATCGCCGGTACGGCAGTCTATATCACTTCATACCCCCGCAACGACGAGAAGAAGACGTGGGAGAACGGTCTGGAGGCTCGTCCTTGGCTCTATCAGACGCCAGAGCAGGTGCTCATCAAAGCATCAAACGGCGCTTCTGACTTCGGCAACAAGTTCGGACAGCCATTGATCTGCGGTTCGTTGCTTACCTTCGAGCATCAGGACCCCAATCCCGGCGAGCAGCAGGAATATGGCTACGATAAAGTCATCATGTTGGCTGGTGGCGTCGGCTATGGAAAGATGCGCGATGCCCTAAAGGGAACGCCTGAGGCTGGCGAGAAAGTCATCCTTATCGGTGGTGACAACTATCGTATCGGTATGGGTGGTGGTGCCGTCTCTTCGGTCAACACGGGCAAATATGCGTCGGGCATCGAGCTCAATGCCGTGCAGCGTGCCAACCCCGAGATGCAGAAACGTGCCTACAATGTAGTGCGTGCCTTGGGCGAGAGCGACTACAACCCCATCGTGTCGATTCATGATCATGGAGCAGGTGGACACATCAATTGCCTCTCGGAGCTTATCGACACTACTGGAGGCGTGATCTGGATGGATAAACTTCCTGTGGGTGACCCCACATTGAGCGCCAAGGAGATTGCCGGCAACGAGTCGCAGGAACGCATGGGCTTCCTCGTCAAGAGTGAGTCGATCGACTTCTGCCGCAAGATTGCCGAGCGCGAACGTTCGCCGTTCTATGTGATTGGTGAGGCTACCAACGACATGCGTTTCACCTTCGTGCAGGCCGATGGCGTTAAGCCTATTGACTTGGCCCTTGCCGACATGTTCGGCCATGCACCGAAGACCATCATGCGCGACACGACCGTGGAGCATCACTTCGCACCTGTCGAGACAGAAGTTTCGAAGATACAGGACTATATCAGGGATGTGCTTCGTCTGGAGTCGGTGGCCTGCAAGGACTGGCTGACCAACAAGGTCGATCGTTCGGTGACTGGCAAGGTGGCCCGCCAGCAGTGCCAAGGAGTACTACAGTTGCCGCTCTCCGATTGCGGCGTGGTGGCTCTCGACTATCGTGGCAAAGCCGGCATCGCCACTTCTATCGGTCATGCTCCTGCTGTGGCACTCGTCGATGCTCCTTCGGGTTCGGTGATGGCTGTGGCCGAAGCTCTCACCAACATCGTCTTTGCTCCCATCGAGGGTGGTATCTCGGGTGTTTCCCTTTCTGCCAACTGGATGTGGCCTTGCCGCAATGCCGGTGAGGATGCACGTCTTTATGCCGCCGTGCAGGCATGTTCGGACTTTGCTATCGAACTGGGAGTGAATATCCCGACGGGTAAGGATTCTTTGTCGATGACTCAGCAATATAATAAGCCCGATGGCACAAGCGAGAAGGTCATCAGCCCTGGTTGTGTAATCATCAGTGGTGGCGGTGAGGTGCCCGACGTACGCAAGGTGGTTAGTCCTGTGGTTCGGCTCGATCGTTCGACATCGCTCTATTATGTGGACTTCTCGTTCTGTGAACATCGTCTTGGTGGTTCTGCCTTGGCACAGACCCTCAATCGCGTAGGTGAGAGCGTGCCGACAGTTGAGAGTTCCGAATATTTCGCCGATGCATTTGATGCCATACAGAAGGCCATCAACGAGAACCTTATCCTGGCAGGACATGACATCAGCGCTGGTGGCTTGATCACCACACTGCTCGAGATGACATTTGCAAATACTGAGGGTGGTCTGCGAATCAACCTCACAGGTCTTGCTGAGGAGGATCTTGTGAAGATACTATTTGCCGAGAATCCTGGTGTGGTAGTGCAAGTGAAGGATGTCAAGGCTTTCGAGAAACTGATGGAGAAGGCTGGTGTAGCTGTTGCCAAGATCGGCTATCCTTGCGACGAGCGCACCGTTAGTGTTCGCAAGGGAGACTATGTGGAGACCTTCGACATCGATGCCTTGCGTGACGTGTGGTACGAGTCGTCGCACCTACTGGATCGCAAGCAGAGCGGAGAGAAGAAGGCCGATGAACGCTTCGAAAACTACAAGCATCAGCCGCTCTATTATCTTTGGCCCAAGGGCTTCACGGGACGACTGGCACAATACGGCATCAGCGCCGACCGTCGTAACAAGACGGGCATCAAGGCTGCTATCTTGCGCGAGAAGGGTGTCAACTCGGAGCGCGAAATGGCCTACTCGATGTACTTGGCAGGCTTTGACGTAAAGGACGTTCATCTCACCGACCTCATCACGGGTCGTGAGGACCTGACTGACGTGAATCTCATCGTTTTCTGTGGCGGTTTCTCGAATTCCGACGTACTGGGCTCTGCCAAGGGTTGGGCAGCCGGCTTCCTCTACAACGAGAAGGCACGTAAGGCACTGCAGGATTTCTATGCACGTCCCGACACGTTGAGTCTCGGCATTTGCAACGGTTGCCAGCTGATGGTAGAACTTGGCCTCGTTGGCTCGAACCTCGATGCTCAACATCCCGACCTTGTGGCTGCTGCCCAGAATCCAAATCGTGTCCACATGCTCCATAACGATAGCCACAAGTTCGAGTCGAACTTCATCAATGTACGTATCCCCAGAAACAACAGCGTAATGATGGGTTCGCTGAGCGGTGCTCGTATCGGCATTTGGACCGCCCATGGTGAAGGCAAGTTCGGTCTGCCTGAGGGCAAGACGGTAGCTGACTACAATGTGGTCGCCAAGTTCGGATACAATGCTTATCCCGCTAATCCGAATGGATCTCCTGAAGGACTGGCTGGTATCTGCTCGGCCGATGGCCGTCACCTTGCCATGATGCCGCATCCTGAGCGCGCTATGTTCCCATGGCAGTGCGGATACTATCCGCATGATCACAAGCAGGACGAGGTGACTCCTTGGATTGAGATTTTCGTCAATGCACGCAAGTGGGTGGAGGCAAACAGGAAATAAAGGTTCCGATTCTATTATCCTTCGAGATATTATGACGATTGTCCGAGATATTCGACATAAACTCATCGTGGCAGGTATCGCATTGATACCTGCTTCGATGTGTTTTGCTGAAATACATACAGAAGTCGGAGGTCGTCATTACCACATCGACGAAAAACTGAAAACTGCCGAACTGACTTACTTGTCGTACGACTCTCTGAACGTGGATGCCTATCGTGGCGCGCTCGATGTGCCTGCTGAGATTGGTGTCAACGGTTCACAGTATCAGGTGACAGGTGTCACACCATTGGCATGTGTCTATTGTGAAGATCTCACTTCGGTATATCTGCCCGAAGGTGTGATACGTGTCGGTTTTGGTGCTTTTTCGGATTGTCCGAACCTGGTGGAGGTTAATCTGCCTACAACGTTGACCATTTTGGGCGATTGGTCATTCTATCGTGCCGGGTCTTTGCAGCAGGTCAGTGTGCCCGAAGCCACTCGCCGTGTTGGTGCCTGTACTTTCGCGTTCTGCACGAGCCTTGCTAAGGTTGAGATGCCGCGTGGAGTGAAGAGCATAGCCCAAAATGCTTTCTATTATTGCATTTCTTTGCATGAGGTCTTGATCCCTGGTTCGGTCGATCAAATTGGTGAATATACCTTTGCATATTGCTCGAATTTGACCAAGCTACAGATGGAGGGCGGGCCGATTGCCATCACTGAGGATGTCTTCGAAGGGGTAGATGTGTCGGCTTGCACGCTTGTCGTTCCCTCTGACCAGGTGGAGGCTTACAAGGAAGCAGATGTCTGGAAGAATTTCAACATCGTAGATGGAGGCTATGATGGCTTGGAGGAAGTGGAAGACGATGTGATGCTTCCATCGTTCGAGATGAAGGTTGTGGGCGATGTCTTGTATCTCAACGTTATCGGCGATGCCCCAGCCCTGGTCTATAACCTTTTGGGCCAGCGCATCGCCGTCGCAGCTTCACACAGTGGTGAGAACCGCATTCCGTTGACACACGGACAATATATAATTAAATGTGGAAAGGAGTCGAGGAAGATAGTGTTATGATTTGGGATGGTAATGTCCGCACTTAGGGCACACTCCATGAATAATGTATTGAATGGACTCTACTTTGAATCCCTCGGGTACATGTACCTCGGGGATTCTTTCGTTTTTGAGACAATAGGTTTTGCCACAAACCGAGCATGTGAGATGTACATGCTGGCATAGCTCGTGATGATGGGAGCAATGATCATCTAGGCAGATATGATGGCACTCGGACTCCCTGCCCTCGTCGTCGCAATGTTCATGCTCGAGGCAAATGCAGTATTTCTTTTCACCCGAACCGTCATCGAGAGTGTGGAGCAAATTGTTTTCGACGAAAAGGGTAAGGGCACGGAAGATGGTGCTGCGATCGACGGTTGGCAGCAGTCCTTCGAGGTCGGCCATGGGAAAAGCGTAGTCGAAGGTCTTGATGGTCTTCCAGATCATGATACGCACGGCAGTGGGTCGTACGTCATGATTCTGCAGATGTTGGGCTATATCTTCATTCATTGCGTGGGAATTTTTTCTTGAGCATGTTGATGACAATCCATGGGGCATGATGCCAGGTGCGGTCCTGTTCGGTGGTGAGCAGAAAGCGGCGTATCGTCGTGAGGTCCTCAGGTTGGTTCGATAGATTGATGATAACCACATCCTCGAAGGTCTGCTGTCGAGTAAGGACAGGATGCTGTCCCTGACGTGTCAGAAGGAAGATATGGGTTCGGAATCTTCCCCGATTGATCCCCGTTGCGTTAACATCATGAATCTGCATCTCGTCAAAGGTTTCAAGGCGGGGACCGATGCTGTTCTGGTGATGGGGTAGCATCAGTTGTCGGCTTTCGGCCAGCACCTGATGCGCCAAGTCAAGGAGTGTCTGTTCGTGTGGAGGAAGTGGAGTCATATTCTGAAGATTGTTTTTCTTTTTTGGACTGACGGATGAGTTTCAGATATTCGTCATAGTCGATATATCGTCCCCCCATACGCTTGAGATGAGGAGTCTCGAACTGACAATCGATAAGCGAATTGCCAAGCTGCTTCATCAGGCGGGCAAGCATGATGAGGGCAATCTTCGATGCGCTTGGAATCAGCGAGAACATGCTTTCGCCAAAAAAGCCGCTGCCCAAGGTGACACCGTAGAGACCACCCACGAGCGTATCGTCCTTCCACACCTCGACACTTGAGGCAAATCCTTGATTATGCAGACGGATGTAGGCTTCCTTCATCTCAGGGCCGAGCCAGGCTCCTATGCCTTCCTCGCGCAGTGTGCCGCATTGGTCGATGACCTGTTCAAACGCAGCATTCACAGTGACGCGCAGTTCTCCACGCCTGACCTTATTGAGTTCCTGACGCATGGAGTGGGAGATGTGTATCTCGTCGGGGAAGATGACGAAGCGTTGCATCGGACACCACCATTGGATATAGGGTTTACCCGTATCGGGGTCGATGAGTTCTTGGCAGGTGTCTTCGGCACGGAAGGCGTACCAAGGGAAGATACCCCAGCTGTAGGCAAGCAAGAGTCGTTCAGTGCTCAGATCGCCGCCTACGGCAAACAAGCCGTCGGGTTCGCCATCCCTCGGATCGGGGAAGCCTATTGTCGAATCGAGTAGATATATCATATATAGTTTTTTTCAGTTTTTCTGAGGGTACAAAGATAGTATTCTTTTCTGAGATTACCAAATAATCTTCCGAAAAAAATGGTCAAAAAGGGGATTGTATTGGATATTTTCCTATCAAATATCGCCTATGAAGAAGATTAATATGGATAAAAAACAGTGTGAAAATTGAAAAGATAATCAAAAAAGGAGGAAAATCGTACAAATTATCACAAAAATCGACATGCATAGATATCCTTTTTGTTACAAATACGGCCAACGAATGTTTTTTTTTGTGCTTTTTCTATATAATGCCTTTGTCGTTTCAAAAAAAGTATCTATCTTTGCATCGTCAAAAAGACAAAAAAGATCCGGAATGATTAAACCATCGGATCTGAAAAGAATCTTATATGTGAAAATTGGATATAAAGTTTGGTTATAAGATAGTGTGTGTTTATAAAATATTTTAGCTATTCATGTGTGTTTGAGGACGGCGGGCTGTGAAGCCAGCCGCTCTTCGTTTTTTATCTGTGGTGTCCGCCTCTTGGCATACGACCTCCACGGGTCAGAACCTGCAGGGCAATCATGATGAGAGCCACTGCGCCAGTGATGGCTGCGGTGGTCTTGAAGTCTTCGATGAGACCGCAACGGTAGAGCTGCAGAACCACACCAATGCCGATGCCGAGCAGCGACATCAATTTGTCGGGAGCGAACATCAGGCGGATTGCACACGGGATGATGATAAACATAGGCCACCAGGTCTTGAGGAATGCAAGACTGTTGAGCACGTCGGTAGCCCAGAGGAGGGCGATGATGCCGAGCATCAGTAGAAGAGCGCCCCAAAATAAATTACCAAAATATCTCATTTTGATTGAGGGATTATATGATTATTATTTGTTTGTATTCTGGCCGCAAAGATACTGCTTTTCTTGTTATATTCCAAATTTTTGAACGTAAAAACTCCTATTGTGGTGAAAGATAGATAGTAAAACGGCCCCCGAAGAGCATTCGGAGGCCGCATTATTAGTATTTCTTCTCCAATGAAGGAGATAGGAGTCTCAGATCAATCAGCGAGCTTAGCCTTGATGAACTCACGGTTAAGACGTGCGATGTTGGAGATCTTCACGCTCTTGGGGCATTCCATCTCACAGGCACGGGTGTTGGTGCAGTTGCCGAATCCGAGTTCGTCCATACGTGCTACCATAGCCTTGGCGCGACGAGCAGCCTCAACCTTGCCCTGTGGAAGGAGGGCAAACTGGCTGACCTTTGCGCTGACGAAGAGCATAGCGGAGCCGTTCTTGCAGGCAGCAACACAAGCGCCGCAGCCGATGCAAGATGCAGAGTCCATAGCTTCGTCGGCATCCACCTTCGAGATGAGGATGGCATTGGCATCCTGGGCAGCACCGCAGTTGATTGAGGTGTAGCCACCAGCCTGCTGGATCTTATCGAAAGCAGAGCGGTCAACCATCAAGTCGCGGATTACAGGGAATCCTGCAGAGCGCCATGGCTCAACGGTGATGGTTTCACCATTCTTGAACTTACGCATGTGGAGCTGGCATGTGGTAATAGCATCGTCGATGCCGTGTGGACGGCCGTTGATGTAAAGCGAGCAGGTGCCGCAAATGCCTTCACGACAGTCGTGGTCGAAGACAATGGGCTCCTCGTGCTTGTTGATGAGCTGCTCGTTGAGCGTGTCCATCATCTCAAAGAATGACATTTCGGTCGAAACGTGCTCAACGTCATAGGTCTTGAATTCGCCCTTTTCCTTTGGGCCGCGCTGACGCCAAACTTTGACTTTTACGTTCAGAAAATTTTCTTTTCCCATAGTTGTCTAAATTATTAAAAGGGTGAATTATGACTTGTAGTTACGTGTCTGTACCTTGATCTCCTGGTAGTCAAGCATCTCCTTGTAGAGTTCGGGCTCCTTGCCTTCTCCCATGTACTTCCAGCAGCCAACATACATGAAGTTCTTGTCGTCGCGCTTAGCTTCGCCTTCCTCGGTCTGATGCTCCTCACGGAAGTGGCCACCGCACGACTCCTCACGATGGAGGGCATCGCGTGCCATCAGCTCGCCAATCTCGATGAAGTCGAGCAGACGAATGGCCTTGTCGAGCTCGGTGTTAAGCGTGCTGGCTTCACCGGGTACATAGACTTCCTTCCAGAAGGTCTTGCGGAGCTCGCCGAGCTTCTTGAGACCCTCTTCGAGGCCAGCCTTTGTACGACCCATGCCGACATTGTCCCACATGATGTGGCCCAGTTCCTTGTGGATGGAGTCCACGGTGCGTGTGCCCTGCACTGCCATGATCTTCTGGATCTTGGCCTTGATGGCATCTTCTGCCTCCTTGAATTCGGGAAGGTCGGTCGAGAAGCGTGGAACCTGAATCTGGTCGGCCAGATAGTTCTGCAGTGTGTAAGGCAGTACGAAGTAACCATCGGCGAGACCCTGCATAAGAGCAGAAGCACCAAGACGGTTGGCACCATGGTCGGAGAAGTTAGCCTCACCGGCGCAGAACAGACCCTTGACAGAGGTCATCAACTCATAGTCAACCCAGATGCCGCCCATCGTGTAGTGGATAGCGGGATAGATCATCATTGGGGTCTCGTATGGATTGTCGTCAGTGATCTTCTGATACATCTGGAAGAGGTTGCCGTACTTGTCTGCAACAACGTCCTTGCCCAGACGCTTGATGGCATCCGAGAAGTCGAGGAATACTGCGAGACCAGTGCTGTTAACGCCGAAGCCCTTATCGCAACGCTCCTTGGCAGCACGAGATGCAACGTCACGAGGCACGAGGTTGCCGAAGGCTGGATAACGGCGCTCCAGGTAGTAGTCGCGATCCTCTTCGGGGATCTGGTGACCACGGATCTCGCCGCGCTGCAGACGCTTGGCATCTTCGAGCTTCTTGGGTACCCAAATACGGCCGTCGTTACGGAGTGACTCGGACATCAGGGTAAGTTTCGACTGGATGTCACCGTGAACAGGAATACAGGTGGGGTGGATCTGTGCATAGCATGGGTTGGCAAACATAGCGCCCTTGTGATAGATCTGGATAGCTGCACCACCGTTGCACGACATTGCATTGGTCGAGAGGAAGTATGCATTGCCATAACCGCCAGTTGCTACGACAACAGCGTGAGCAGAATAACGCTCCAGCTCGCCAGTTACGAGGTTGCGGCAGATGATACCACGTGCACGTTCTACGCCCTCCTTGTCCTTAATGAGGACAACGTCGAGCATCTCACGGCGTGGATACATGGTGACAGTGCCCTTCTCGATCTGACGGTTGAGCGAAGAGTAGGCGCCGAGCAGCAGCTGCTGGCCAGTCTGTCCCTTGGCATAGAAGGTACGTGATACCTGTGCACCACCGAACGAACGGTTAGCGAGAGTGCCACCATATTCACGTGCGAAAGGTACGCCCTGGGCAACGCACTGGTCAATGATATTGTTCGATACCTCAGCCAGACGATATACGTTGGCTTCACGAGCACGGTAGTCGCCACCCTTGATGGTGTCATAGAAGAGACGATAAACCGAGTCACCATCATTCTGATAGTTCTTGGCAGCATTGATACCGCCCTGTGCAGCGATGGAGTGGGCACGACGAGGAGAGTCCTGGATGCAGAAGCATTTTACCTTGAAGCCCATTTCACCAAGAGTAGCTGCAGCAGCACCACCTGCGAGACCTGAACCTACAACGATGATGTCGAGTTTACGCTTGTTGGCCGGGTTCACCAGCCTCTGGTGTGCCTTATAGTTCGTCCACTTGTCAGCGAGCTTTCCTTCGGGGATGCGGCTGAGCGCGGGATCCATGATGTGTTCAATAGCCATAGTCTAAATTGCTGTTTATGGATTTACGATGTTAAGATTAATTAGCCGCAGATGCTGTGGAAGCCTCCTCTCTCAATGACGGCAGTCACAAGAACGAGGAAGAAGCCGCAGAAGATGACAGTGGCCCAGATGTAGCTGATGCAAATCCAGCGATTGAGCCAGGTCTTGCCGTTCCAGCCAAGGGTCTGCATAGACGACCAGATGCCGTGTGTGAGATGGAACCAGAGAGCTGCAAACCAGATGATGTAGAGCACGAAGAGGACTGGGTCAGCGAGAGTGTAGGTAATCCAATCGAAGCCGGCAGTGGCTGCGAATTGGCCTTCTGAACCTGCCAGTTCAGCCAACATCATGTTGCTCCAGAAGTTGTAGAGGTGAATCAGGATGCCGCAGATAACGATGATACCAAGCACGAGCATGTTCTTGGCAGCCCAATGTACCGGCTGCTTGCCGGAAATGGCATAACGATCGTTGCCGCGTGCTTTCCAGTTCTGGAAGGTCAGGATGAAGGCATAGATGAAATGGATGACAACGAGCAGAGCCAGACCAGCAGTGCCAAGGAGCGCGTACCAGTTGGTGCCCAAGAATTCACAGACCTTGTCGTAGTAATGTCCACCAGCAGGTGTGCCTACGATGACATCATACACATAAACAAGGTTCATCAGCATGTGGAAGGTGAGGAAGAGCACGAGGCATGCACCAGTGACGCTCATTACCACCTTACGACCGATTGACGAAGATGTTAACCACATAGGAATTTGGTGTTGTTGTTAGTAATATTGATTTATTGGTTGTTTTGTTGGCACTTTACAGCCTTTTTTAAGGCGTAATTCTTTTTATATCGCTGCAAATATAATTATTTATTGAAAAAAAAACAATTTCTTGACCTCAAAATGTGCAATATTGCGCAAAAATAGTTATCTTTGCACTATCAAAATAGCAATTTCTTAACAATATTAAAAAAATATGAAGATAGGTTCCGTTGAATTGCCTGATAAGGCCGTGATGCTTGCACCGATGGAGGACGTCACTGATGTAGGTTTTCGTCTCCAGTGTCGCCACTTTGGCGCTGACATGGTCTATTCGGAATTCGTCTCAGCCGACGCACTGATTCGCAGTATCGATAAGACGATGCGTAAGCTCACTGTGCTGGAAGAGGAACGTCCCGTGGTGATTCAGATTTATGGACGTGACGTGCAGTCGATGGTTGAGGCTGCCCAGATCGTGGAGCAGGCTCATCCCGACATCCTCGACATCAATTTCGGTTGTCCTGTGAAGCGTGTGGCAGGCAAGGGCGCTGGTGCCGGTATGTTGCGCGATATCCCGCTTTTGCTTGACATTACACGGGCTGTGGTCGATGCAGTCAAACTGCCAGTGACCGTCAAGACGCGTCTAGGATGGGATTGTGAGCACAAGATCATCACCACGTTGGCCGAACAGCTGCAGGATTGCGGTATCAAGGCTTTGGCTATCCATGGACGCACACGTTCGCAGATGTACAATGGGGAAGCCGATTGGACGCTAATTCGTGAGGTGAAGCAGAACCCGCGCATCCACATCCCGATTATCGGCAACGGCGATGTCACATCAGCGCAGATAGCTAAGCAGCGTTTCGACGAGACGGGTGTCGATGGAATCCTTGTGGGACGTGCCACCTTCGGTCGGCCTTGGATCTTCCGTGAGATCAAGCATTTGCTTACGACGGGCGAGGAACTGCCGCCCATCCCGCTCGAAGAATGTGTAATGGCACTCAAGCTTCAGGTGGAGGAGAGCGTGGTACGTATCGACGAGTATCGTGGCATCCTGCATATCCGCAGGCATCTTGCAGCCACACCTATCTTCAAGGGTATCCCCAACTTTAGGGAGACGCGCATCGCTATGCTTCGTGCCGAGACGGTCGATGAACTCTATCGGATCATGGATAAGGCTGTCGAAATGATTGGTAATGCGAAAAATACGATTGCGGAAGAATAAACGTTGAAAAGTGCATAAAAAAATCCGAACCGTCATCCCGACGGCTCGAATTCACATTACCTTAAATCTAATACCATGAAAAACACGATGCAAAGATAGGGGATTTTTGGCAATAGTGCAAACGTTTGCACTACTTTTTTATTTAAAATAAACAAATCGCCTCAGTTTGGGGCGATTTGTCATTCGTAGTTGTCAAGAAAACCAACTAATTACGGTATCTCGGAGGAAATTTTCACCTGCGATGCCGCAATGATTTCGTTCGTATAGTCCTTGTCGTAGATGTAAGCGACGAGCATGAGTCCTTCCCCTGATGTGATGTCAGAGGGAATGTTTTCGCTCAGGACAAATTGCTGGTTGACAAGGTCCGACACTTTGACTTGTCCTGAGGCGACAGCCTCGGAATCCAAGTCGCCGAGCAGCCTCCCTTGGCCAGGCAAGGTTAAGAACTGGCGCACTACATCGAACTGCCAGTCATTCTCATAGAGCTCGGGATAATAGTTCTTCTGGGCGACAGATGCCACCTTATCCTGTTTCACACAGACCACAAGTGTAGGATTCCTGTAGATGGAAACGCCGAAAAGGTGAGTCTGAACAGTGGCATTGATGGTGTGAGTGGCGACATCAAACGTTACATTTTCGTATTGTATTATTCCATATTGGGTGTTTAAGCGTTCGGAAATCAATTGGGCGATGCTGTCTTCGTCAAGTGTGGTGCTGAAAGGCAGGCCATTGCGGCACACCATTGCAGCAGGAGCATAGGTCAGTTCTTCGTCGCCGAAAAAGCTCGCCTTGAAGTCAGATTCTGCAACGCGCCAAGCATCAGCAGGACCATAACCCTCGTGGCGGCTGAGCAGTATAACATCGGGTTCGATGTCTTCGAGTCGATCCAATGCCTGAGCGATGCTGTTTCTCAAATGCGTCTGTCCAGCTGGAGCATATCCGTTGGCTTCGCTGGTGAATTCTTCAATCAGCAGGTTTGCGGGGACAAGCGGATCGGGATTGCTCTCACCTACTTCGTAATAGACAGTACCGCTTGTCTTGTGGTCACACTGATTGTCCTGCCCGTTAGGATGGCTGACAGTTGCCACAACGGGGATATCGGGGTCGGTCAAATGAATATCTTGGTCGCGAAGAAAACGGAATTCGAAGGGGATCGAAAAGCCAAAGTCGGTGCTTGTGCAGTCATATTCCGATGTGAAGGTATTTCGGCCATCTTCTTGTACTATGACTGTGAAATGTGTCAGAGGTTCGTTGCCGAGATTGCGGATGGTGCCTTGGATAGTGACTGTGTCGTCGTCGCAGTTTATATCGTACCAACGATGTCCCAGACGCAGGTCGGTCAACTCCATTGCATACTGATAGTTGCTGCTAAGACCGACACGAATACAGACCGGCGCAAATTGTCCGCTCATGTCGCGCCATCCATTGCCTGTCGAGACGTAGAACGATTCAGCTGTCCCTTTCGTCCCACTCAGTGGAATGCGTGTCTTGGTACTTTGTGTATAACTATAACCGCAGTAATAAATCTCGTTTCCCGTCAGTTCGATCTGGCAGGGAAGAGCGATGTCGTTCCATCCCTCTGTCAGTGCAGAAGACTCTACATCGATGCTCGCAAGGACTTCGTCATCCTTCAGGTCCTTTCGTACCCATACGATGAACGAAGTGAGGTTTTCGGGAGCGGTGAGATAGATGCGCAAGTAACTGATGGAGCAGAATGTATAATCGGCCTGCAAGGCGGGAGTGAGACCCATGGCGCACGAGATGGTTGCATTCGTATTGCTGTTTGTGAGACTTCCCGAATAACCCTCTTCGTCGCAATAGCCCAGGGTGAGTTGTGCCGAAACGCTCATCGAGGGAATGGCCAGCAGTGTGAGCAGTACGAGGCGCTTTATCGTGGATGAAGCGTTACACATTATTATATATATATTGGATGCCATCAGTTCTTGAAGAATTTATGGACCTCGGTGCTGCCATCCTCCATCAGAAGCAGGAGTATATAGACCGATGTCGGATGATTTGACATCTTGATTTCGTTTACGGCCCCTGGCTGTACGGCGATACGCTGGCCAGCGGCATTCAGCAACGTCCATTCCATGACCTTTTTGACGTTGCTGTCGATCAGCAGTTTGTCGCCGTCCCAATGTATTTTGGATGCAGTTTGTCGTAAGTCTGCGATGATGTCGAGTCCATCGATACCCCCTTCCTGCACACCGAAGAAAGTGAGTGAGAAGGGGAAATAGCCCTGATTGTCATTGAATACGGCATCGGGCACCAAAAGACGGAAGTCGTACTCTCCGGCAGGAATGGCGCCGAGGTGGATGATTCGGTTGTCGATCACATCGCCCGGGCACCAGTTGCTGAACGATTGCCAGGCTTCGTCGGTCATCGTCGATGATCCATAGATTCCATTCGCCTGTGTGTTATACATGCGGAACGGTTCGCAGGAGGTGCGTCCCGGTCGATAGACCATTGCCATCCATTCGTTGACCCATACGTAGTGTAGTCGTCGGTTATACTCCTCGCCTCCCGAGTTGGCGCCGTGGTTGGAGTTGACCATCAGGAACATCGCATCACTCATCGCTTCGTCGAGATGCACTTGATAATGTGCCACGGTGGTGCCCTCCTCGTCGCTATGCCCCTTGCTATAGGAGTTCAGGTATCGTTCGTAGGCCAAGGTCAAGGTGAGTTGGCGTTGGGGCGAAGCATTGTCCCGTTTGTCGTTCGTGACGATGTCGAGAGTCCCTGCAAACACGTCTTTGCGGCCCGAGCAGCCTGCAATCTGGGTATTGGCAGCGTATGGAACGCCTTCCAGATGGAATTCCAGCCAAAGGTTCATCGTGTCGCGCAGTTGCTTGTCATGTAACAAGGGCGACAGGAAGGAGATGTCCCACTTGTAGGGCACATCTACTCCTTTGTTCATGTCCATGAACGGGGTGATGAAGCGTCCGATCTCGATACGTTGGATGTTTGGGTCGGTGTCGCCAAGGCGTCCGGAATAGGTGCTGCCATTGGGCTTGGTGTGTGCGCAATCGTTGTAGATCAGTGAGTCGCTTGGCATCAGTACAAGATCTACCGAGCCGATGCGGTCGTAGTTGTCGCATAGCGCATTGATGCTGATCTCCAAACGCAGCGAGTCACCCATGCTGTCGAGGTCTTTGGCGGGAAGCAGGGTGGTGTAACGTGCATTGTTGAGGCGATAGATGTTTTCGGGGACAGGGGCTACACTGTCATCGACGGTGCCTGCATAGACATCGTAGAACGTGATGTGGTCATAATACCTGAATCGCTGTTCGGCATTTGTCATCGCTGCTTGTGCGATGACAAGTGCCAGAAGTGTGGACCTTAGTAGTCTCTTTGTATCATTCATAAATAATTAAAATAGGGAAAAGCTTCGAAAAGCTATATTGTGTCAAAGGGCCTTGCATTTCTCTTCAAGCCATGCGCGGTCGTCTTCGGCAAGGTGAGGAGCAAGCGTATCATAGACGCGTTTGTTGTACTGGTTGAGCCAGGCCAATTCGTCCTTGTCGAGCATGTTCTTGACAACGCACGAGGTGTCGATGTAGCAAAGTGTCAGCGTGTCGAGGCACTGGAACTCGCCCTGTTCCGTTGGGTCGCAAGGTGTTGCATCGGGGGCATCGGTGACAACATCGAAAGGACGTACCAGCACCAGGTTCTCATGACGGATGCCGTACTTGCCGCCCAGATAGATGGCAGGTTCGTTCGAGAAGACCATGCCGTCGCATAGCACTTGCGGATTGTGCTCCATGCGTACCGACTCAGGTCCCTCATGAACACCCAGGTAGTGTCCAACGCCGTGTGATGTGCCATGACGATAAGTCTTGCCGTCGCGCCAAAGGTCGATACGTGCCAAGGCATCGAGTTGGTCGCCACGTGTGCCGCGTGGGAATACGGCGCGAGCCAGACGGATGTGTCCCTTCAGCACCAGCGTGTAGTCGCGCTTCATGGCACGGCTCACCTTGCCGATGCCGATCGTTCGGGTGATGTCGGTGGTGCCGTCCAGGTATTGCCCGCCTGTGTCGATCAAGAGCAGTCCATCACCTGTGATGGGCGTGTCGTGGTCCTTCGAGGGCTCATAATGTGGCATGGCAGCATGTTCGTTCCACGCTACGATGGCTGGGAACGATTCATCGCGGTAAAGGGGCTGTTCGCGACGGAAGTCTATCAGTCGCTGCACGAGGTTCATCTCGGTGATTTCTCCTCCGATACCGAAAGTGCCGTCATCCTTGATGCAGAATTCCTCACCTGCCTTCAGTTGGTTCTCTAGCCAATGGTAGAAGCGCGTCAGGGCGATGCCGTCCTTGAGCATTGCAGAGCGGTAGCCTTCTATCTCGACGGCATTCTTGATGCCTTTCATGAGCGGGATGGGGTTGGGGCCGACCATGGCCCGATAGGGGCTCTCGGCTGCCTCCTCATAGGGGCGGATGGCGATGTTGAGGTTCGAAAGGTAGGTGCGCACCTCGTCAGTGAGTTTCTCTTCGTGCACGTAGAATATCGATTCCTTGTGACTCAGGTAAAGATAGCTGATGAAGATAGGCGTGCAGGCGATGTCTGTACCACGCAGGTTGAGCACCCAGGCTATTTCGTCGAGGGCCGAAAGCCAGAGACCCTTGCCGCCCTGTTCCTCTACGGCTTCTATCACGCGAAGGATGCGATCGGCAGTTTTCTCGCCGCTCAGCTCTTCAGGATAGAGCTCAATCTTGTTCATCGGCAGTGCTGGACGATCCTTCCAGATACGGCTGATGAGGTTGACGTCTATGTCCACCTCATTGTTGAAAAGGATGCGGCTGTCTCCTCCTGTGCAGTTGGTGTCATGTTGCGCCTTATATTCGTCAAGCCATTCGGCCACAGTGGGGACGCCAGCCACCTTCATCTTCATCAGCTTGAAAGGCGATCCCTTGAGTTGCTGCTCTCCAGAGATGAAGAAGCGGCTGTCGGTCCACAGCAGGGCCTCCTCTTGGGTGATAAGCACGGTGGCTACTTCGCCACGGAAGCCGCTGAGCCACTCGATTTCCTTCCAGTGGTCGGGGAGATATTCACTCTCGTGCGGGTCGTTGTTCTCCATCACGTACAGATCGATGCCCTGCTTCTGCATGAGCTCGCGAAGTTTCTTTACTCTTAACTGCGATGCTTTCATTTCAATTGACATTTAGATGGTGCAAAAATACGATACTTTTTCGAAAAAACAAAAAAATCTGTATGGTTTTTGCATTTTTTGGTCAAAATATTTGTTCAACTTGCAGATTTTTCATATCTTCGCACCCGCTTATCAAAGTGGTAAGCGACCGATGAGTCCAAGGCTATTAGAAATGGAGATGTAAAAAAGGGAGCCGGGCGATTCGGGTCATTTAACAACCCGTACTGATATGATTATTGTACCAGTTAAGGAAGGTGAGAACATCGAGAAGTGCCTGAAGAAGTTCAAGCGTAAGTACGAGAAGACCGGTGTCATCAAGGAACTTCGCCGTCGTCAGCAGTTCAACGAGCCCTCTCAGGTTCGTCGCAAGAAGATGGAACATGCCATCTACGTTCAGCACCTCAAGGAGAATGCAGCTGAGTGATCGGTAGCATCACCCCCGATGGTCCACAAAGACCAAGAAAAGGGATTGGACTTCACTATTCGGTGAGTTCAATCTCCTTTTTTTATATAGATACGCATGGTTTCTCTCGACTTTTTGTTTTATCAATTGTAAAAATCGCTATCCAAAAACGTCAATTTCGGTAAAAATATGTAAAAATGAAATGCCTGATTATTAAAAAATGTTCATTTGTCCCTCTTTTAAGATTTATTTTGTGCAAAATGCATGATTTTTAAAAAGTTTTCCTTACCTTTGCGCCCGAAATTTAGTGTTTTTAGGTATTATAATGAAGAATTCTATCAAACCCGACTATTTGTTTGAGGTTAGCTGGGAGGTTTGCAACAAGGTGGGTGGCATCTATGCTGTCCTTTCCACCAAGGCAGCTACACTGAAGAAACAACTTGGCGACAATCTATTCTTTATTGGGCCGGATTTGTGGGAGCAACAGGAGTCTCCGTTCTTTGATCCTTCAACAGCAAGTCCCGAACTTGACGAATGGGCTCATAAGGCGAAAGCCGAAAATCTTAAGGTTCGTGTAGGTCGTTGGAAGGTGCCTGGGGATCCTCAGGTTGTCCTTGTCGATTTCCGTCCTTTATATGCAGCCAAGAATGCCTTCTATGGCCAGATGTGGGAGTGGTATGGTGTCAACTCTATGGTTGGCTATGGTGACTACGACGAGGGTTGCACGTTTGCGCATGCAGCAGCCCGTGTGATTGAAAGTCTGTTCAAGCATCTCTGTCCGCTGCGCAGCAATGCTGTGGCCCATTTCAACGAGTGGACGACGGGCATGGGTGTGCTCTATCTCAAGCACCAGGTTCCTGCCATTGCAACAGTGTTTACCACTCATGCCACCTGCGTAGGTCGTAGCATCTGTGGCAACAACAAGCCTCTCTATGACTATCTGCCCGGATATTTCGGCGATCAGATGGCCGATGAGCTCAATATGACTTCCAAGCATTCTGTGGAGAAACATGCAGCTCAGGAGGCCGATTGCTTTACCACGGTGAGCGACATTACGGCAGCCGAATGTACACAGCTTCTCGAGCGCACACCTATGGTTACTCCCAATGGTTTCGAAGGTGACTTTGTGCCCAAGGGAACTGCATTCAGTCGCGAGCGCAAGATGAGCCGTCAGGCTTTCAGCCGTCTGGTGGAGTGCCTCACGGGACATGTCCCTGCCGAAGATGCCATCTACGTGGGTACAGCTGGTCGTTGCGAGTTCAAGAACAAGGGCCTCGATGTCTTTCTCGATACGATGAGCCGTCTGCGTGACAGCAATCCCGAGCGCGAAATCATCGCTTTCATCATGGTGCCGGGTTGGGTCAACGAAGTGCGTGCCGACGTTCTCGAGCGTTATCAGAGCGGTTCGGCCTTCATTACGGGGCTCAGCGACCCCGTCTTCACGCACGCGATCCATAATTATTATAATGACGCTATTCTCAGCCGCATTCATCAGCTGGGATTCCAGAATCAGAAGAATGACAAGGTCAAGGTCATCTATATCCCGTCGTATCTCAATGGCGACGACGGATTGCTCAACCGCAACTACTATCTGCTGTTGGCAGGTCTCGACCTGACGATCTATCCAAGCTACTACGAGCCTTGGGGATACACTCCTATGGAGTCGTGTGCCTTCGGTGTGCCCACCATTACCACCAGCCTCTCGGGCTTCGGTATGTGGTGCAAGGGCATCGGCAAGGACGATGACATCCTCGATGCAGTAGCTGTCGTATCACGCAGCGATTCCAATTATGATCAGGTGGTAGGCAACATTGCCAACCTTGTGCTCCGTTTTGCCGAAGTACCTCACGCCGAGGTCAAGGTCATCCGTCAGGAAGCACGCCGTGTAGCAGCACGTGCAGGTTGGCATAACTTCATCAAGTACTACAACCAGGCCTATGACAAGGCCTTGAAGGAAACTTCGCTCCGTAAAGGAATATTTTAAAGGAAATCATAAACAAACATCATCTATTTAACCCTTAACTTAACCTATTATGAAAGTACAGGTAAGTCATACCAACGCCCCTGTCTGGCGCGATATTACCGTCAAGTCAAACCTTCCCATCGAACTCGAAGGTATCCATACCGTAGCCCGCAACCTCTGGTGGTCGTGGAATTCCGAAGCTCACAAGCTTTGGCGTGAGCTTGATCTGGAGCTGTGGCGCTCGACAGGTCACAACCCTCTCGCTATGCTCGAGACCATGTCGCTCGATCGTCTCAACGAGATCGTGGCCGACAAGAAGCTCATGAAGAAGGTTGATACTGTTGTTGCCCATTTCAATGAATATATGGCTCAGCCCGTCAATGCCAAGCGTCCATCAGTAGCATATTTCTGCATGGAGTACGGTTTGACAGCTTGCCTCAAGATTTATTCCGGTGGTCTTGGCATTCTCGCAGGCGACTATGTAAAGGAGGCCTCCGACTCCAATATCGACTTCTGTGCCGTAGGTTTCCTCTATCGTTTCGGCTACTTTACCCAGACGCTCTCTGCCGATGGTAGCCAGGAGGCTAACTACGAGCCCCAGAACTTCAACCAGCTCCCCATCGAGCCCGTGAAGGACGAAGATGGCTCGCAGCTCGTCCTCGAAGTGCCCTTCCACGATAACATCATCGTTTATGCCAATGTATGGCAGGTCAATGTGGGCCGCGTGAAGCTCTATCTGCTCGACACCGACCTCGACCGCAACTCCGAGTGGGATCGCAGCATCACCCACCAGCTCTATGGTGGCGACTGGGAGAACCGCATCAAGCAGGAGTATCTGCTCGGCATCGGCGGCATGATGTTGCTCAACAAGCTCGGCATCAAGAAGGATGTCTATCACTGCAACGAAGGTCACGCTGCCCTCATCGGTGCCCAGCGCATGGCCGACCTTATCCAGAACGAGGGTTTGAAGTTCAACGAGGCTCTTGAGGTGGTACGCAGCTCACAGCTCTATACCTGCCACACTCCCGTGCCTGCTGGACATGACTCGTTCGACGAGGGTCTCTTCTACAAGTATATGTCGCAGTTCCAGACCAAGCTCGGCATCGATTGGGCCGACTTCATGAACCTGGGTCGCGAGACTCCCGGCGAGGGCAAGTTCTCGATGTCGGTATTCGCTCTCAATACCTGCCAGGAGGCCAACGGTGTATCTTGGCTCCACGGTAAGGTAAGCCGTCAGATGTTCGCTCCAGTTTGGAAGGGCTATGCTCCCGAGGAACTCCATGTCGGCTATGTGACCAACGGCGTACACCTCCCCTCATGGGCAGCCAGCGAGTGGAAGGAGTTCTACGAGAAGCTCTTCGGTCCCGACTACTACGAGACCCAGACGCAGGAAGAGATGTGGAAGAAGATCTACGAGTCTGACGACGAGGAGATCTGGAAGATCCGCAAGGGTCTTAAGACCAAGCTCTTCAACTTCATCAAGGAGGAGGTTCGCAACAACCTTCGCAAGAAGCAGGAGAACCCCGCCAAGATCATTCAGGCTATTGGTGCCCTCAATCCCGAGGCTCTCACCATCGGTTTCGCCCGTCGTTTCGCTACCTACAAGCGTGCACACCTGCTCTTCACCGACCTCGACCGTCTGGCCAAGATCGTCAACAACCCTGAGCGTCCTGTGCAGTTCATCTTCGCCGGCAAGGCTCACCCCGCCGATGGCGGTGGTCAGGGTCTCATTCGCCGCATCGTCGAGATCTCACGTATGCCTCAGTTCGTTGGCAAGGTTGTCTTTGTCGAGAACTACGACATGGACGTGGCCAAGCGCCTCGTTTCGGGTTGCGATATCTGGATGAATACGCCTACCCGTCCACTGGAGGCTTCCGGCACATCGGGTGAGAAGGCCATCATGAACGGTACGTTGAACCTCTCCGTCCTCGACGGTTGGTGGTACGAGGGTTACAAGGAGGGCGCAGGTTGGGCACTCACCGACAAGCGCACGTTCCAGAACCAGTCGCTCCAGGATCAGCTCGATGCCGAGACTATCTACACCATGCTCGAGACCGAGATCGTGCCTCTCTATTTCGCCAAGAACCGCAAGGGTTATTCTCCCGACTGGGTAAAGGCCATCAAGGACTGTCTGTGCAAGATCACGCCTCACTTCACCATGCGTCGCCAGCTCGACGACTACTACGATCGCTTCTATACCAAGGAGGGCGCACGTGCTCGCAAGCTTGCTGCCAACGGCTATAAGATCGCCAAGGAGATTGCTGCTTGGAAGGAGGTCGTAGCTGAGAATTGGGACACCATCGAGGTGAAGGAATTCGATCTCCCACAGGAGGAGTTCACTCAGGGTCTCTCGATCGGCAAGACCTACAAGGCTACTGTCGTAGTCGATGGTAAGGCTATTGCCAACGACTTGGGTCTCGACCTGGTTATCGCCGACACAGGTGATGGCGCAGCACGCAATACCAAGAGCTACGAGATGGAGGTTGTTAAGCGTGAGGGAACTCTCGTTACCTTCAACATCGACTTCCCAGTGAAGTACTCCGGTGCCTACAAGATCGGTTTCCGTCTCTTCCCGAAGAACGAGAACCTGCCACACCGCATGGACTTCGCCTACACCCGCTGGTTCTAAACCACTGGACAAAACCATTAAAAAGCAAGCCGCTGAGGAATAATCCCCAGCGGCTTGTTTTCTATCTACAAAACTCCTTATATCCCAGGAAAAACTCGCGGTGACCCAAGGCCTCTGATTTGGTCCTTTGTCCATCGGCAACATGCTCGATAAGCAAAATCAATTCGTCTGAGACATCTTCGAGCGAAGCGCCTTCGGTTATGATACGGCCGGCATTCACGTCCATGTCCTCGCTCATGCGCTCGTAGGTGAGGGGATTGGAGCAGACCTTGATGACAGGAGCGATGGCCGCGCCGGCTACCGAGCCGCTTCCCGTGGTATAGAGCACCAGGTGGCACCCCGAGGCTGCCATCTCGACTATCTCAGCCGTGTCGCTCACGTTGGGGAACCCCCAGCGTGCCTCACCATCGGGCACTACATCCATCATGTAAAGTCCGTTGGTTACGGGGATTTCTCCCGGACGAATAAGCCCTTGAATCGGTCGGTTGCCGCTCTTTGCATACGAGCCCAGCGACTTTTCCTCGATGGTGGTCAATCCGCCCTCGGCATTGCCTTGCGAAAAACTGTCGTGTCCCATCTTCTTGTAATAGATGTCAGCCTTGTGGATGCAGTCGTAGAGCTGTTGTCCAACCTCAGGTGTGATACCGCGTTGACGAAGCATGGCCTCACAGCCGATCAGCTCACCGGGCTCTTCGAAGATGCAGGTGGCTCCCGCATCGACAAGCCGGTTAAAGGCAAGTCCTACTGCAGGATTGGCCGTGATGCCGCTGCAGGCATCCGAACCGCCGCACACCGTGCCGATGCAAAGGTCCTGCCAATGCAGTTCCACCTTCGGGACGGCTTGCACAACTGGAATCATGGCTCTCGCGGCCTCCACACCCTTGCGTATCGAGGCACTTGTGCCACCCTCTTCCTGAATGACAATCATCGCTCCCTCGCGACCGCTCTCTTTCACCACTTGCAGCAACTGGTCGCGCAGGAAGTTCTCACAGCCCAGCGAAACAATCACCACGCCACCCACATTGGGATGCGTGCAGAGCCTTTCCATCACCCACTGGGCGTAGGCATTGGGTGCACAGCCTCCGAAACCAATCAGATGGACGGGCAGATGGCTTGAATCGGTCTCTCGGACAATCTCTTCAGCCACATGATGGGCACACTCCACGAGGTAGGTCACAACGATCACGTTGCGTATGCCTTTCTGTCCGTCTTTTCTGAGATAGCCTTTCATGTTTTTTTTCTATTATAGTTCCTATAGTATCTATAGTTACTATAGTCACTATAGTCACTATATGCTCCAAACATAATCCGACTTGAGGTTATGCTCATGCACAAGCCCTCCCGCTTCGATGTTGCGCGTAGCGCTACCGATGGGGAGACCGTATTTCAGCACCTTTTCGCCTTCGTCAATGCTACGAACGGCCACCTTGTGTCCGAAGGCAATGTCGTCGCGAAGTGTAAGCACAGAGCCATCCGCCAGTGTCACTTCTTGGCCTGCCTGGAGGTCACAGAGTGCCACTGCCACGTTGTCGATGCGATTCAAGCTGATCAACTTCATCGTTTCAAGTCATGGATTAGAGTACTTACATCTGCAAAGGTATGCAAAATTCCCATTACTTCGGCAATGTCTTCTCAAAAAAGATTCTTGATGCAGCTGTTTTTATGGATAAAGTCGACGAAAAGCGATTTCCACTTCTCAAAGTGTGCCACCCGACCGGTTCCAGGTGGTTCATGGATACAATAAAACCGCCCTTAGTCCTGATGACTTGGGGCGGTTTAATGTCGTTTAAAGTGTAAGCAAACTGTAGGCCTAATTATTTAGCAGCCTCAGCAGCGGCCTCAGCAACCTCGGCAGCAGCCTCAGAAACCTCAGCGGCAACGGTATCAGCAGCAGCCTCAACAGCCTCAGCGGTAGCCTCAGCAGCAGCCTCAACGTTTTCTACAGCAGCCTCAGTAGCCTCAGCTGCCTTCTCCTTTGCACCGTTGCAAGAAGCGAAGCTTACAGCAACGAGAATACCTGCGAAAAGAACCAATTTCTTCATAACAGTAATAATTTTCTAATTGTTTTATAATAGTTAATACCTTAAAAAATTTGCACAACCTTTTGTTTTTGCGGCACAAAGATAAGGTATTTTCACATTTGATGAACTGTATTTTGCATTTTTTTTGTGGTTTACGCAATTTTTTGTTTACAAATCGACTAAATTGTCACCTATAGGTTGAAAAATAAAGGTAATTAATTGCGAATATTCAGCTCCACACAATAAATTGACTATTTGCGCGTTAATATATTGTATCAGTTGATATTTCTTAGTCCCTAATTGTTAATTGTTAACTATTAATTGTTAATCGTCAATTGACTTTGTATTCTATACTACGACATATCCGCATTCTCCTTCTGCTGGCCCTCATTGGGGTGCCTGCAATGACTGCTGTGGCACAAAAGCAGAAGATCAAGAACCTGCCATACTACGACCAACGTCTGCTGCACTGGGGCTTCAGCTTTGGCTTCAACATGCCTACCGTCAGCTTCTCTCAGACGGGCAGCGAGGCGGCTGAAGGCTGGTGGGTCACCTGCCCCAAGGCCAATCCCTCGTTCCAAGTGGGCCTGATGGGCGATCTGGCCATCACCGAGCACCTGAATTTCCGCGTCACGCCCTTCCTCTACTTTCAGGAACGCACGGTGAGGTTCGAACGCGAAACGCTCGAAGGTCGTGAGCGTACCAACCAACAGCTCAAGACCACCTACATTGAGATTCCAGCCTCGCTGAAGATCAGCACGCGACGCATCAACAACTACCGTCCCTATATGGTGGCAGGTGCGCAGTTCAACTTCGACATTGGCAAGGAGAAGGAGACACCGATCGTCTTCAAGCGTTTCGACCTGGGCATCCATATCGGTATGGGTTGCGATTTCTACCTGCCCTTCTTCAAACTCGCTCCCGAGTTCCGTTTCAACCTGGGCCTGCTCGACATGATCGACCACAAGCGCGAAGATCTGAAGGACATGACGCTGATGCCGTATACAGAAGCTGTGAAGTCGGCACGCAATACGGGGATGTCGTTTATTCTATGGTTTGAGTAAATATGGAGGAAGTTTTTAAGAAGATTGCTGAACAATGGTTCCTGCGGGAACCTGCATATTTTGCCCTCTACTGCATCCTGCAGTTGGAGGTGAACGACAAGATGAACTGTATGTTGCGATGCGGACAGGGGAAATTGCAATACAATCCTACGATGTTGGTGCGCCGATCGACGGCTGAGGTCGAGTTGTTGATGAGGATCGAGATGATCCGCCTCTTCCTCAAGCATCCCTACGAGCGCCAGCCCGAAGGCACAAGTCGTGTGGCTATGGCGTTGGGCAGCGACGTCTGCATCAAATCGGCCTACAACGGACCGAATGCCACAGGCTACAAATCGGATGAGCAATTACCCCTGCTCTCGCCCGAGTTCTTCAAATTGCAGCACGACATGCCGTTCGAATGGTACGTGCGCAAGATTGAGGATATGATCGACGAGGAGAGTATTCAAAATGTCCAGAGCATCCAGAATAATCCAAGTGATCGGAAGAATCTGAGCAAGGAGCAGCAAGACATGCTCGACTCGGCTGCTGCTCGCTCGGAACTCTGGGAGGAGGACGAGATGCGTTCCCAGGAGATCAACGACCTTATCGACAAGATGAATTCGTGGGGCAGCATCCCTGGAAAGGTGGTGCAGCAGATACAGGCTTCGACCAAGGCACGTATCGACTACCGCAAGATCATGCAGGGCTTCCGTGCTTCGGTGTTGAGCAACACGATGCGACTCACGCGCATGCGTCCCAATCGTCGCACAGGATTCCAGCAGATGGGCACCATCCGCAAGTTTGATACCAAGCTGCTGGTGGCTGTCGATGTTTCGGGCTCTATCTCCGACAAGACGCTGTCGCACTTCTATTCGGTCATCAACAAGTTCTTCAAATACGGCATCAACGAGATCGACTGCGTGCAGTTCGATTGCGAACTGGGCGAGGTGAAACCTCTGCGCAAAGCATCGCGTACGGTACAGGTCTTCGGACGTGGAGGTACGTCGTTCCAACCTGTCTTCGATTATTTGGCCGAACACAACATCTACGACGGGCTCATCATCCTCACCGATGGCTATGCCCCACATCCCAAAATGGACGATTCGATTGTTGCGAAGATCCTCTGGGTGTGCGAAGACGAAAATAGCTACAACCAGAGCAAGGACTGGATGCAGCTATATGGTCGTGTATGTTGGATGTATCTCTAAGAAGTTCTCAGACGGGTGTCAGAGCGCAGCATCGAAGCGCTCCAGGAAGAGGTCGCAATCGTGTTGGGTGATGCAGAGTGGTGGCAGGATACGTAATACGTTGGTGCCTGCTACACCCGTGAAGACATGCTGTTCGTAGAGCAGTCGGTTACGCACCTCCTTGTATGGATGGTCAAATTCTATACCTATCATCAGACCAAGGCCACGCAGTTCCTTAAGACCAGGGATTTGCATGGCCTTGAGTGCGCTCATAAGGTACTCGCCCTGCTTGCGTGCGTTCTCGATGAGATGCTCCTCCTGGATGACGTCAAGCACGGTGCAGGCAAGGGCGCAGCCCAGATGATTGCCTCCGAAGGTGGTACCCAGCTGTCCATAGACGGGTGCAAACATCGGTGAGATGAGCACACCTGCAAACGGATAGCCATTGGCAATGCCCTTGGCCACGGTGATGATGTCAGGACGGATGCCGAACCACTGGTGGGCAAAGAACTTGCCACTACGACCATAACCTGACTGTATCTCGTCGAGGATCAGCACGACGCGGTTGTCAGCAGTCACCTTGCGAAGTTCCTGCATGAACGCTGCAGTGGGGATGTGTATGCCGCCCACACCCGAGATGCCCTCGATGATCACGGCGGCCACATCACCCTTGGTGATGCTTGAACGCAGTCCGGCGATGTCGCCGAGCTCCAGGAACTCTACGGGGAAGGTGGCGTTGATGGGCGCCTGAATCTTGGGGTTCTGGGTCACATTGACGGCAGCCGAAGTGCGTCCGTGGAAGGCGTGGGTGAAGGCGATGACCTTCTTCTTGCCGGTGTAGAACGATGCCAGCTTCAGTGCGTTCTCGTTGGCCTCGGCACCCGAGTTGATCAGGAAGAGCTGGTAGTCGTCGTAGCCGCAGATGGGGCCGAGTTTCTCGGCAAGCTTCACCTGCAGCGGGTTCTTGACTGCATTGGAGTAAAACACCAGCTTGCTGGCCTGCTCCTGCATGGTCTGCAGGTAGCGCGGATGGCTGTGGCCGATCGAGATCACGGCATGACCTCCGTAGAAGTCGAGATACTCCTGGCCTTTCTCGTCCCACACATAGCAGCCTTTGCCGTGGTCAACGGTTACGTCGAATAGGGGATATACGTCAAATAGTTTCATTTCTGTTTTTTGATTATTATAGTGACTATAGTTAATATAGTGACTATATTTTTTTAGAAGGCAATGGCCTTCAGGCCAAGACCTGCTTTCGCAGTCTTTAGAAGGCTATGGCCTTCAGGCCAAGACCTGCATGTTCGTCAAGGCCGAACATGAGGTTCATGTTTTGGACGGCCTGGCCGACAGCGCCCTTCAGCAGGTTGTCGATGATGCTGGTGACCACCACCTTGTTGCCATTGAACTTGTCGAGATGGACAAGCGCCTTGTTGGTGCCGACAATCTGCTTGAGGTCGAGCGCCACATCCACATAATGCGTGAAGGCTGCATCGGCGTAGAAGGCCTTGTAGAGGCTCACCAGCTCCTCCTTGGTCGGATTGGTGGCGCTGCCTTCTGGTCCCTCGAGTTTGATGACTTCGGTGCAGAAGATGCCGCGTGTGAAGTCGCCACGATAAGGTACAAAATCGACCGTGATCTCCCCCTCCGAAGGCTGGCCAAGCAACGTATTGCAGACAACGGGAGCCGACGCTGGACGCAGTTCGTTGAGCGTCTGGCAGATCTCGTGCAGGTGCTGATGCTGGAAGAGCTTATAGACCGACATGTTGTCGTTGCGCCACGAGAAGTGGGTGGTTGCTCCGGGCTTCTGTCCCGCGCCTGTCGATCCTGTGATGGCATTCACGGCGATGTCGTTTGCGAGGAGTCCTGCCTTGGCAAGGGGGAGCAAACCCAGCTGGATACAGGTGGCAAAGCATCCGGGATTGGCCAAATGTTGGCATTTTCGGATGGCGTCGCGATGAATCTCAGGCAGACCATAGACGAAGTCGTGATCCCCACGGATGCGGAAATCCTGCGCCATGTCGATGATCTTGACGTTGGCTGGTATCTCATGCTCGCGAAGGTAAGCTTCGCTCTTGCCGTGTCCGAAGCAGAAGAACACCACATCGACCTGGTCGAAGGGCGTCTGGTCGGTGAATGTCAGATCGGTGTCACCATAGAGTCCCTCATGCACAGCGGCCACCGCATTGCCAGCGTTCGACTCCGAATTGGCAAAGACAATCTCGACCTCGGGATGATGGATGAGCAGACGGATGAGCTCGCCACCCGTATATCCTGCTGCACCAAGTATGCCTACACGAACCATGATCAACGCTCCTCGTCAGGGTGAACCGAATAATAGGCGCGCAGTGGGGTAGAGATGACCTTGATGAAGCCCTTGGCCTCTTCGCTGGTCCAGGCCTTGGCTGTCTCGCCATACTCGCCGAGCTTGTTGTGCACAAGGTCGTCGGGTGTGTCGGCACCGAGGGTCTGGAAGCTGTAGGGACGAAGTTCGAGGGTCACCACGCCGTTGACGTTGCGCTGGCTCGAAGCAAGCATGGCCTCCATGTCGGACATTACAGGCTCAAGGTACTGGCTCTCGTGCAGGAACATGCCGTACCAGTTGGCTACCTGGTCCTTCCAATACTGCTGCCACTTCGAGAGGGTGAACTTCTCCAGATAACGGTGTGCAGCAATGATGAGCATCGGAGCAGCTGCTTCGAAGCCCACACGTCCCTTGATGCCGATGATGGTGTCGCCCACGTGGCAATCACGTCCGATGGCGTAGGCTGCGCCGATCTTCTCCACCTCCTGGATGGCACGGATCTTGTCGTCATATTCCACACCATTCACGCTGCAGAGCTCGCCCTTCTTGAAGCCCAACGAGAGGACTTCGGTGCCCGTCTTCGTGGGGTGCTTGAGGTAAGCGCTCTCGGGCAGACCCTGTGTCGAATCGAGGATCTCGCCACCGCAGATCGACGTGCCCCAGATGCCCACGTTGTAGCTGTACTTGAGCTTCGTGAAGTCGGTAAAGTAGCCGTTGGCGTTGAGGTAATCGACCTCTTCCTTGCGGCTCAGGTTGCGGTCACGTGTCAGTGTGATGATCTCGACGCCGGGAGCCAGTACGAGGAAGGTCATGTCAAAACGAACCTGGTCGTTGCCTGCGCCTGTCGAACCGTGTGCGATGGCATCGGCACCGATCTCCTTGGCATAGCGGGCAATGGCGATAGCCTGGAAGATGCGCTCCGACGATACCGAGATGGGGTAGCAATTGTTGCGAAGCACATTGCCGAACACCATATACTTGAGCGACTTCTGATAGTACTCCTGTGTAACGTCGAGGGTGACATACTTCACAGCGCCGAGCTTGTAGGCATTCTCTTCGTTGGCCTTCAACTGCTCTTCGCTGAATCCGCCGGTGTTGGCGCATGCTGCATAAACTTCGTAACCCATCTCGCGGGTGAGGTACATCACGTTGTAACTTGTGTCAAGACCGCCGCTGAAGGCGACCACCACTTTCTTCTTTGCCATATAATTTTGGGGTTTGAGGGTTTGAGAGTTTGAGGGTTTGAGGGGTGACCCAAATTAATAAATCAAATCTTATCCAGATCTTCGAGCACCTCATCGGGGTGCTCTTTCGGATCGTAGAGCATAGCGGTGCAGATGCATCGCTTGAAGTCGGTACGGGTAAGCACGTCGTAGTTCACGCATGTCTGGCATCCACGCCAGAATGCCGGGTCGTCGGTGAGCTGTTCGAAGGTCACGGGACGATAACCCAACTCGTGATTGATCTTCAGTACGGCGGCACCAGAGGTCAGTCCAAAGAGCTTGGCCTCGGGATAGAGTCGGCGGCTGTAGTTGAACGAGAAGCGCTTGATGCGCTTGGCCAAACCCATGCCACGGAATTTGGGACTGACGATCAGACCGGAGTTGACGATATACTGCTTGTTGCTCCAGCTCTCGATATAGCAGAATCCGGCAAATTCGTTGTCGCAAAGTGCGATGATGGCCTTGCCTTCGATCATCTTCTGTGCCACATAGTCGGGTGAACGACGGGCAATGCCCGTGCCACGGGCCTTCGACGACTCCTCGATCGTGGTGAGGATCTCATCGACAAAACGGACGTGCTGCTTGCCCGCCACACAAATCTTTACTTGAGGCTTCACAACAGCCTCTTCAGTTTTTACTTCTTCCATTGCAGTATCGTGTACTACTTGATTCGACACTAAATATTATATGTGTAGTGTAGTCGGGTTATAAACTCTTTGGTAAGGCTTCGCAAAGGGCCTCGGCTACCTGATGGGTGGTGTATCCTCCACGTGGGATGACGAGTATGGTGTCGTCGCCAGCAAGCGTTCCCATCACCTCGGGCAGTGCACTCATGTCGATGTCATAGGCGATGCTGCTGGCATAACCCGGCTTGGTGCGCACGACAATCAGGACCTGGCTGCATTCGATGCTGACCACGCCTGCTACCGTCTTCGGCGGAATAAAGTGGGGGGAAACCTTGTTCTTGACAGACGCTGCCACATCGGGCATCACATACATGTAGCCGCCCTCTCGGGTGGCGATTTTGGCAATCTGCATCTGCTTGAGGTCGCGACTAAGTGTCGCCTGGGTGACTTCGAAGCCTCTTTCCTGCAGCTCCTTCAGCAGTTCATCCTGACTGCTGATGCTCTGGCTTTGGACGATGTCACGGATGACAGCAATTCTGTCCTTCTTATTTTTCATTGCCTTAAATATAAACCTGATAACACAATAATTTATGAAATTATGGGCGCAAAGATAATACTATTCCGTATAAATACAAAATAATTACTGAAAAAAATGGTTAATTTGCCCGAATTATCTGTCTATTGCTAATTTTTATTGTCATTTTATGCAAAAACGCTACCCTTTTACGATTGTCTCTTCAATCACTCTCGGGAAATGTTCATACTCCAGCTTGTGCACCTTCGTGGCCACAGCATGGGCATCGTCACCGGGTTCCACGGGACAAGTGGCCTGGAAGATGATGTCGCCATTGTCGAAGAACTCGTTCACGTAGTGAATCGTGATGCCGCTCTCCTTGTCACCGCAGCGTATCACGTCCTCATGCACACGGTCGCCATACATCCCCTTGCCGCAATGGAGTGGGATGAGTGCCGGATGGATATTCACGATGGCACGCGGATAGGCATCGACCAGATACTTCGGCACCAGCACCAGATATCCGGCCAGCACGATGAAGTCGATATGATATTCCTCAAGCAGCGCCATCACGGCCTCCTCGTTCTGCATTTCCTTGCGTGTAACCAGTTTCGAGGGGATTCCCAGTCTGCGTGCACGCTCAAAGACGTAGGCATCGGCCTTGTTGCATACAATAAGGGAGACTTGCGCCACCTCGCTCTCCTTGAAATAATTCGCGATATTCTCGGCATTCGACCCCGAACCTGATGCAAATATTGCAATATTTTTCATTTTTAGTTTGCATTTTCGCACAAAACGTACATTTTTGTGCATTTTTTGATAATTTCTTACTAATTTATTTCGCTACTCGGAATAAAATTTGTTTCTTTGCACAGTGAAAATAGGCTTTTACGGCGACAAATTTAACCATTTTTCGTCTAACAGCCAAAAAAAAGTGCTCTTTTCGCTATTTTTGGGGCACAGAGAATTGAATTTGACAATGCCGAACAACAATATTAACACTAAAAATTATAAAACTATGTCAGAAATCGAAAGCAAAGTTAAAGAGATTATCGTTGAGAAGCTTGGTGTTGAAGAGTCTGAAGTTACTATGGACGCATCTTTCACCAATGACCTTGGTGCTGATTCACTTGATACCGTTGAGCTCATCATGGAGTTCGAGAAGGAATTTGGTATCACCATTCCTGATGATCAGGCTGAGAAGATTGCCACTGTTGGTGACGCTGTTGCTTACATCGAGGCTAACAAGTAATCTATACACTCCTCTATTTTAATGGAATTAAAGAGAGTAGTAGTAACGGGACTAGGTGCCGTTACTCCACTTGGCAAGTCGGTCGATGAGACCTGGGCCAACCTTCTTGAAGGCAAAAGTGGAAGCGCACCTATCACCCTGTTCGACGCCTCTAAGTTCAAGACACAGTTCGCCTGCGAAGTCAAGGACTTCGATCCCCTCCTCTATTTCGAGAAGAAGGAAGTGCGCAAGGTCGATCGCTACACGCAGTTTGCCTTTGCAGCTGCCAGCGAGGCCATCAAGGACTGTGGCATTGACCTCGACACTGAGGACAAGAACCGAATAGGCGTCATCTACAGCTCAGGCATAGGTGGCATAAAGACCTTCCACGAGGAGACCATGGGCTACGACCCTGAGGTCGGTCCTCGCTACAGTCCGTTCTTCATCCCCAAGATGATTGCGGACATCGCTGCCGGTCAGCTCTCGATCCACTATGGTTTCCACGGCCCCAACTATGGAACCGTGAGTGCGTGTGCTTCATCGACACATGGCCTGATTGATGCCTTCAACCTGCTTCGTCTGGGCAAGGCCAACATCATGGTTGTCGGTGGTGCCGAAGCCGCTGTGGCCGAGCCGGGTCTGGGTGGCTTCAACGCCATGAAGGCCCTCTCGACACGCAACGAGGACCCCGAGCGTGCCAGCCGTCCGTTCTCGGCCAGCCGCGACGGATTCGTCATTGGCGAAGGCTCTGGTTGCCTCGTTCTCGAGGAACTCGAGCATGCCAAGGCCCGTGGCGCCAAGATCTACGCCGAAGTCGTCGGTGGTGGCATGTCGGCCGATGCTTATCATCTCACCGCAACCCATCCCGAGGGATTGGGTGCCCGCCTTGTGATGGAAGCTGCGCTCGACGATGCTGGTCTAAAGCCCGAGGACATCGACTACATCAACGTGCACGGCACCTCCACCCCTGTGGGCGACCGTTCGGAGGCGAAGGCCATCCAGCAGGTGTTTGGCGATTGGGCCTACAAGCTCAATATCAGCAGCACCAAGTCGATGACCGGACACCTCCTCGGTGCAGCAGGTGCTGTCGAGGCATTGATTTGCGTCAAGGCTGTAGAATGTGATGTCATTCCTCCCACCATCAATCATGACGAGGATGATCAAGACCCAGAGATCGATTACAACCTGAACTTCACCTTCAACAAGGCCCAGAAGCGACAGGTTCGTGCCGCTCTTTCGAACACCTTCGGTTTCGGAGGTCACAACGGTTCTATTATCGTCAAGAAATACTCTGAGTAATATTATTTTATGAGATATTACCAAAATGTAAGCGACCTGGGGGACCTCCAGGTCGCTTTGCGTGAAGCCCTCGAAGTAAAGGCTCACCGTTACGATTATCAGCATCTCGGACGCAACAAGACCTGTCTGCTGATCTTCTTCAACAACTCCCTCCGCACGCGTCTCTCCACCCAGAAGGCCGCTCAGAACCTCGGCATGAACACCATCGTGCTCGACGTGAATGCCGGTGCCTGGAAGCTCGAGACCCAGCGTGGCGTCGTGATGGATGGCGACAAGGCCGAGCACCTGCTCGAAGCCATCCCCGTGATGGGCTGCTACGCCGACATCATCGGCGTGCGTTCGTTTGCCCGCTTCGAGTCGAAGAAGGACGACTACGAGGAGATGATCCTCTCGCAGTTCATCAAGTACTCGGGCCGTCCCGTCTTCTCGATGGAGTGTGCCACGGGTCACCCGTTGCAGGCCTTTGCCGACATCATCACCATCGAGGAGCATAAGGAGCAGGCTCGTCCCAAGGTTGTCATGACCTGGGCTCCTCATCCCGGCCGTCTGCCCCAGGCTGTGCCCAATTCGTTCGCACAGTTTGCCGTGGCGGCTGGCTACGAGGTGGTCGTTACCCATCCCCATGGCTACGAGCTCGACCCGCGTTTCACAGAGGGCGCTACCATCGAGTACGACCAGATGAAGGCCTTCGAAGGTGCCGACTTCGTCTATGCAAAGAATTGGGCCGCCTACACCGATCCATACTACGGTCAGAACCTCGAGAAGGTTGCCGTCGCAGGCGGTAAGGTCGGCCCAAAGGGATTCCCTGCCTTGGAATTGCCCGAGCTGGGTCTCTACGAGGAGGATTGGCGCAGTTGGACCGTAGGCGATCGCCAGATGGCTGTCACCCGCGATGCCCACTTCATGCACTGCCTGCCCGTACGTCGCAACATGATCGTCACCGACGATGTCATCGAGGGTCCGCGCTCGCTCGTCATCCCCGAGGCCGCCAATCGCGAGATCTCGGCTCAGACGGTCATCAAGCGCATCCTCGAGACCGAGTGCCAATAGTGGTGGAGGCTTACACCAGGTGGCGGATCAGCTCCTCGCGGTCACCGCAGAGCATGTCGATCACCGGGATCTCCACCATGGTGTAGGCACCTGGCTGCTGCTTCATCGCAGCGCGTGCCACGTTCACCAGCACCTGTGAGGTCAGGGCCGGGTTGTTGATCTTCATGTTGAACTCAAACAGCTGGTTGTGGGTCTTGCCCGACACACCTTTGCGGGTAAGGTTCACACCATGGCCCACATCGTTGAGATCATCCACCGAAGCCACCTGCTGTACGTGTGTCTCGTCGTTCACGAAGTATGGGTCAGCCTTGATGGCTGCCTCTACGGTCTTGAAGTCGGCACCCTCTTCGAGCTCGACATAGACCATGCGGCGATGAATGCCCGTGCCCACAGGAATGGTCATCGATAGTGCATCCTTCACGCCGGCAATGGCACGTACGGCCACCGAATGGCCCATCGACCTGCCTGGTCCGAAGTTGGTGTAGCTGATGCCCTTTGGTGCAAGGCTCTCCATCAGGGTGCGAACGATCGAGTCCGACCCCGGATCCCAGCCTGCCGAGATGATGCTCACGGCATTGTTGGCCTTGGCTACTGCATCGAGCGTACGGCGAAGGTCAACGATCTGGGTGTGGATGTCGAACGAATCCACCGTATTGATGCCCAGGGCAAGGCACTGCTTGGCATACTCCTCCACCTTGCGGGTAGGGGTGGCAAGGATGGCCACATCGACATCCTTCAGCTCCTCGATATTCTTTACCACGGGATAATCTGCGAGTTCGGCAGGCTTGTTCTCTGCACCTGCACGGCGCACAACGCCTGCACACTCAAAGTCGGGAGCAGCCTCGATTGCCTCGAGTGCATACTTGCCGATGTTGCCATAACCTACGATGGCGGCACGAATCTTCTCCATAAATAACACTTTACTGTTTGCAAATAACAATTGTTCGAAAAATCGGGCACAAAGTTACTGATTTTGTCAGAAATTTGCAAATATATTGACAATTTTTTTAGTTTTTCGTCGATACATATACATTTTGTAACCCAAAATTAACGAAAAGAGATATGAAAAAGATCAAGACGGTGAGCGAAAAGCTTACATCGTGGCGATGGTGGCTCGAGTGGGCCGGCATCTTTATCGGCGACGCCATCATGGCGGCTGGCTTTGTCTTCTTCATCAATCCTTACAACATCATCCCGGGCGGTGTCTATGGCGCCAGCATCGTGCTCCACAACCTCTTCCCCTCCATCCAGGTGGGTACCTTCGGCTACTGCTTCGATGTCCCGTTGCTCATCATCAGTGTCCTGGTGCTTGGTGCCAAACTCGGTAGCCGAACTATCGCTGCTGCCTTAGCCACGCCAATCATCATGAATACGATGTCAACGCTAGCCTATCCCACGCAGGCCGCCCTCGAGGCCCTGGATCCTGCACTCCTGTGCGGTGGACGCCTCGACATGTCCAACCACCTGCTGCTCGCCACGCTCATGGGAGCTGTCGTCATCGGTATTGGTTGCGGCATCGTGGTGATGAGCAAAGCCACCACAGGAGGCTCCGACATCGTGGCCATGATCATTCAGAAGTATCTGAAGATCCCATTCTCCAACGGTCTGCTCATCGTTGATGGCATTGTGGTACTCTTCGGCCTGATTGTCATCGGCTTCGGCGTCGGAAGCAACGAGCCCGTCGGCAAAGAGAGCTGCCTGCTCTCGTTCTATTCGCTCATTGCCATCTACGTGTCGTCGCGCGTCATAGCCCGTGTGATTGCGGGCAACAAGGACGACAAGCTGCTTTTCATCGTTAGTGAGAAGCCTATCCCCGAACTGCGCAACTACATCCTCAAGGACCTCGAGCGTTCGGCCACGCGCATCCGCAGCAAGGGCCTCTATTCCGATGGCGACAAGGAAATGCTCTTCCTCGTCATCCATAACAAGGAGGTACCTGGCGTGAAGGAGAAGATTCGCGAAGCCGATCCCCGTGCCTTCGTCGTCGTCACCGATGCCTACGACACCTACGGCGAGGGTTGGAAGCAACTGCCCAAGAGCGGCGAAATCACCCCCGAATAATACCCCTCGAACCTTTCGAACCCCTCAAACCCCTCGAACCCATAACCCATAACCCCAAACCCATAACCCATTATGAAAAAATTAGTTGTTATGCTCGGCGCACTCGTTGCGCTCACCGCTTGCACCAAGAAGCAAGCTCCCGCTCCTGAACCAGAACCCGCTACCCCCGGTTCTTTGGTACTCTACTATTCCCAGACCGGTTCCACCGAGAAGGTTGCCCAGCTCATCGCCGAAAAGACCGGTGCCGACATCGAGAAGTTCGGTGTGGCTACCCCCTATGATGGCGACTTCAATGCCACCATCGCTCGTTGCCAGGAGGAAATGAAGAACGGCACCGTGCCCGAAATCACTCCGCTCGAGAAGGACCTCGCCAAGTACGACACCATCTACCTCGGCTATCCCATCTGGTTCGGTACCTACGCTCCACCTGTAGCAGGTCTGCTCAAGGCTGTTGACCTCAAGGGCAAGGTAGTCATTCCATTCTGCACCTTCGGTAGTGGAGGGCTCGAGACCAGTACGGCCAACCTGAAGGCCGCTCTTCCCGAGACGACCATCCTCGACGGCTATGGAATACGCACCGCTCGTGTCGAGAAGGCCGCTGCTGAGGTAGGTTGCTTCCTCGTAAATTCTGGCATCGTCGCTGGCGAGAAGGTCGAGCTTCCCGAATTCTCGGCTGCTAAGCCTGTCACCAAGGCCGACATCGCCATCTTCAATGCTGCTTGTGGCGACTACCAGATGCCGCTCGGCATTCCCGTACTCGCAGCTTCGCGCGCTCTTGCCGATGCCACCGAATATGTCTTCACAGCGAAGAACAAGGGCCAGAAGGACAAGGAGGCTGCCACCAAGATCTACGTCGTTGCTCCCAACGACAAGAACGTGAAGCCTGAGTTCACCAAAGTGGTACGTTAATCGACCATCTTCTTGGTAAAATAGTGAAAGCCGTCTTCGAAAATTGCTTCGAGGACGGCTTTAAAACATTAAATGACCGGTCATCACGACGGTCACTTAACTCACACACATATATTATCTAAAACATTACCATGAAAAACACGATGCAAAGATAGGGGTTTTCCACGATATGCGCAATAGATTGCACAAATTTTAGCATTTTCCCTTGCATTTTATAGGTTTGTTAACGCGAATTGCCTTCTCTATCTGTCAATTATCGTTCGAAAACCGTGCTGATCAGGCTCTTTCCGTCCATGAAAAGGTTCTCATTGTCACCTGGTTCGATGAACCAATTCTCCTTCCCTTCGGGCACGTCGAAAGTGACGTGTTCGAGGTAAAGATTGCGTACCTGTGAGATGTCGATGGTCGCCTGATCGGCCGAAAGCTGTGCCTCGCGCAGGCTGAGCATATTGAGGTCGTGGAGGTACATGAGCCGCTGAGTCTTGGCCTTGACGCGCTCGATGGTGACGTTGCGTGCCGGCGACTCGGGGATACCCACCACGCGGAGGAACCAGGTGCCATCCTCGACGATGAGGTCGCGTATCACGACGTTGCGGAACGTCGGTGTGAAACGATCCACCTCCATAGGTACACGTGCCGACAGGCCGCCTACATACATCGCTGAGCCAAGCATGTCGAAGCTGATGGCCTCCTTTGTCGCACGTATCCTGTTGCGTTCGTAATAGAGGTTCTCGCCGCCTCCTCCACGCGGACGTCGTGTCTTGAAGCGGAAGCCCACGTTGGTGCCTGCAAAGACGTTGTCGCACACATAGACGTCGCGTATCATGCCTGCCGTCTCCGAGCCGCAGGTCACGCCGCCATGTCCGATGGCCGTGAGGTTCCGTCTGATAACCAGGTTCTCGCTCGGTCGGTTCACACGTAGTCCATCGATGCCGCGTCCCGCCTTGATGGTGAAGTTGTCGTCGCCTGTCTCCAGGAAGTTATATTCGATCAGCACGTTGCGGCTCGATTCGATGTCCATGCCGTCGCCCATGGGCAAATCAACGCTGTGCACCTTCGTGCCACGGATGATGACCGAATCGCAGTAGGTGGGCACGATGTTCCAGAACACGCACTCCGACAGTTCCACACCCTCAATGAGCACGTTGTTGCAGTTGATCGGTCCGATGAACGTAGGCAGATAGATGCAGGTGCTGTCGTGTCCGTCGTAGATGCGTTCGGTAGGAGGGAGGTCGTAGTCAACGCGGCTGTCGAACGACCCGTATTCGGGATTGCGCTTCCACAGTTCGCAGTCGCGTCCCGGTCCTATCAGCCGCCCCGTGCCCGTCAGGCCGATGTTGCGTTGTCCGTTGGCATAGATCATCGCGCCCATCGACATGGCCTCGATGCCCGCACTTCGGGTGAAGACCACGGGCAGATAATCCTTGATGTCGCCGCTGAAATATACGTTGGCACCCTCCTCCACATGCAGGCAGACGTTCGACTTCAGTTCGATACGTCCCGTGTACCAGTTGCCCTTGGGGATCACCACCGTGCCTCCGCCACGTGCCGCCACAGCATCGATGGCTGCCTGTATCTGCGTCCGCACGAACCGTCCCTCCTTCGCCCCCATCTTCGTAATGCTGATCCGATAGTCCGGAAACGTTGGCCGTTCCAGTTGCGGCATATCGAAGGGTGCCTCGATCGCCGCAATCGTGTCCGGCATCACCCCCGGCCCCACCTCCTCCGCCGTGGGAATATGTATTTGCCCAAAGGCCTGTGCGCCACAAAGGGCCAAAAGTATTGTTGTTAAAATGGCGTGTTGCATGGGTTATCTATAAATGTGTGCTTCTATATAACATCTTTTTTTCGGGGTCGCTTCGCTCAAAATTATAAGATAATTGATAAAAAAATTATCAAAAGATGAATGTCCGAAATCAAAATACCGTCCCGTTTTTCTTATAATTTTTTGATTAAATTTTTCTATAATTATGAGCTATGCAACCACTCTTGTTATTATCCGTTTTGTTTTCGACTTGTCGAAATGGACGCTGCAAAGATAAACTATTTTCTCAGAATATGAAAGAATTGGCCGCCTTTTCTCCAATTTTTGTGCAAAAATAAACCATGACATCAAAAAAATCATTATATTTGCCCCGCCAGATTATTAATTGTTAATTGTTAATTCCCCATGTCCCTTTGGAAAGATGATGCCGAACTCTTCAGCATCGCACGCAAAGAACTCTTCCCTGCCCTCGTCGGCGACATCCTCGACAAGATGGGCTACCTGCATCAGTTCATCTCGCCGCTCATCAAACCAGTGCGACAGGACATGGTCGTCGTAGGACGTGCCATGCCCGTGCTCGAAGCGGATGTCTTCAACGAAAAACTTGGCGACGAAACCCACAACTCCCTCCTGCGCAAACCCTTCGGCATCATGTTCGAAGCCCTCGACTCCCTGCAGCCCGGCGAAGTATATATCTGCTCAGGCTCCTCGCCACGCTATGCGCTGTGGGGCGGACTGATGAGCACACGGGCCATCCATTGCGGTGCAGCCGGTGCCGTCGTCGATGGATATTCGCGCGACACCAACGAGATTCTTCGCCTCAACTTCCCCACCTTCTCGATGGGAGGCTATGCGCAAGACCAGGGTCCTCGCGGCAAGGTGCTCGACTACCGCACGCCCATCGAATTCAGCGGCGTGAGAGTCAACCCAGGCGATGTGGTCTTCGGCGACCTCGACGGTGTGCTCATCGTGCCCGCTGAAGCCGTGACCGATGCCTTCGAGGGTGCCATCGAAAAGGCCCGTGGCGAACAACTCGTTGCAAAGGCCATCCGCGCAGGAATGAGCACGGTCGAAGCATTTGCAAAATTCGGAATAATGTAATAAAGATATGTTGAAACAATTCCAATTGGACGGCCAGGTGGCCGTCATCACAGGTGGCGGCACGGGCCTCGGTCTCGGCATTGCACGCGTCTTCGTGCAGGCTGGCGCCAAGGTCGTCATCGTAGGCCGTCGTGAAGAGAAACTCCGTGAAGCCCAGCAGCTGTTGGGCGAGAACTGTATCTATCGCGCCTTCGATGTCACCGACAAAGCCGCTATGCCCGCCCTCGTAGCCGATATCGAGCAAAACGTAGGCCCCATCGATATCCTTGTGAATGGCGCGGGCATCCACCTCAAGAAACTCGCTCTCGACGTGACCGACGAGGAATACCTCAGCGTCATCGACACCCACGTGCTCAGCGTCTTCGCCCTGAGCCGCGAAGTGCTCCGTTACATGGTGCCTCGCCGTCGCGGCAGCATCATCCTCATCTCGTCGATGTCGGCATTCATGGGCATGGAGAAGATCGTGGCCTATACCACCGCGAAGAGCGCCGTGCTGGGCATCCAGCGCGCCCTCATCGCGGATTACAGTCGCGATGGCATTCGTGTGAACACCATCGCCCCCGGTTGGATTGATACCCCGATGCTCCACAAGGCCATCGACACCGACGAGCCTCGTCGCAACAAGATACTGAACCGCATCCCCACCCACACTTTCGGCGATCCCGACGACATCGGCAACGCCGCCCTCTACCTCTGCTCCGCAGCCGGTAAGTACGTCAACGGCGTCACCCTCCCCGTCGATGCCGGCGCCATCGAGGGCTTCTAAGGGCAACCCCTCTTAACCCTTCTTAACCCCTCAAACCCTTCAGAACCTCTCGAACCTTTCAGACCCCCTCGAACCCTTGAAACCCACCCTCCTCCTCCCGCTTCTCCTCACCGCTTTCCTCCCTCTCCATGCGCAGGAAGCCATCGTCGATACCACCAGGTTGACCTACACCCTGTTCCTCCCGACGCCCTACTACCGCGTGAACTACACCTACGAGAGCGTAGCACCCGACGGCACCACGCCCGTCACCCTCTCCTCGGCCCTCTTCTTCCCGCAGAGGATCTTCGAGCGCACCAAGCTCGTCACCATCGCAGGCGAGGACTACAGCGCCGCAGGCCTCGTGCTCAACAACCACTATACCATCACCACCCGCGACCAGGCTCCCACCATCACCAAATCGCCACAGATCGAGGGCCCATTCGTCACTCTCGGTCCCGACGTCATCACCATCAGCCCCGACGGCTACGGCTTCGGCATAACCGACGACAAGCCCCAGACCTACCTGATGGCCGATGCCACCGCGCGCAACAACATCGACGCTGTGAAGGCTGCACGCCGCCTGCTCAAGCAGATGGGTTACACCTATGGCAACATGTTTGCACAATTCGGCTATTCTCAAGGTGGCCATTCCACCATGGCCGTCCAGCGATATTTCGACACCCACGACCCCGACCCTGAAGCCATCACGCACATCGACTACTCCCTCTGCGGCGCCGGACCTTACGACATCAGCGCCATGATGGACTCGCTGCTCATCCCCGATGCCATGTACACCTATCCCTGCGCCCTCGCGCTCATCGCTACAGGCCAGATCGAAGGTGCCAACCTCGACATCAGTTTCAGCGACATCTTCCCCGAACCCTTCGACACCAAGCTCGTCGAGTGGATCGACGGCAAGGAACTTACCGCCGATGTCATCAACGACTCCATCTTCGCCATCGCAGGAGGCAATGAGAAGACGGGAACCCTGGTCAGCAACATCCTCCGCACCGACAATCTCTCCCGTTCCAACTCGCAGATGGATCCCTTCTTCCAGGCCGTAGACGACAACTCCCTCGTCTCCGGATGGCAGACCAACGACAAGACCCGCTTTTTCGTCTACCATTCCCGTAACGACGAGATCGTGCCCTACTACTGCATGGAGCACCTCTGCGACTTCCTCCGCGATGATTGCGGCCTCGACGACGACCGCCTCGAAGTCGAAACCACTACCGGCACCCACACTTCCGCCGCCACCAACTTCGTCCTCAACGTCATCAACAAAATAGCCCTCCTCCAATCCGATTACATCGCCGCCGCCGAGGACCTCCCCTTCATCGACCTCTCCACCGATTCCACTCCCGCCACCCCCTCCGGCTGGTTCACCCTCCAGGGCCGCCGCCTCCCCGGCGCCCCCACTTCCCCCGGCCTCTACCTCCACAACGGCCGCAAGCTTCTCATCACCCGATAGGCAGTCCATGTCCTCTAGCCAATAGATTTTCTTTTTTATAAAATAAAAAATTACTCGGAGCAATCAATACTCCGAGTAATCAAATGTATTCATCCTAAATTATCAGAACTTATATCTCAAACCAGCACAGAGGATACCTTGCTCACCAAGGCCATACTCGAGGAATCCGCGCCAGGTCTGCGAACCAGCCTCCATGCCGATGAACGTCAATTCAATGTTGGGGATAACTGAGGTGTCGCTGTAGTCGGTTCTGCCCTCCTTGTCGTCCTTCTGGGTTTCGTGCATGATGCTCACGCCGATACCAGCCTTGGAATAGAGACCGAAGTGC
>JAFYZW010000050.1 GCA_017548545.1 Bacteroidales bacterium | reverse complement strand
CGACTTGCTTATTTTTTTAGAGAAATAACAAAAGAAGCAGCAGTACAGCCCCGAGAGCATAACTGCAAGCATTTGCAATCAGCGTGGCATTAAGGGTCTGCCTAAAGGAGTATTTCTTCTTGAGGATGGCATGGTTGATCAACAGTTCAATGAGAACGGAAAGAACCATAGCGACAATGTAATAAATGGCCAATCCCAGTAAGGCACGCGATTTATGGACATTCACTTCGTGGCTCGTGACCCAGGGGAACCAGACAACAAGCCACCATCCTCCGTTCAACGCCATGGAAATTATGATACCGACGACTCCACTGACAATATTTGATACCACGGCCGAACCATAGATCCTCTTGTTGCTCTTTTTCCGAGTCAAATACATGCTCATCAAAAACGCCTCGCCCAAAATAACCAGTGCCATAAAAAGCCAGCCAGGTGGCATAAAGGCAAAAATCCCAAACGATACATTCAAAAGTGTCATAGCATTATATCGATTAATGATAATTATCATTTCGGTGCAAAGATAGCGACTTTAATCCGATTCTCCAAAAAGATGCATAATATTTGCACATTATTTATAAATATTTTGGAGATGTTTAGAAAACTACCTATCTTTGCAGCATACTTCTCGACAAGTCGAAAACAGAAACCGATAATAACAAGAAAAGGGGGTAAAAATGGCAGACAACCTCGGCCCTGTACATTGTCTATATTTTTCTGCATAAGCAATTTTCTGCTGCCATTGAGGCAGCACATTTTTCGGCCAAGTGATTATTGTTACTATGCGTAACCGCTGTTCGCCAATTCATCTTCTATCATCCCGACACCCTCTACAACCTTCAGGGCAAAAGAGTGGATAAACCTAAGCACGAAGTGGTTATTGACCGCGGCATGAAGAAGATCCATTATTAATTCAAGACACGGCATTCTGAAGGCGAGATGCCGTATACTCGTCGGAATAAACGGTCAAAGTAACCAAGATCGTTAAAACCGCATTGCCAACATATAGATGAAATACTATCGTTGTTTTGTTCTATCAACTGACGAGCCACTTTTAGACGATGACGATTAAGATAGTTCAAATAGCTATCGCCCATTACACGTCGAAAGAAAGTGCAGAATGAAGAACGATTCATCCCAACATGTCGCGACACGTCGTCTAAAGTGATGTGCCGTGCATAATTACATGAAGTATAAATTTCAATTTGACTGATACGTATTTCAGTTTTACTTGGCAATTTCTTTCTCTCTATTCGTTCGGCCAATGGATATTCCTTGAGTATCGTGTTAAATAGATCGAGTAGAAGCATGGGGAAATCTGTTTCTTCGCATTGGTCGAGCAAGATGAATTTATCAATCAAAGAATGAGATTTAGAGGCATCAAAAACCGCACAATGATTGATTTCTAGGAATTTGCTTTTCACCTTTCCCAACGCAGGGAAGATCTGTTCCAATCGCTCGAATAAATCAATGGGCCATTGCAAAGATATACATTCAATATTACCATCTGAATCAGTTACCTGTGGATCAAATATCCAGCCATGTTCGGCCCCAGGCACAACAAGAGCAAGATCATGTTCAAAGAACTGATTTCTTGTAGTTTCCAGCACACGTTCCCCTTGTCCCTTAATGATGTAGCTCAGTTCCCATTCATTTCTCTTGTGAACGGCAATCTGCTCATGTGGTTTGATTTTCACATGATGTAATGTCCATAGTCTTTCTTGTTGATTTAACGTTTGTTTCATGGTGCAAAATTACAAAGAATAAATGATAAGTGCAAATATTGTCCGATAAAAATTTATCATCGTACAAATATCATCTAATAAAAACCAATATCTTTGCACCGAAATTACAAACTATAGTGTCAAAAATGACAGATCTACATTCCTCAAAAGCAATAAGTGCTTTGCGCTTTCCGCTCGCCATGCTTGTGCTTTTTGTTCATTGTCATGCCGAAAATTTTCAGTATGCACAGCCACCAAGCCAGTGGGGAGATGTCTCGTTTGGTGAGATGTTCTATAGCCTTGTGGCCTATACGTTGGCATGGTCTGGACCCGTGGCAGTTCCGGCATTCTTTCTTTTGTCCGGCTATCTGTTTTTTGTCAATATCAGTGACCAATGGAGTTGGGACACATATCGAATTAAACTAACGAAACGCATCCGCACACTTCTCATCCCTTATCTTCTATTCAACGGGATAGCTACTGTCAGTTCACTTTATTTTGGAGATCCGACATGGCGAAACGATAGTATGATACCCTGGATAGGTTATTTCTGGAACAGCACGACATTCTGTGTAGGGATGCACAATTGGATGGGTCTCGATATGCAACTCTTTTACCCCGAGGTAATTCCTCTATGGTATATGCGCGATCTTATGTTTATGTGCATCATTTCCCCCTTGATATGGCTTTTGTTGGTCAAATGGCCACGAATCACCTTATCACTACTTTTGGCATTTTATCTTTCAGGTCTTTGGATTGGAGCCAACGGATACAACAGTCAAGCTTTGGCCTTCTTCTCTATTGGAGCATGTTTCGCTATTCACAATAAGGACATGATGGTATGGTGCAGACGATATCTAACGCCTCTGGCGATTGCTTCGTTGGCAATGTTAACGATCGTGGTAAAGTGTAATTCACTCACTCACGCGCAACAACTGAATCACTTTTTTTATCTATGCTCATCGCTTACGCTTATGGGATTGGCCATGTTAGGTACCGAAGGAGGTAAATCCTTCCCAAAGCTTTTGACCGAAAGCAGTTTTTTCGTATATTCATCTCACATGTGCATCGTTGGCGGATGGAGCATTCTGAGTCTCGCACCCCATTGTTTGCAAGAGATATTTGGCGCACCCGATGGCTTCGTGAACGCCATGTCACAGCTGTTGTTAGGGCCACTCTTTATACTTGCATGTTGTCTGGTGATTTATCTGCTTCTAAAAAAATGCTGTAACCCGATGTTCATATTATTGAATGGAGGTCGGAAATAACTGAATGAATAACAATAAAACAAAAATTACTTATGAACAAAAAATCCACCTACCTCGCTTCGAAACCACGATATGAGATTCTTGACGGACTACGTGGTGTGGCAGCCATCTTTGTCGTTATTTTTCACCTATTCGAGACCTATTCGCCTGATGTGGTACAACAAATTGTCAACCATGGCTATCTGGCAGTCGATTTCTTCTTCGTACTCTCGGGCTTTGTCATCGGTTATGCCTACGACGAACGTCTGGCGTCGGACAAGATGTCAGTCAAGGACTTTTTGAAGCGCCGACTCGTTCGACTTCACCCTCTGGTATGCTTTGGTGCACTTATAGGTTTCCTTCTTTTCTATTTCGGTGGTGGCCCGGAATTCGAAATGATGGCAGATACAAAGTGGTATCAACTTCTACTGCTTTTGGTTATTGCATTCACCATGATACCTGTCAGCAAAGGCATGGATGTGCGTGGCTGGAGTGAAACCTATCCGCTCAATGGAGCTACATGGACCCTTATGCTCGAATATATCGCTAACATTCTTTATGTCTTCATTATACGACACCTGGGGAAAGTAGCGTTGGGCATCTGCGTGGCACTATTTGCTATACTGACTTTGACACTCACGTTCAACCTCGATCCTTTTAACGTATTCCCGGAGTATGGCAACTATGCGGCCTATACCGTCATCGGAGGTTGGGGCATCGATCCTGCCCAGTTGTACATCGGCTTCACTCGTCTTCTTTATCCGTTCTTTATGGGCTTGCTTTTGAGCCGTATGGGCAAGTTCATCACCGTGAAGGGAGGATTCTGGTGGTGCGCCCTCATCATAGCACTCTGCCAGGCGATGCCTCGCATAGGTGGTGCCAATCCTGAGAATTTCTGGATGAACGGTCTTTACGAGTCGGTAGTCATACTCGCAGTATTTCCAATGGTCGTGGCCATGGGTGCCGGCAGCAGAGTAACGGGACAGAAGTCTCAGAAGTTCTGCAAGTTCCTTGGCGATATTTCTTATCCTGTTTACATCACTCACTATCCTCTTATCTACGTACAGATGGGGTGGGCTCACACGCATCAAGATGCTACGATTGATCAGCACATTATGGTTGCAATAAGCATCTTCTGCCTCGCCATCGCTTTAGCATGGGCTTCACTAAAACTATATGATGAACCTGTTCGTGAATGGCTGAAAAAGAAAATATTTTCTTGAATTCTTACAAATAGTGAAAGTATGTTTTAGCGAAATCTTCGTTACCAAATATTGGCAGAAAAATGCCAATATTTGGTATCGTAGTATTAATATGTTTATCTAAACCAAAGAATCAAGCCTAGAAATTTGTTGATTTGATGTTTTTTCTATATCTTTGCCACAGGATAACCAAGGTTCGCGACATCACCTTGGCCGTCGATCGATTGAAAACCAAATTTAACAATGAAAGAGAACCGAATCGTTTTTATCGACTACATCCGCGTAATCGCATGCTTCCTGGTGATGCTAGTGCATGCCAGCGAAAATTTCTATGCTGCCGATGCATCGGGACTGGCAGGCAACGTGTCGATGCTGGCGAATGAGCAGAACAGGCTCTGGGTGGCTATGTACGATGGCGCATTGGGGCGCACCTGTGTGCCGCTTTTCCTTTTGGTGAGCGCCTTCCTTTTGGTGCCAGTCAAGGCGGGAATGAGCATGGGCGACTTCTATAAGCGCAGGTTCAAGCGCATCTTGCCGCCCATGATCGTCTTCATGTTGCTCTATACCTTCCTGCCTCTGCTTTGGGGTCAGATGACATGGGAGCAATCGTTACACGACTTCAAGATGCTGCCCTATACCTTCCCGTCGATGGCTGGACATCTGTGGTTCATGTACCCGCTCATCTCCCTCTATCTGATCATCCCCGTCGTCTCGCCGTGGTTGGAACGGGCCGAGGCAAAAGACGAACGACTCTTCATGTGCTTCTTTGCCATCTCCACGCTCGTGCCTTGGCTTACCCGCTTCGTGAGTAGCGACCTTTGGGGAACGTGTTTCTGGAATCCTTATTTCGGCATGTTCTACTACTGTTCGGGATACCTCGGATATCTTGTGATGGCGCATTATATCCGCTACCACCTCACATGGAGCCGTGCCACGAAGCTATGTGTCGGCACGCTCTGCTTCCTTGTGGGCAGTGCCTTTACTGGGTGGTCGTTCTGGGTGGCTGGTGTGCCCGGCAAGATCATCGAGACACCGATGCTCGAGTGGTCGTGGGAGTTCTGTACGCCTAACGTGCTTTGTGCCACCTTTGGCGCCTTCCTGCTCTTCTCGTGCATCACACAAAAGCAAGCACCTCAATGGCTCACCACCCTATCGAAGCTGTCGTTCGGCATGTACCTGATGCATCTGTTCTTCTTGAGCAACATCGCACCAGTCTTTGTCGCTGGCGACCAGGCAAACCCGCTCATCCCCGTCTCTCTGGCCATCCCCTGCATTGCAATACTGACCTTCATCTGCTGTGCAATCACGTCGAAGCTCATCTCGCTGATTCCAGGAAGCAAATGGATCATTGGATAAAAAAACAAAAAACACATGAAACAAGCATTATTTATTCTTTCCGCCATCTTGCTATTGACAGGATGTATCAAAAACAAGTACGAACGGGTTCAAGAACAGAATCAGGAACAGAAACAGGACAGGTCAATCACTGTTAACATCAGATATACCGGCACCAACGGGAATGCCTGGAAGTTCGCCGAAGAGATGATGTTCAGCGGAACAGTAGCTGCCATCCGTGCCGAAGAAGGTAACCTCAGGTACGAGTATTACCAATCGCTCGACGACCCCGAGACCATCCTACTCATCGACAGCTGGGCAAGTCAGGAAGCCATCGACGCTCATCATGCCACACCCATGATGGAGGTCATTGCAAATCTTCGTGAAAAATACGACCTCCACATGACCGTGGAGCGTTACACGAGCGCCGAGACTCCCGAATCTGAGAATCGGTTCATCAGGAAGTAAATCATGGTCGACTGGGCGCAACGTTGGACTTGGCTAAAATAATAACAAAAATAATACTATGTTAGGAAACTTTTCGTACCACAATCCCACCAAGCTGTATTTTGGTGATGAGTCTTTGAACTATCTCAAGGACGAGTTGAAGAATTTTGGCCCCGTCGTATTGTTAAACTACGGCAGCGGCAGTGTAAAACGTAATGGCATTTACGATCAGGTCGTAGCCATCCTTCGCGAAGCTGGCCTGACCATCGTGGAGAATCCAGGTGTAATGAGCAATCCTACCCTGGAGAAACTACGCGAGGGCATCCAGATTGCCCGCGAGAACAAGGTCGATTGGATCCTCGCTCTGGGGGGTGGCAGCGTCTGCGACTATTCGAAGGCCGTGGCCGCTTCGGTGTTCTACGAAGGGGACTACTGGGACCAATTCTGGCTCAAGCAGCAGCAACCCGATGCCAATCAGAAGCTATTGCCCGTGGGCTGCATCCTTACAATGGCGGGCACAGGGTCGGAGATGAATGCCGGCACAGTAATCACCGATGCCGAACACACCTTCAAGGTCGGTCATGTGTTCGACGACCGACTGATGCCGAAGTTCTCGATCCTGAATCCGAAGTTCACTATGACCGTGCCCGACAACCAGATGAAGGCAGGTATCTACGACATCATGAACCATATCATGGAGCAGTATTTCTCGGACTTCGACGACAATACCAGCGACTACCTCTCCGAGGGCTTGATGCGTAGCCTTATCGTTTCTTCGCGCATCGCAGTGAAGAATCCACAGGACTACGAGGCACGTTCGAACATCATGTGGACGGCAACATGGGCGCTCAACACGCTGATCGGCCTCGGCAAGCACGAGGACTGGATGGTGCACATGATTGGCCATAGTGTCGGAGCATGGACACATGCGCCTCATGGCTATTGCCTTGCTGCTGTCTCGATGGCTTACTATCGTCGTGCCATGAAGCCCGGCTTGGCCAAGTTTGTACGTTTTGCCAAGAACGTTTGGGATGTTCGTGGCGAAGGCATGACCGATAAACAAATTGCCGAAGCAGGCCTCGAAGCCCTGAAGAAATGGATGCTTGAGATCGGACTGCCGTTGACCATCAGTGAGCTTGGAGCCACTCCAGAAATGATTCCGGGCATTACCAGGGGCACCATCTGCTACCCTGCCGGCTATCTTGACCTGAAGCCCGAGGATATCACCGAGATCCTCACCGAGAGCATGTAAATGAGCAGGATTGAAATTCTATAATTCTCAAATTCGTGATAAAAAAAAACACATGAAACAAGCTTTAATGATTCTTTCCGCCATCCTGTTATCATTAGCAAGTTGTAAAGAGCAACCGAAGACATCCGAGCGATACCGCATCTTGGTGAGTACGGATATCGGTGGCACCGATCCTGATGATAACCAGTCGATGGCTCATCTGTTGATGTACTCCAACGAATTTGACCTCGAAGGACTTGTCTCCTCACCATCGTTCGGTAGCGGAAGCACAAGCGAAATCTTTCGCATGATAGACGTCTATGAGCAGGACCTGCCCAAACTGAAACTCCATGAACCGGGACTGATGGAGCCCGATGCTTTGCGTCAGTTGGTGAAGCAGGGACGTACCGAAGAACTGCCCCCCTGTGGCTTTGGTGAGCCGACTGAAGGTTCTGAATGGATTGTAAAGCAAGCACGCAAGGATGACCCACGCCCGCTCTATGTGCTGGTGTGGGGTTGCTTGGAGGATGTGGCACAAGCGCTCCATGATGCTCCCGATATCGCACCAAAACTTCGCGTCTATTGGATTGGCGGTCCAAATAAGAAATGGGGCGTCAATGGCTATTGCTACATTATCGAGAACTTTCCCGACCTGTGGATGATTGAGAACAACACTACCTATCGCGCCTTCATCTACGACTCGAAGAACATGGATCAATGGAACATGGGATACTTCGACACGTTCATCAAGGATGCCGGTAACCTGGGTCGCGACTTTGCTGCCTATTACAAAGGCAATCCCAAGCTGGGCGACACTCCTTCCTTATTATATATGATGAAAGGAGATCCCACGAATCCCGAACAACAATCATGGGGCGGACGTTTCGTGCGTTGCAGCCGCACGCCACGCACCGTATTCCATGGTGCCACCACAGCCCAGGACACCGCACAGGTATGCGGCATCATCGAATGGCAGCTGCAAGGACCCGTTCGCAACGACATTGCCATCGACTCGGCCTGTGTCACCCTCGATATCCGCAACCAGCAATGGCGTGGCTATTACAAAGGGGACGGCCTTTACGTCCTGCGTCATTCCACCTATTACACGGGCACACTCTCCTACACCATCACCTCGACCATCGAAGGTTTCTCTCCCATTACAGGCGAAATCACCGTCGAAAACACCTGGGACGTGAAACCACACGATACCGACTACATTGTCGGTGCTCAATGGTGGACCGACAGCTATTTGCCCGACGACTATTGGAACAATTGTGCCGGAGCCCGCAACCAGCTCGTTGTCCGCGAGGAGATCATGGCCGACTGGGCCCAGCGTTGGGCATGGCTTAAAGAATAATCTCAAAAAAACTATTTCCCGAATAATTCATCGAGTAATGTGTAGAATGCGGGATCTTCGCCCACAATGGCTTTAACGATTTTGCCATCGGGACCGATGATAATCTTGGTGGGAAAGTTTCTGACACCATAGTCTTCCAGAACCGTTGATCCCTCAGGACAATAGATATGCAGCCAAGGGAGCTCGTGCTTCTTGACGGCAGCCTTCCAATCCTCTTCTGTATCGTTGACGTCAATGCCGAGAATCTCGAACTTGCCGGAATACTTGGCATAGTACTCCTTCATCTGCGGGAAGCCCTTGATGCACCATATGCACCATGACCCCCAGAAGTCGAGGATAACATACTTGCCACGCAAGGAATTCAGAGAGAGTGGCTTGCCCTCCAGGTCGTTGAGGGTGAACACAGGAGCCTCGATGCCGGTCTCCTGCTTCTTCTGTCCTTCCATTGCTTCTGCCTGGGCTCGGAGACTCTCTTCTGCCGCCTGCACCCAACTGTCGTAGAGCGGCTTCATGCGGCCTTCGCGCACTGAGGCATCGAGGAGTGAATATGCCTCCTTCATCTTGTCGAGGCCATCGATGTTTCTGATCAGGCATAAGGCGGCCTCTTGCGTGGGATGTGCCTTCAAATAATCGATCAGTGCCTGCTGGTAGCGGTCGTAACTGGGCAAGCAAACCTCGTTTATGAACTTGTCTCGTTCCTCCTCACTGATGTTGCTGTCGGCATTCATCGCCTGTAATTTGGCAGAATTTTCGCGCTGCTCCTTTCCGGCATTCTCATTAAAGAGATCTATCTGGTGATAATCGGCATAGAATCCGGTACCGTCCACATCGTAGCGGATCTTTTCGGTATCCCACACACGCACCGTCTCGCCACCTACAAGGGGTAAGTAATAAACACGTGCATCCTCCATGTCGCCACGCAGCAGCTTGGGTTGTACCAGTATGCCCATACAAACCGAATCCACCTGCAAATCGAACTCAAACTTGCCGTCCTTGCCGATAAATTCAAGTTCTTCCTGGTCGGATCCGAAGACCACTACCGTGTCACCGAAATCCACAAGATCGAGTTTTACCTCCAACGTCTTTCCGCTATTGACAGACGTACATCCGCACAGGGCGATGGCTGCGAGCATGATGCTCATCATCTTTCTTTTCATCATTTAATCAAAGT
>JAFYZW010000049.1 GCA_017548545.1 Bacteroidales bacterium | reverse complement strand
TCGATGAGTTGGGCGAACCCATCATCGGCGCTACCGTTCAAGTCGTGGGAACCACCACAGGTACCATCACCGACGTGGATGGCAACTATGTCATCCAGGCTCCCGAGAAATCCACCCTCAAGGTGATGTTCCTCGGCTATATCACCGAAACTGTTCCTTCCGACACCAAGCAGGTGGTCCTCAAGGAGGATGCCCAACAGCTTGAAGATGTTGTCGTCGTGGGTTACGGCGTGCAGAAGAAGGCACACCTCACGGGTGCCGTGGCCACCGTGCAGATGGACGAGATACAGGACCTGTCGAGTGGCGGCTTGGCCTCCACCCTCAGCGGCATGGTCAATGGCGTGAGCGTCAGTGGTGGCGAAGCACGCCCCGGTACGAACGCTACCATCAAGATCCGTGACACCAATTCGCTCGGCGACGTGGGCGTCACCGCACAGGAACCCCTCTACGTCATCGACGGATATATCTACCCCAATGACGTGAAGGTGGGCAATGTCACCGAGAACCTCGGTGCAACGGCGTTCAATAACCTTGATCCCAGTGTCATCGAGTCCATCTCGGTACTGAAGGACGCAGCAGCTGCCGTCTATGGTGCACGTGCTGCCAATGGTGTCATCCTTGTCACCACCAAGAAGGGCGAACAGGGTGCCCCCAAGATCAGCTACTCGGGTACTGTGGGTATCACCGACGAAGTGGCCCGTCCCAAGATGCTGTCGGCCTACGACTACGGCCGACTCTGGAATGCAGTCACCGCAGCCAATCCCAAGAACACCTCGCTCAACCGTCTGACCGACCTCTTCCAGGCCGACGAACTTGCTGCCATGCAAGGTCTCAACTACGACCTGCTCGACAAGTACTGGAGTTCGGCTTTCACCATGAAGCATTCGGTCAATGTGAGTGGTGCCACCGATCGTGCCTCCTATTTCGCAGGTATCAGTTACTTCAACCAGGACGGTAACCTCGGACGTCTCGACTACAGCCGTTGGAACTACCGCGCTGGCGTCGATGTCAAGCTTGGCAAGTGGATCAAGGCCAACCTCACCGTAAGTGGTGACAATGGCACCAAGAACACCCCGCTCGTCAAGGTGGGCGGTACCAGCAGCGAGAAGGACTACAACCTGCTGCTCACCCATCCTTATTACATTCCCGAGGAGGTCGATGGCAAACCCATTGCTTCCTATGGCCCCAGCAACGCTTCGGTCAACACCGACCAGTACTATTCGTTCAATACCCTTCAGGACAACGGCGACTACAGCAAGACTGTCAACAACACCACTACCTTCAGCGGCAGTCTTGACTTCGACTTTGGCTTCTGGAATCCCCTCAAGGGACTCACAGCACGTGTCACCTACTCGAAGAGCATCAACAATAGCAAGACCAACCAGTACGGCACGGACTATACCATCTATACGCTCCACAACCGCTACGGCTCGGGCTCGCACATGTACACTCCCACTGAACAGGGTTATGGCGACGACGTCGTCCTCGATATCAACAACTTCACTGCGATGACCATCTCGAATGGCTCGCCTTCGTTCCTGTCGCGCAACACCAACCGTACCGACAACTATCAGATCAACTTCACCCTCTCCTACAATCGCGACTTCGGGCTGCATCATTTCGGCGCTCTCTTCTCGATAGAGCGCAGTGAGGCTGAGAACGAGTATCTCTACGGCTATGTCAGCGATCCCTATCCCTTCACCACAGGACAGTCCAATTCGGCCGTGGCTAACACCAAGCTGACCACCTTCACCCGCTCCGAGTCGGGCACGCTCTCCTACATCGGTCGTGCCAACTACGCCTATGCCGACAAGTACCTTCTCGAGTTCCTGCTGCGTTCCGATGCCTCCACGAAGTTCGCTCCCGAGAACTATTGGGGCACGTTCCCATCGGCCTCCATCGGCTGGGTACTCTCCAAGGAATCGTGGCTTGCCGACCGCCCGGGCATCGACTACCTCAAGCTGCGTGCGTCGTTCGGTCTGACCGGTCGTGACAACACCGCTGCATGGCAGTGGATGCAGGTTTATGCACAGGACGCCAACCGTGGTCCCGCCTTCGGTACAGGCACCAGCCAGGAGACGCTCAACCGCATCACCATCAACAAGAACAACTCGGCCGTCAACCGCAACGTCCATTGGGACAAATCGTACAAGGGCAACATCGGCATCGACTTCAACACCTTCCGCAATCGTTTGGGCATCAACATCGACGCATACTACACCTGGAACCGCGAGATGCTGCTCAACCTCAACAAGTCGGTTTCCACTGTTATCGGTACACAGTCGGCAGCCCTCAATGTGGGCGAGATGGACAACTATGGTGTCGAGCTTTCGATCAATTGGAAGGACAGGATCGGCAAGGACTGGAAGTATAAGATTGGCATCAACACCGGCTATACCGATAACAAGGTGCTCAACATCGACTGGGCCACCGAGTACATCTATCGTCAGATGCAGCGCAACAAGCGCTCCGATGTCGGCCTCTGGGGCCTCCAATGCCTCGGCATGTTCCGCAGCTATCAGGACATCGACGAGTACTTCGACCGCTTCGGCATCACTTCCTACCTCGGCATGAGCAAGGATGATGTGAAACCCGGTATGCTCATCTATAAGGATGTGCGCGGACCACAGCAGGCCGATGGCACCTATGCCGCTCCCGATGGCATCGTCGATAAGGAGAATGACCAGGTGCAGATATCCACACGTTCGAGCAATCCATGGGGCTTCACCACCAACTTCACCCTCGAATGGAAGAGTCTCGCCATCACCGGACAGGTTTCTGCATCGTGGGGCAGCTACACCACCGTTCCCTCTTCGGCCCTCAAGCCCGGCGACGGACTGGCCTTCACCAACATGCCTTCGTTCTGGAATCCCGACAACATGTACTCCTATCAGGATGTGCTCGACGCTTCGGGTAACGTGGTGGTTCGCGAAAATCGCGACGCCAAGTACCCCAACCTTTCCTATTCGAGCGTCAATGCCACAACCTCCACGTTCTGGCGTATCAACAATGCCAATGTCAGCCTCAATCGTCTCACGTTGGCCTATTCCCTCCCCAAGGGCTGGGTTAAGAAGATGGGTGTCGATGGCGTCCGTATCAACGTCACTGGCCAGAACCTCTTCTCGTTCTACAATCCTTATCCCGACCACTATACCGATAAGATGGCAGGCGGCTACGGCACCTATCCCACCCTTCGCAAGTGGACCATCGGCCTAAGTCTGAGTTTCTAATCCGAATAAACGATAACTATTACGAAAACAATTATGAAGAATCATAGCATAAGTCTCTTCAGCCTCCTTGCCATCTCGGCAGTAGCCCTGTCTTCGTGCAGCGACTCGTTCCTTCAGGAGAAGAAGAACTACGACAACGTCAACGTCGATATCTACAACTTTTACGAAGGCTGCAACTCGCGCGTCAGCGACATCTACAGCTGGTGTCTGCCCGACGTGGGAAGCAATGCCAACTGGAAGTACAACTGCACCGGTAATGCCGACGACCAGTCGAAATCGACCGAGGAGTTCTCGGGCTTCAGCGTCTTCGTGCATCCCGACAACGAACTGACAGTGATGAGCGGCAACAACGTGCCCGACTATTTCCACAACCAGTCGAACAACATCCAGGCTTCCGTCTGGGGACGTATCCGTAACATCAACGACGCCATCCTGGGCATCGAGGGCGGTTCGCTGCCGCAGGAGCAGAAGGACATGTTCCTCGGACAGGTCTATTTCTTCCGTGCCTGGTGCTACTACCAGCTCGTCAAGTGGTATGGTGGTGTGCCCATCATGACCACTGTCGAAGAGCCCATCGAGGGTACACAGTACCCGCGCAACAGTGCTCGCGAGTGCATCGAGTTCATCCTCAGCGACCTCGAAAAGTCGGCCACTATGCTCGAAGCATCCACCGCGCACGGTGGATGGCGCTCGTCGGAAGACTGGGGACGCATCACCACCGGTACAGCTCTCGCACTCAAGGGTCGCGTGCTGCTCCTCTGGGCCAGCCCTCTCTTCAACCGCACGGGCGACGAGAGCCGTTGGACCACAGCTTATAGCCAGATGAGTGCCGACCTCGCCAAGATTCAGCAGTGCGGCTATGGCCTTTATGATCAGACCAGTGGTCCCAATGCTGCCTCGTTTGCTGCCCTGTTCGCACAGACCAGCAGCCCCGAGGCCGTGTTCCAGACCTGCTACAACACCATCCAGTCGGGCGACACGCAGAAGAACTCCAACTGGGAGCGTTCCATTCGTCCGAAGAATGCCTCCGGTTCAGGCCTCAACCCCTCGGCAATGATTGTCGATATGTTCCCCATGGCCGATGGTCGTCGTCCCGCCTCATGTGCCACCTACACCAAGCTGCCGGCTTCCGACTACGTCTATAACCCCAACTATCCGTTCCTCGATCGCGATCCGCGCTTCTATCGTACCTTCGCCTTCCCGGGCGTACGTTGGGCTTATAATGGCGATGCAACCTTGGCCGACCCCAACAACCCGCTCTACAACAAGGGTGCCGATTACGAGCTGTGGAACTATGTATGGTACAACAATGCCGATGATCGCGACAACATCGAGTCGTCCAACACCTACGGTGCCGAAAACCTGCTCGCCAACGTCAAGGGCATGTATGTGCGTAAACGTTCCGACGATGCCGACGTGAATGGTTCGCCGCTCTACAGCTGGGCAGCCTCCACTACCGTCTCGGGCTTCACCTATTCTGCAGCCCCCTACATCGAGATCCGTTATGCCGAAGTGCTGCTCAACCTTGCTGAGGCTGCAGCCGGTGCCGGACAGATGGGCGAGGCTGTTGAGTTGCTTCGTCAGATTCGTCGTCGTGTGGGTTATACCGGCGACTGCGGACTCGATGCCAGCCTAACGGGCGACAAGGCAGCTTGTTTGTCGGCGGTGCTCTACGAGCGTCAGATCGAGCTTGCCTACGAGGGCAAGCGCTTCGACGACCTGCGACGCTGGCTCCTCTTCGATGGTGGCGCCAACTTCGCGGAGGTCAAGGGTGCCCCCAGCACGTGGACGCTCAGTGGATGGGGAGGCAACACTTGCGCTTACCTTGGCTTCACGCCTCTCAATGGTCAGCGCCGCGAGAACTTGGAGTTCCGTGTCAGCGAGGAAACTGTCAAGCAAGGTCTCGGAGGCACTACGATCAACGACGACCCGCTTGTCTTCGAGCTCAACGATCAGGAAATCAGCCGTCCCGCTGCCATCGACCTGCGCTATGACATCACCGAGCAGTGCAAGGCGCTCAAGGACTTCTATGCCGAGTTCCTCGTTCGCAAGACCAAGAAGGGCGACGGCTATACCTCCGACCACATGGAGCAGTATATCCACTTCTTCGCCAAGTATTACTTCCTCGGTCTGCCACAGGCTGCAATGGCATCCGATCAGGGTCTCCAGCAGACCATTGGTTGGGAGGACTATAATCAGGCAGGTGCCAATGGCACTTTCGATCCACTTGCAAACTAAAAAAACTTACCCCACCCGAAACGGTGGGGTAAACTTATTCCAATGAAACCGATTTCTACCATCTTTCTGCTGTTGCTGTTCGGCATCGGCTGCTGTGACCTCTGTGCGCAAATCGTCGAAGTGAAGAGTGACGGACGTGACTCTTCGTACGTGGCGTCCATCACCTCACGCAGCGAGAAGAATATCGCGGGTTTGGAGCTTTCCGAGCCGGCAAGGACTAATGTGCGCAATCTGGTCATCAATCGTTATTTCGAACTGAACGATATCTATGCCGAGCGCGACACGCTCATCAATCAGGCAAAGCGCAATCTGGCGGGCGACGAAAGGAATCAGGCCATCGAAGCAGCACGGGGTGCATGCGACAGCCGTCTCTATCGTAGCCATTTCGCCTTCCCCGCCAATCTGGGCATCTACCTCAATCATGAGCAGATCATCGCCATTTTCGATGCCATGACCTACGATAAGGTTCGGGTGACCTACGATGCCTATTGCGACATGATTCCCAGTCTCACCGACGAGGAGAAGGCGCAGCTGTACGCGTGGCTATGCGAAGCCCGTGATCTGGCCATCGATGCCGAGTCGTCGAACAAGAAGCATGAGGTCTTCAACAAGTACAAGGGCCGCATCAACAACTACCTTTCAGCCAGAGGCTACAACATTGCCGAGGAACGCAAGGCTTGGGAGGAACGCGTCAAGGCATGGGGAGGCAGTCTATAAAGATCTTTTTCATTGAAGAAAACATCGAAAACAAGGATTTCGTCGAAAAAACTGCGGTATTTCGTCGAAATCCTTTTTTCTATCTGACGTTTTTGTCTCATCTTTGCAGCGTCAAAAGACAAGAACATCAGTATTAACAATTTAAAATAATAAAACAATGAAAAAGATTTTTGCAATTATGTTCAGCATCGTTATGATGGCAGTGTGTGGTAACGACGTAAAGGCACAGACCAATGATGCCCAGCAGAACTATGAGGTGACAGGTAGCCTGACGAGTTCAAGCCGTAAGAAGTTGCACAAAACCTATCAGGTCGAACTGTTCCAGCTGTCTGACGGTAAGAGTGAGTATGTGGCTTACCAAAAGGTAAAAGGCAGCGATGACTTCAAGTTCAACCTTCATAGTGAGGGCGCTTATAAAGTCAAGGTCTTCGATAACGATGGAAACTTAGTCATGGGTCGTGTGTTCTCCATCGACAAGGTTAACCCCACCAAAGAGATAGGTCAGTTCGATGTCGCAACAGGGAAGCGCGTTACCAATCCAGCTTTGCAAGCCAACAAAGAATAATGATTTGATAGAATGTGGCCCCGATGCAGAATGCATTGGGGTTCTTTTTCTCTAAAATTTTGAATTTCATAAAATAATTGTCCCGATTATACGTTATTATTGAAAACATGTTATTCTATGAAAGACTCCCGACGACAGGATATGGTGCTTCTATCCATCCAACTGCTTTTTTGGGTGGGTATCATATTGATACCTGGATTATTGCTGTATCTTTTTAATCCTGCTGGTAAAGTATATTATTGCTTCTCATTGTCTGCAATCCTTATTTTGCCATTTGTCTTCTTGTTTTTCTTGAGTTTTTATTTTCTTATTCCCCGTTATTTGGAGAAAGGGAAGACGGCAAAATTCATCCTTGCAGTTATTGGCGCAATCCTGTTGGCGAATGTCCATTACATTAGATTCCAGATTGCGGGTGAAATGGGCTTGAGGGAAGAACCTTTTGAACAATGGCATGAAATTGCAAGAATCGGAGTAAATGCATTCATGTCGGTCATGTTCTCTTTGGATCTCTGCGTGATAGCTACTGCCATTTTGCATCGTAGATATATTTGTGCAAATAGGAGGGCTCTTGAGTTGCAGGAAGGAAAACAAAAATCCATAGAGGCTGAACTCGTATGGCTCAAGAACCAGCTCAATCCGCATTTCCTTTTCAATTCACTCAACAATATATCCTCTTTGACGCAGATTGACCCCAATCAGGCGCAGGAAGCCATTGCTCAGCTTTCCGACCTCTTACGTTATGCACTTTACGAGAGTCAGAAGCCTCTGGTCCCACTTGCTGGTGAAGTGGAATTTATGCAGAACTATATCGCTATGATGAAGCTGCGTTGTAGTGATAAGACCGAGGTAGTCGAAGATTTCCAGATGGGAACAGGCCATGAGCAGATTGCTCCATTGCTTTTCGTATCGTTTATCGAGAATGCCTTCAAGCATGGCACGAGCAGTAATCTGAATTCGCGCATCGGTGTGAGCTTGCAGGTTCGTGATGGCAAGATAATCTTCGAGTGTCGCAATACCAATCTGCCCAAGGACCAGACTGACCATAGCGGATCGGGCATCGGGCTCGAAAATACCCGACGACGCCTTGACCTCTGCTATCCAAACAGGTATTCTTGGGAACAAAAGGTGGAGAATGACGAATATTACATCAAGATTGAGATACTATTATGACTTGCATGATTGTCGATGACGAGCCATTGGCTGTCAAACTGCTTGAATCTTTTGTAGGGCGTATTCCCGATTTGGAGCTGAAAGGTTCCTTCACCGATTCCATTGAGGCACTGGACGTGCTCACCCGTGAACCGGTTGACCTGCTCTTCCTTGATATCCAGATGCCTGACCTTAATGGTATGGAACTGGCTCATGTTATCGATAATAACCGTACCCGAGTAATTTTCACTACGGCGTTCAAGGATTATGCTTTCGAGAGTTATGAGGTCAATGCCCTTGACTTCCTGCTCAAGCCCATCCGATACATCAAGTTCCAAGCATCAATCGAGAAGGCACGACAGTATTTCGCCATGAAGGAAAATGCCGAAGCTGCCGCATCGGAAAAAGTGGAGCCAACCGACAAGAACGATGTCATCTTCCTGCGTGCCGATGGAGAGTTACACCAGATTGCCCTTGCGCGTATCCTTTACGTTGAGGGGATGAAGGATTACCTGAAATTCTATATCGAGGGTGAGCGGAAACCATTTATCACCCACATGACAATGACTGCTGCCGAGGAAATGCTGCCGTCGTCAGGGTTCATGCGCATCAATCGTTCCTACATTGTCTCGTTGAGTCATATCAGAAGTATCGATCGAAACGACTGTGTCTATATCGGAGAACAAATTATTCGTGTCACCGATGCTTACAAGGAGCAGTTCGATCAGTATATAGCAAAGAGAACTACGCGGTGAAGGGCTAGACCATCTGGAATATCAGGATTATTTATAGTTTCAATCTCAACTGAAGCCAAAGATCCTGCTGGTTATTGCCCTTGATTTCCTGCAGGTCGCTGCTGATGGTGGCTCGATTCGCATAATTTGTCATAGCCCATTTCAGGTCCACATTGATATGTGGGCCTATTTTCAGGGTGCCTGTCACGCTGTAGCGCAGACCCTCGCCGTAGAGCATGGGCAGTCCGAAGCCATAGAGGATAGCTTTCTCGGTGAGGTAGATTCGGCTGTCGTAGTCATCGGTGTGGAAATAACAGGCCTGTCCGACGAGCGAGAATGGGCAGCTTTTCCACGTCGAACAATTCCATGCGAACGATTGGCTCACGGCGAAGCCATAGGAGTTTGTGACTATATCGTCCTTCTTCCTATTATATATACGCGCGCGAAGCTGTGTCTTGCTGGAGAACGATCCGTTGGGCTCGATGCTGAGCATACCGTCGAATGAATGCCGGAAATAATCGCCCTTCTTCTTGATGCGATAGGCCAGCGACCCGTTCACTTTTCGATGAGAATAAAGCAGACGCACCATGCCTTCCAATCCTTGTGAGGTGTTGTCGCGGATGCCGTATTGGGGTTGTCCGAACCAGAACAAGTCCATCATACCCTGTAGCTGCCAATGTGCCGAGATTTGTCCGTCGATATTCAGTGTGACGCCTTGCTCGCCCTGCATCTCGCTGTTTTCGCCCAATGACGATCCATGCAGTTGACGATACTTCAATCCATAATAGCGATAGAGTAGTGTTGTGGTCCAGTTGTCGGTTAGTCCATACTGCAAGGCGGTGAGATTGGCAATCGCTCCCTTGTCATCCACGGCAAATTCTCCACGCAGGAATGCTCCAAAGGCGCGGAAGGTGTAGTCGGCCGAAAACTGTGCGAACTGGTGTCCACGGAAATAATTGGTGTTGTAATAAAGATTGTTTCTGATGTAATCGTATTGCAATTGGGTGTAGGTGCCATGTATTCCCACGTCATACCATTCGCCACGCCATCCCAGACGGGCACCCGAGACAATCTCCCAAGCCGCATGGCGATGACTGTCTTCGGTTTGGGTCCGATGATATCCATCGTCCTGCAAGGCAGTGAGAACATGTCGGTCGCTATGGTAGGTGCCGTCAATCTGTCGGGCCGAAACGTAGGGCAGGAGGGAGAAGTGTTCGCCTATACGCAGATTCATCGCAGTACCTTGCATATAGCCGTATTCAGCATTCGAAGCAAAGGGGCTGATGGTGTTGGTGCGTTGCTGCGTGAGTTGCCGACTCAGGTATTGTTTGCCGAGCGAGAAACCCTGGTTGATCAGCAATCCACAACCCATGCGAAGCCGATAGTGCCCCACGACGGCATCCTGTAGCTTCAGGTTCGAAGTAATGCGGATGTCCTTGGCTCGAATAAACGCATGCCAGCTGTCGAAAGCGGGGAACTGGTGTCGCCATGTTTCGCCGGCATCTTTCTCCATGTTGAGGCCAGCTTGCCAATGCTTGCCGTATTGCAACCTGTAGCGCACGCTGTGATGCCACGGGTCGCCCAGATAAGCCTTGTTCAACGACTGTCGTCCAGCACTTTGGTCGATGTAGCCCGCACGCTGGTTGAGGGTTCGGTTGCTGCTCCAGATGACATTTTTCTTCAGGCGTCCGTCGAGGATCGACGAAGTCGTGGTGTCGCTCCAGATGACGAGGTCGCTGAGTTCATCGATGAGTTCGCCATAGGCGGCTTCCCCCAGATTCTCGATGTCAATCTGTTGCAGAATCTGTTCCTGCCAATCGAGGTTCAGGTCATTTTCTTGCTCAAAAAATGCCACATCCTGCCCAAAAATGGACAGAAAGCAGCCGTAAAAACCTAAAAAAAGCAAAAGAAAAGACTTTTTTTGCATGGATTTAAATTTTTTGCGTTATCTTTGCAGCGCAAAATGACCGGTATCTTTCGCACATACACGTTCTCTCTGCTGACAGTGCTCTTCGTAGCACTCGGCATGTCGTATTCTTCAAGGATTACGGCACAGGAGATCATTGTCCTGGCGGAACATCAGTATCCCGCCGAGATTGACCTTATGACAGGCGACACCATTGCCGTGGTGCAGTTGCGGGATGTCTATTGTTTCACGAAGAAGCATTTCCGCAACAAGCAGCATGAGAAGGAGTTCATGATGATGGTGCGCGACGTGAAGAAGACGCTTCCTATTGCCAAGGACGCACGTCGATTGATGACTCAGGCCTATTTCGACATGGAGCACATGACCGAAACGGAGCAGAAAGTCTATTTCAAGCAGCTCGAAAAGGATCTTTTGGCGCAATACAAGGCCAGACTGAAACGACTCAATTATCGTCAGGGA
>JAFYZW010000004.1 GCA_017548545.1 Bacteroidales bacterium | reverse complement strand
CCGCAGGTTCAGCTTGAACAAGGACATGGCCGAGGCATTCGCCCACGAGTCTTCCATCCCTCCCCTGTTCAAGACGATGAACATGACCGATGTCACAGACGAGTATTATGACAATACGCACGACGTGGAACGTCCCGTCCCTGATGAGTACGCCAGCAGGAGAGTTGCCTACATCTGTGTGTTCGACAACGCCAAATGGGTGCCTGTGCATTATGGAAGAATCAAAGACGGAAAGGTCAGGTTCAACTTTATGGGCCCCGACATCGTATATATGGCTGCGTTATATGAGAAAGGGAAACTCAAACTCTTCGGGAATCCGTTCCTTGTAGCGGGCGATGGTACGGTAACTGACATCTGCATCACAGGCAACGAGACGGTCTCTATGGTACTCACGCGCAAATTCCCATTTCTGGGCAAATACAGCGAGATCAATTACAAGATGGGTGGCGGACTCTTCCAGGGTTCGAACGATGCCGATTTCGCCAACGTCACCAACTTCTATCAGTTTGAAGGAGTCACCAATGGCAACTGGTACGACATTCCCGTCCACGACGCCAAGGCATACAAGTATCTCCGCTATTTGGGCCCTGCTGGTTCACATTGCAACATCAATGAGCTGGCCTTCTTCGACAAGGACGGCAACCAGATTGTCGGCGAAATAATCGGCACCGACGGGGAGCCGGAAAAGACAAAGGAGACCGTCTTTGACGGAGATATTCTCACGGGCTTCCATGCGTTGGCAGCCGACGGACAGTGGGTTGGTCTGCAACTTGACAAGCCGTCGAAGGTCAGTCGCCTTCGCTTCATTGCACGCAACGATGGCAACACGATAGAAAAGGGAGACCTCTATGCCCTCTGCTATTGGGACAATTGCCAATGGAATGAGGTAGAACGAAAAGTCGCCACCGATGACTATCTGACCTTCAACAATGTGCCCGCTGGCGGACTCTATATCCTCCATAACCTGACGAAAGGAAAGGAAGAACGACTGTTCACCTACGAGAACGATCAGCAAATCTGGTGGTGACAATGCTACAAAACAAAACGAATAATAACAAGTAAAGGAGGTGAAAATGGATTTGAGACATGGGCTTCAATAGCCCGTCTCACAATCCGGAAAATTGCAGGTCCAATACCTGCAAAAAATTGCGCTTCGCGCATAAAATAAAGCTCGTCCAAATTTGATCACCACATCGACCAGCTATATTTTATGCGTCAGCAATTTTATGTGACCTATTGGAGGTCACAATTTTCCGGCTGAGTCTCGGCTATTGAAGCCAGAGACGATGCCATTTTCACCTAAATATCAATGAAAGCATTTGTTGTTTTATAGAAGTGACCATTTCGACCAATCGAAAACAAAGACCAGTATTTTTCACTAATAACATTTTGAATTATGGAATTACATTTTATCAAAACGCTTGCCATAACGGCAACATTCGCTTTGGCATTTGCATCCCATGGGAAGAGCGAGACCCTTCCTATTCCCGACGATTGCCGTATCATCGACAGCATCTGTTATAAGTTCGACGCGAGCACCAAGAAGGCCCTCGTCAGCACTTATATAACAGTGCCTGCCTACAGAGGGAAACCCTATAATGAGTATTTCGAGTACAATGGTCGCAATCTGATTATCCCATCGACGATAACGATCGATTCCGATGAATACACTGTCGTGGGATTCGACAATCCTTTCCGCAATGAAATGTGGACGGAGCGCATTGACACAGTTGATATTCCTTCGACAATCACAGACATCCCCGTTCTTTTATTCCGCAATGTAATGATCAAATCGGTGATTCTTCACGAGGGATTGAAGACCATCGGGACTGGTGCATTCAAGAACCAAAAGGGACTGACAGAAATAGAACTTCCTGAAGGACTTGAAATCATCGGCTACGAGGCGTTCATGGCATCAGGACTGAAGGCTATTCGCTTGCCCAACAGCTTAATGCAACTTGGCTGGAACATCTTTTGCGATTGTCAGGATTTGGAGGAAGCCGTTTTGCCAGAAGGCATTCTCGAAATACCTGCTGGCCTTTTCTGTCGAAGTTCCATCACATCCATCATCCTGCCTGCTGGCGTACAAAAGATTTGTTCGGGTGCGTTTTCAGGGAGCAAGCTCCAATCGATCGAATTCCCCGAATCGTTGCGCGAAATTGAATCAGATGCCTTCTCCGGTACGCCATTATCTTCAGTAATATTCAACGATGGAGTTGAGACTATTGACTGGAGAGCCTTTAGTGGTATGAATGGCGAGGGACTCACGATCACTCTTCCCTACAATCTGAAAACCATCGGCCAGGAAGCATTCTTGAATTCTCAGGTCAAAGAAGTGATTATACAGAAAAACGTTCAGAGCATAGGTGAAGATGCCTTTAAGGGATGTCCAATAGAAAAAGTTATTTCGCTCATCGAGCAACCCCGCTACTCCCCATTGCCGTTCCAGGCATTCGACGACAACGTATTTCTCTACAAACCCCTCTTTGTGCCCACGGGGCTTGTCGATGAATACCGCCGCGTTATCTATTGGAACAAGTTCTACGACATCTTCGAGATGGACATGTCTCCATTGGATCGCGTTACCACAGACGATGGAACCCAACGTTACTACACCATCGACGGCAAAGAGCTTGCAGCTCCTGAAAAGGGCCTTTTCATCATCCAGAAAGATGGTAAAAGCCAGAAGATACTAAAGAAATAAGACACTTGAAAGGCAGCTCTTGACAGCCTGCAGGTCTTTAGTCAACTGCTCCTTAAGGTCATCGAGCGACTCCATCTTGCGTTCATCGCGAATCCTATCGATGAAACGCAGGTGGAGTCGTTCTCCGTAGAGGTCGCCACTGAAGCCAATGAGATGCGCCTCGATGGTGAGATGGTGCTCGTTCTCGACCGTGGGGCGATAGCCGATGTTGACCATGGCAGGATAACGGCTGCCATTGTTCAATGTAGCAATGGCTGCATACACACCACGACGCGGGAGGTCGGCTTCGGGGACCGAAAGTGCAATATTTGCCGTGGGATAACCCAAGCGACGACCCAATTGGTGGCCACGCACTACGATGCCCGAAATCTCTTCGCCTGTGGTAATGAAACGGAACTGCTGTGCTCGATATTCCATACGGACCAGCGAGAACCGCACAAGGTTGGCAAGCAGACGAATGGAGGTCTTGCGTGAGAGCGTAACGCGACGGCAGAACTGATTGAGCGTGAGACCGGCATCCCCTTCCTTGGCCAGCACGTCAAGAGCCATCGATTGCTGCTCGGTGAAGCGCATCAGCGTACCGGCATCATGCTGATCGCTGCGCCAAAGGGCAAGATGTACGGGCGTGGCAACGATATTCTCGTCGGCAACACGCACGTATGCCCTCCATCGTCCATCTTCTTCGCGAGCCATGACGGGACGATTGTCAGAAGCAGGAATGGTGGCGATAAGCACCGTGTGGCCTTCAGCTTTCACGTTCTCCCAAGTACAATCGACTTCGGGACGACATCCCGTATGGGCAGCAGCGTCTATCATGTAGATTTCCTCGTCGCTATGCACACCTGCTATCGAGCCATTGTCGCGCACGCCGACGAGCAGCCGCCCGCCCTCCGTATTGGCGAAGGCCGAGATGCTGTGGGCAATCTTGCTCACACTCGAAATCTCATATTTGAAGTCCTGTTGCTGGTGTTCGCCTTGTGCGATGAGTTCGCTCAAGCGGTCCTTAGGTTTCATTTCTCTTTCGATGTTATGGTTTTCTGGAAGGCCAGACGAGGGTCTCCATTGGCCAAATGAATGATGCCGCAATACGTAAATCCATACTTCTTGAGCAACGCCTGCATCGTCTTGTTGTCGGCATGCGTATCGATACGCACAGTGTCGGTAAGCCCGAATGCGTAGTTGAGCACAGTACGCATCACGCCATGTACCTTGGGGCCCGAAGCCACACGATGGATCACGTAATAGGGATTATCGTTGAGCCATTGGCCGTCGTAGATCCTGGCATACGTCGGATCGGGCCCTTCGATGAGTGCGAAGGTAGCCACAGGCTCGCCATCCTCCTCGATCATATAGCTGACACTACGCTCCACGTCGGTCTCAATCTGCCAGCGTGAAGGATGTCCGTTGGACCACTGATGAACATTGCCCTCGGCCACCATCTTCTTACGCGCTTCGTCGATAAGATGAAGGATGGCGGGCACGTCATTAGGGGTTGACAAGCGTATCATCATACTATATAATAATTCGTGCCACAAAGGTAACATTTTCTCGCAACATTACCAAAAAACGAGTCAAATAATGACAAAAAAATGCTTATTTTTTATCGATTATCTGCCATTTTACATAAAAATAGTGAAAAATGTTGTTTTTCTTCCTCAAAAGACCATCATTTGCAAAAAAAGAACTATCTTTGCACCTTGCAAAAACAATATTGCTTAGTATTAAGGCTATGGCCGAAACCCGAGAATCCATATTCAGGCAAGTCAACGAAGTGCTTGAGACTTACGACACCATCTCGCTCGAAGAGATGAGTGCCGTAAAGCAGATGAACCGCATCGACACCAAGTTCGT
>JAFYZW010000048.1 GCA_017548545.1 Bacteroidales bacterium | reverse complement strand
GTTACCAACAAGTGCAAGGAGTGCTTCGAGTACATTGCATCATTCAAGAAGTAATTGACGAATTATGGGAAACAATCCTCTTGAAAAGAAAACCAATTGGCGCTGGTACCTTTGCGTCCTTCTGTTTGTTGCTACCACGGTGAACTATCTGGATCGTCAGGTGTTGTCGATGACCTGGAAGGAGTTCATTGCGCCTGAGTTCCATTGGACAGATAACGATTATGGCACAATCACCGGTATCTTCTCCATCATCTATGCCGTAGCTTGTCTCTTCGCAGGTAAGTTCATCGACTGGATGGGTACCAAGAAAGGCTACCTCTGGGCTATTGGCGTATGGAGTCTTGGTGCATGTATGCACGCTGCTTGCGGTTGGGTTACCATGAAGTATGTGGGCTTGGCTGACACCAATGCTCTTCGTGCTGTTGAATCCGGCTCAGAGATCGCAGTTGCTATTGCTACGGTTTCTGTCTATCTCTTCCTCTTCTGTCGTACTGTCCTTGCTATGGGCGAGGCAGGCAACTTCCCCGCTGCAATCAAGGTCACGGCCGAATACTTCCCCAAGAAGGACCGTGCGTTCGCAACCTCCATCTTCAATGCCGGTGCTTCGGTAGGCGCTCTCGCAGCACCTCTTACTATTCCAGCACTTGCCAAGGCTTGGGGTTGGGAGATGGCATTCATCATCATCGGTGCACTCGGCTTCGTCTGGATGTTCTTCTGGACATTCATGTATGACAAGCCAGAGAAGTCAAGCCATGTCAACCGTGCTGAGCTCGAATACATCCAGCAGGATGATGCCGATGAAGCTGCTGCTGCAGAAGCTGCCGCTGCCGCTGAGGCTAATGAGCCTTCGATTGGCTTGCTCGAAACGCTTAAGTTCAAGCAGACCTGGGCATTCGTTGCCGGCAAGTTCTTCACCGATGGCGTATGGTGGTTCTTCCTCTTCTGGGCACCTGCCTATTTCCAGGATCAGTTCGGCTACAAGGCATCGTCGGGTATGGGTCAGGCTCTTATCTTCACCTTGTATTTCATCGTAACCTTCCTCTCGATCTATGGCGGTTATCTGCCAAAACTCTTCGTCGAGAAGAAAGGCATGGAACCCTATTCAGGACGTATGCGTGCGATGTTGATCTTCGCATTCTTCCCGATCTTCGCACTCTTCGCTCAGCCTCTTGGTGCATATAGCGCTTGGTGGCCAGCTATCATCATCGGTCTTGCTGGCGCTGGACATCAGGCATGGTCAGCCAATCTGTATTCCACCGTCGGTGATATGTTCCCGAAGTCTTGTGTCGCCACCATCACGGGTGTCGGCCAGATGATGGGCGGCTTTGGCTCGTTCTGCATCAACAAGGGTTCAGGTGTGCTCTTCGACTATGCTGCCGGTCAAGGCTCGGCTTTCACGTTCTTCGGCTTCGAAGGCAAGCCTGCTGCCTACATGATCGTGTTCTGCATCTGCGCTGTGGCATATCTTATCGCATGGAACATCATGCATGCCCTCGTTCCAAGGTACAAGAAGATTGAGTTATAATCGAAGATAGTTTTTCAGAACTTTTATCACTTCAGTACCAACTTTACCACCCTCATGAGTGTAGCTTGTGAGGGTGGTTTTCTTTTTTTTTATTGCCCAAAATAGTCCAAAATTGAGTGAAAAGAGCAAAATACCAAAAAGTAGGTATTGGCTTGCTTTTGTTTTGCCCTTATCTTTGCAGCGTCAAAACAGTATTAATTGAATAGTTTAAGAAGAAATAGTTGGTACTAATTTAGAAGTGAAAGAGGGTTGCGCGTGAGCGTAGCCCTTTTTATTGAGATGCTGCTACTTAATATTTTTGTGAAAAACTCTATAAAAATTTGCAGCATTCATAATTATTTATTATCTTTGCCCCCGAAAATTCATAATTTATTACACGCACGCACGTACGACATGAAAGCATCTTTTGTACTGCTGGCTATGGCTATGTCTTTGCTGGGATCTGTATCTGTGGCAGAACCTGTGCATATATATTCATCTCCTGATGGTATGACTCCGCATCAAGCGCTTCGTGAAGCTCGAGAAATGCGTCGTCTCCATCGGGTAGGAGCGACCGACACCTTGTATATTCACCTTGCTGAGGGCACCTATTATCTTGGTGAGACGTTGTTCGTGCGTCCCGAAGATAGTGGTACGCCCTCGTCGCCAACAGTTATTGTCGGTGCAGAGAACGGAAAATCTATCTTGAGCGGTGGTATGCCTTTGCAGATGTCGAAGACCCATGGGTCATCCGTATATACCGCTTCGCCAATCGTAGGACGTCGAAGTATCGATGTTCGACTACTTTGGAATGATGACCGAAAGTTGCCTCACGCTTCGCTAGTCCCTCTCGACAGTATGATCAACATCATCGACTTTCGGAAGGAAGAGCGCGAGGTTTGGATTCCCCTTTCCGCTTTCCAAAGTGTTATTCAAGGCGATGTGCAGGAAGAGATCCGCAACCTTGAGATGATTCTTCATCAGCGTTGGGCAATTGCCATCCTTCGCGTGAAGAGTTTCGTTGTCGAAGGAGACATTGTCAAACTGAAATTCGAAGAACCTGAATCCCGATTGGAGTTTGAGCACCCTTGGCCGCAACCTGTGGTCAACGAGGATAGGGGAGACGGTGTATTGAGAACGTCCTCATTCAACCTTCTTGGAGGTTCCAGTTTCCTTACGCAGGGCACATGGTATCAGGATAATGCTACGGGGAACATCTTCTATACACATGAAGAAGGGCAAAGGGATGCAGCCACATTAACCTTAACTGCACCTGTGCTCAATACTATCGTCGAAGTCAATGGTTCGCTCGAACGCCCTGTGCACGACATCATATTCCGAAATGTCAGTTTCCAGCATGCTGCATGGAATCGCCCTTCCCAGAAAGGCCATGTCACCTTGCAGGGAGGCATGTATCTGCTCGATGC
>JAFYZW010000047.1 GCA_017548545.1 Bacteroidales bacterium | reverse complement strand
GCCGTTGCGCCCCATCGAGAGGTCGTAGCTATCGCTGTAGCAAAAACCCAAATCGATGAGTTTGACATCGTCCGAGATGCGTGTCAGCATGATGTTGTCGGGCTTCAAGTCGAGATGTAGCACCTGATGATGATGCAGATAGCTCAAGCAAGAAAGCAACTGGGAGAATAGGCGACTGACGTGCTTCGGATCGGCGAAGTAAGAGGGATTCTTGGTCATTCGCTCCCCGATAGTTTCTCCATCGACATACTCCATGACGATGTAACATCCATCGATATCTTCTCCCATCGAAACGTATTCGACAAGATTTTCATGCGACAGACGCTTACCCGTCTCGAACTCTTTGCGGAATAGTTCCAGATAACGGGGATTGTCGGCGAACTCGGGACGAAGGCGTTTCATGAGGTATCGCTTGCCCTGATACCTCACCATATAGCACAAACATGTAGAGCCGCAACGTTCAGGAAGCGGCACTATGTCATCAGCCGAGATTATTTCGTCGTTAATCTGGATAAACCCAGAGACAATCAGGTTCTTGTCCATGGGGTTGTGCAATAAATCACTTAAGGATTTTGACAGTGATAATTCCTCCTGCACGAGCAGCGGAGTAGCTGCCTAATACTACTCCCTGACGCACTACGTTGCGAATGATAAGAGGATAATGTAAGATAAAAGAAGAAATGGAACAAGCATCACCTAACTGAAGCTTGGAGTTCTCATTTGCCGTAATCTCAAACATTTCATCACCCAAATAAGTGAACTGAAGCTTGCGATTGGGAAGATAGGTTATTTCAACAACTTGTCCTTTCACGAGATCAGAGGTGCGCAACTCCCCTTCTACTCGGGTGAAAGAACTGCTGCCATTGCTTAATGCAAGAAGCAACGCAGGCCAGTTAGGACTTCCAAGATACTGAGCTATCACGTTAAGGGTACCAGGGCGAGACTGATGTGTGTCATCAGCGATTCGTCCTAAAAGGCGCTTCAAGGTATTGACGCCGAGACGGCTCTTGGTGGCATCTTCTATGGCTTTAGAAAGAACTTGAATGTCACGATCAGAAGGATTGCCCAAGCTGATACCGGTACGTTCCTCTAGCTTTGCCACTACGATTGGAGGTAGATTCATATATTTTGTGTGAAAATGTTGTGGCAAATATATGAAATTTATAAATAACCTCCAAATCCATTATATCCAAATAACTTTCAAGCAAATATTTTGCTTTTTCAACCCAGAAAAAGCCACCTTATCTTACAATGAACCCTTTCTACGCTTGATTTCTGTCAGGAACTTTTCGGCACGCTCGAGGTCTTCGGGTGTATCGATTCCGACGGTTTCGATATCTACCTGACGGACGACAATACGCATTCCGTTCTCAAGCCAGCGCAACTGTTCCAGGCTCTCGGCCTGTTCAAGGGGTGTTGGTGCCATCGATGTGATTCGGGCCAATGCCTTAGGTGTGTAAGCGTAAAGACCTATGTGCTTCAGGAATGTGTGTCGAGCAAGCCACTCCTCCTGGGGTATGCCTCGGAGGTAAGGAATCACCGAACGGCTGAAGTACAGTGCCTGGCCACTCTTGCCCACCACAACCTTCGGGGAATTCGGATTGAGGAGCGCTTCAAGTCCGTCGTCGGCATGGAACGGCTTGACGAGGGTGGCAATCTCGGTTGCAGCATCCATAAAGCAATCCTTCACAGCCTGAATCTGTCGGGGATCGATGAATGGTTCGTCGCCCTGCACGTTGATGACCACATCATATTCGGTACCCAAAGCCTCGACGAGCTTGTCGTAAGCTTCCTTGACACGATCGGTTCCGCTACGATGAGAAGTCGAAGTCATGACAACACGACCATTGAAGGCTGTTACGGCATCGTAGATACGGTCATCGTCGGTAGCTACAACAGCCATATCAACATGAGGGGCCACCTTTTCATAGACGCGCTGAATGACGGGCTTGCCGCCAAGCAAGGCCAGCGGTTTGCCCGGGAAACGCGTGCTCGCATAACGAGCAGGAATAATTGCGATGGTTTTCATAGTTCTATAATATTAATTGAACCTGGGTTTCACCCATCGGTCGATGGTTTCGGTGAAATGCAGACCGGGCAGATAAGGATCGGAGCTATAGGGTGCGATAAAGGACTTGAGCAGCGAATAGTCGAAGGCCGACACTGCATAGAACTCCTCGGCTTCAGCCGTGGTGATACGGATGGTCCAGTCGAGCATGTTACCCATAATCATCATGTTGTTCTGCGTCGGGTCGAAATGTATGCCCTCACCGATGGGCTTCACTTCATAATCGGGCGTGATGGCATAGAGCACATTGTTCTCATCGGTCATCAGTCCACGCAGACAGCGCGAACGGAACTCAGTAACAAAGACGAACCGAGGCACAACCGTTTCGTCCTCCAGTTCAATCTTTCTGACGTATGGCTGACCGGCCGTCATCTTCATGTGATACATCTTGCGGTTGTTGTCGATGAGCAGGTAGCCTTCGTCATAGTCCTTGCGGGTGTCAGGATTGCCATCGAGCTCGTGGACAGGGAATGCGAAACCCTTCTTGACCAATGCATCGGTGAAGAGTTTGCTCTTCTTTGGCTTCAGCGTATTGGTGTTCATGTTGAGGAACTCGATGCCATCGGCCGTGAAACGGAAAGCATCGTCAGGATCCTCAAGGTTCACACGCTTGGGCATGGATTCGAGCAGAAGCCAAAGGCCGCAATTGGGGCGGTTAGTATGGGTATCGTAGGCACGACGATGATAATTGATGTTGGTCTGACGAATGAGTTGAGGCGATACGGCAAAGCCACGGATAGTGTCGGGCAAACGTCCGGCATTCACCAGCTGGGTAGTCCAGAAGAACGGCAGCAGGGAGTCGGCCTCCTCAACCGTATAAGTCTTTCCGGAAACACCGCGACGGCCCTGGGAACCATCGGTATTCTGAATAAAATCATCGGCCAATCCGCTGTAAAGCGTGAAAGGCTGCCCACCAATCTCATCGCCATGCAGGAAGCTCACGGCATAATTGTTGTAGAGCCACGGCAATTCCCAAACAACAAGCAGGGCGATGAGGATGCCGAGGATGATATTTGCAAGTTTTCGCATCATTCTATTCCTTTCTTGAAACGGTCAATACTAATCCAAGGCAGCAGAACGCATGCCAAAACAAAGACAATAAGACAAGGCAGAAATGGCACGTATGCGCCAGGGAAACTGCTCAAGTAGAAAACCTTCAGACAAAGGAACATCACCACCAGGTTGAAGATGCGACGGGTCCACGAGCCTTCGAGGATGATCCAAGCGCTCAACAGATAAGCAGCAAAACCTGCCAGATACCATGGCAGTGCCACAAGCAGCATCTTGCCATAAAGCTCTGGTGCCAGGGATGAACGCATGGTCAACCAAAGAATCAGATAATTCAGACCAAAGCACACAAGCAAGGCGGCCAATCCGAAGCCCAACATCTGGAACATCATGCGAAGATGCGAGCATGGGAGGTGCAGGGTAAGCTTCAGGCATTTGTGATACATCTCGGGGAAGAACTGTACG